>DASWWL010000141.1:0-13370 GCA_036400975.1 Novosphingobium sp. | reverse complement strand
CCCGCGCCAAGGCAGACGACCATGTCGCCCGGCTGCGCGCTTTCGGCCAGCACGTCGGCCAGTCCGTCCGCGCCATCGACCAGATGCGCCGAGCGGTGCCCCCGTTCCTTGAGCCCGGCGACGAGCGCCGCGGAATCGACGCCGTCGATCGGCTGCTCGCCGGCTGCATAGACCGGCGCGGCATAGACGACGTCGGCGTCGTTGAACGCTCCCTGGAAATCTTCCAGGTGATCGCGCAGGCGGGTGAAGCGGTGCGGCTGGACGACAGCGATCACCCGGCCCGTAACGCCTTCGCGCGCGGCGGCCAGCACAGCGCGGATTTCTACCGGATGGTGGCCGTAATCGTCGATCACGGTCACGTCGTCGATCTCGCCGACCTTGGTGAAGCGGCGCTTCACCCCACCGAACTTGCCGAAGCCGGAGCGGATGACCGCATCATCGCATCCCATCTCGACGGCGACAGCCACGGCCGCCAGGGCGTTCTGGACATTGTGACGGCCGGGCATCGGCAGTTCGATGCCTTCGATGCGGCGGAAGCTGCCGTCACGCTGACGGATCGCGGCGTCAAAGCGGTTACCGCCCGGCACCGGCGCCACATGCTCGCCGCGCACGTCGGCCTGAGCGGAGAAACCGTAAGTGATGACGCGGCGATCGCGCACCTTGGGGATCACGGCCTGCACTTCGGGATGATCGATGCAGAGCACCGCGGCGCCATAGAAAGGCACGTTCTCGATGAATTCGACGAACGCCTCCTTCACCCGATCAAAGCTGCCGTAGTGGTCCAGATGCTCGGGATCGATATTGGTGACGACGGCGATCGTCCCGTCGAGCCGCAGGAAGCTGCCATCGCTCTCGTCGGCTTCGACCACCATCCAGTCGCTCGCGCCAAGGCGCGCGTTGGACCCGTAGGAGTTGATGATGCCGCCGTTGATCACCGTCGGATCGACCCCGCCATGATCGAGCAGGCAGGCGATCATTGAAGTCGTCGTGGTCTTGCCATGCGTGCCGGCCACCGCGACGGTGTTCTTCAGACGCATCAGTTCCGCGAGCATTTCGGCCCGGCGGACGACGGGAACGCGCGCTTCGAGCGCGGCGGCGACCTCGGGGTTATCGCGCTTCACGGCAGTGGAGATGACGACCACCGCCGCATCGCCGAGATTCTCGGCGGCGTGGCCGATCATCACCCTGATTCCGCGCTTGCGCAGGCCTTCGACGACATAGCTTTCGGCGATGTCGCTGCCCTGCACGCTGTAGCCGAGGTTCCTCATCACCTCGGCGATGCCGGACATACCGATGCCGCCGATGCCGACGAAATGGATAGTGCCGATATCGGTGCCGACGCCCTTCATTCCGCCGTCTCCATCGCCAGCGCTCCCTGACCGGCGGGCGCGACCTGCCCGGCGACGCGGATCACGTCCATCAGGGGAGCCCCGCCAAAGCTCTCGACAAGATCGGCAAGATCAGAGGCGGCGTTGGGATAGCCGCAGTTCCAGGCGGCATGCGCCGCATTGGCCAACGTTTCCGGATGCTGCGCCATCGCCTGTATCTGCTTGGCCAGTTCTGCGCCGGTGAACTTTTCCTGCCGGATCGATCGCGCGCCCCCCGCCGCAGCCATTTCGCGCGCGTTGGCCGCCTGATGATCGTCGGTGGCGATGGGCAGCGGCACGAGGATGGCCGGACGACCCACGGCGGTCAGTTCCGCGATGGTCGAAGCGCCGGCCCGGCCGATGAACAGATGGGCGTCGGCCAGCCTCTCCGCCATATCCTCGAAATATGTGCCGAGCTCGGCGGGGATGCCATGGCTGGCATAGCGCGCACGCACCGCGTCGATATCTTCGGGGCGGCACTGCTGCGTGACCTGTAGACGCGAGCGGAGCGCCGGCTGGAGCATCGAAAGGCCGTCGGGCACGACTTCCGACAGCACCCGCGCACCCTGGCTACCGCCCGTCACCAGCACCCGCAGAAGGCCCTCATCAGTGAAGGCGGGGAAAGGCTGTTCGCGCAGCCGCAACACATCCTCGCGCACCGGATTGCCGACGAGGTGCACCTTGCCTTCATGCTGCGGAGCAAGGCGATCGACCTCGGCATAGGCGGTGGCGATGGCGTTGACCTTGCCCGCAAGGAAACGATTGACGCGGCCCAGCACCGCGTTCTGTTCGTGAATCACGGTTGGCGTGCCAGACGAAATCGCGGCGAGCAGTGCGGGCAAGGCAGGATAGCCGCCGAAACCCACCACCGCCGACGGCTGAAAGCTTTCGAACAGGCGCAGCGCCATGCGGCGCCCTTCGATGATCGCCCTGGCGCCCTTGACCCAGCTCAGCGGGTTCTTTCCCTGCAGCCGTCCGGCGGGAAGCACATGCGCTGGCAGCAAGGCGGGCTTGCCCGGTATCGCCGCCCCGCGCGCATCGGTGATGAGCCCGACATGATGGCCGCGCCGTTCCAGTTCCTGCGCCAGCGCGAAGGCGGGAATGAGATGGCCGCCGGTTCCCCCGGCGGCGAGCACGTAATGGCGGCTGACGGCGCTCATCGCTTCGCTCCAGAATCGCGCAGCGACAAGCCTTCGCGCGTGATGAAGGGATTACGCCGCGTGATCGCCAGCAGAAACCCGACACCGAGGCACAGCGCCACGGTGGAGGAACCGCCATAGGAGATCAGCGGCAATGTCATTCCCTTCGATGGAAAGAGCTGAAGGTTGACCAGGATATTGATGAAGGCCTGCCCGCCAAGCTGGGCGGTAAGACCGGTAGCGGCAAGCACGGTGAACAGGTCCTCTTCCTCCACAAGGCGCATAAGCACCCGGACGACGACGGCAAGATAGAGCAATACGATCACGCCGCACACCAGCAAGCCGAACTCTTCGCCAATCACCGAGAAGATATAGTCGGTATGGGCTTCCGGCAGCGAAAGTTTGCGCGTGCCGAGCCACAGGCCGCTTCCGGTCCAGCCCCCGGCCAGCAGCGTGCGCTGCGCCAGATCGACCTGATCGAAGGCAGTGCCGCCGCCGAGGAACGCGTCGATGCGGTGGCGCGCGTTGTCGTAAAGCAGATAAGTCGCGACCATCGCCAGCACGCCCGCCAGACCGGCCACGCCGATGCGCCGCACCGACAGTCCGGAAAGCAGCACGAGCACGAACCATACGCTGCCGAACAGGATCGTCGAGCCGAAGTCGGGCTGCAGCATCAGCAGGCCGGCAACGAGGCCCATCACTCCGACGCTGATCTCCACTACCGGCAAGTTGGGATCCCGCACCCGCCATGACAGTATCCAGGCAAGGCCGATCGCAAACGCGGGCTTGAGGAATTCCGACGGCTGCAGCGACACGCCCAGGTTCAGCCAGCGGCGTGCGCCGTTCACCTCGCTGCCCACCACCGGCACCAGCATCAGCCCGACGAGCATCGCGAAACCGAGCAGAATGCCCGCGCGACGCGCCATGTCCTTGGGCAGGAACGAGGCCGAAAACATCGCGACAAGCCCAAGGAGCTGCCAGCGGATATGCTGCGTGAAGAAATGAAGGTCGTCGAGCTTTTCGACCGCGGTCGACAGCCGGCGCGCGCTGGCGGGGGAAGCGGCGGCGACGGCGGCGCTGCCGATGGCCATCAATGTCAGCACCAGCAGCAGCAGGACCCGGTCGATCTCGCGCCACCAGATGCCGATCTCGCCGCGACGGCTGCGGCGGCGGGCGCTGCCGGAATTGGACGCGGCGCCCAGGCCGGGCACGACGGGCGGATGCGTAGCCATCAGCCGGCCACCTCCTGCAGGCCATCCGGGTCGATCAGCGCCTCGACGATCTGGCGGAACGCGTCGCCGCGCGCCTCGTAGTCACGGAACTGGTCGAAGCTGGCGCAAGCCGGCGACAGCATGACGACATCCCCCGGCTTCGCGGCGGCGATCGCCTCGCGGATCGCCTCGGCCATCATCTCGCTGCGCTTGACCGGCATGTGCGGCGCCAGCAGGGCGGCGAACATCGGCCCGGCATCGCCGATCGTATAGGCGGCGGCGACATTGCCGAACCAGGGCGCGCACTCTTCCAGATCCTCGCCCTTGGGCAGGCCGCCGACGATCCAGTGGATGCGCCGCTCCGGTCTGGGCGGAAAGGCGGCCAGCGCGGGCGCGGTCGAAGCCGGATTCGTCGCCTTGCTGTCGTTGATGAAAAGAACGCCGTTCGCCTCCGCGACGCGTTCCATGCGGTGCGGCAGGCCCCGGAACGTCGGCAGCGCCGCCTTCCATTGCGCCGGGGCCAGCCCCAGCGCCGATACGATAGCGACGGCCACGGCGGCATTCTGCAGATTGTGCGGTCCCTGCAGCGAAGGCCAGTCCGGCTGAAGCGGCAGCAGATCCTGTCCATCGACGACGTGCACGAAGCCGGGCTCGCGCAGCTCCGCCTCACGCGCGGCGATTTCCGCCGTTTCGGCATCGCCCACTCCGAAGACGGCATGGTGCGTCGCCCGTTGCATGGCGAAAAGCCGCGCCTTGGAAGCGGTGTACTCGACAAAGCCGTCGTAGCGATCGAGGTGATCGGGCGTTATGTTGGTCAACGCCGCCACCTCGCAATCGAGGTTGCGTGTCAGATCGATCTGATAGCTGGACAGTTCCAGCACATAGACGCCGCCTGCCTGCAAAGGCTCCTGCCCCAGGACGGGCAGGCCGATGTTCCCGCCCATCCGCGCCGGGATCGCAGCGCTCTTCAGCAAGTGATGGACAAGCGCGGTCGTGGTCGACTTGCCGTTCGTCCCGGTGATGCCGACGACGCGGTGCGCGGGCAGGTTGGGCCGAGCCAGCGCGAAAAGCTCTATGTCGCCGATCACCGGCACCCCGGCGCGCGCGGCGTTTTCCGCGATCGGGTGACGATTGAGCGGCACCCCCGGCGAAACGACCACGCCCGCGAAACCGGCAAGATCGATAACCGCCGGATCGGCGATATCGACCCCACGCTCGGCAAGGCCCTGGCGCGGCTCCTCGCGGTTGTCCCATGCGGTCACGCGCGCGCCGCTCGCCAGCAGCGTCTCCACCGCGGTCTGCCCGGAACGCGCCAGGCCGAGGACCGCGTATCGTTTTCCGGCAAAGGCGTCCGAGATAATCATCGGCCCGGCGTCACCTCAGCTTCAGGGTGGCGAGGCCAATCACCGCCAGCACGATCGAGATGATCCAGAAACGGATGACCACGGTGGATTCGGCCCAGCCCAATTGCTCGAAATGATGATGGATCGGCGCCATACGGAACACGCGCCTGCCCGTCCGCTTGAAGAAGAACACCTGGATGATGACCGAGGCGGCTTCCAGCACGAAAAGACCGCCGACCACGGCGAGCACGATCTCGTGATGCGCGGCGACCGCGATCGCGCCCAGCGCCCCGCCAAGGGCAAGGCTGCCGGTGTCGCCCATGAAGACGGCGGCGGGCGGCGCGTTGAACCAGAGGAACGCCAGCCCCGCCCCCATGATCGCCGTGCACAGAATGGCAAGCTCACCCGCGCGCGGCACGTGCGGAATGCCCAGATAGTTGGCGAAGTCCACGCGCCCCGCAAGATAGGCGATGATGGCGAAAGCGCCGGCGGCGATCACCACCGGCATCGTGGCAAGGCCGTCCAGCCCGTCGGTAAGGTTCACCGCGTTGCCCGCGCCGACGATCACCACCGCGGCGAAGACGTAATAGAAGGGCCCCAGCGGGATGTAACGATTGGAAAGGAACGGCACATAAAGGTTGGTGCTGATCTGGCTGACGATGATCCAGGCGGCAATGCCCGCCACCAGGAACTCCAGCAGCAGCCGCACGCGACCCGGCACCCCCTTGTGGCTGCGCTTCGTCACCTTGTCGTAATCGTCGAGGAAGCCGATAGCGCCGAACCCCGCCGTAACCGCCAGGCAGGCCCAGACGAAAGGATTGGTGAGATCCATCCACAACAGCATCGAAACGATCAGCGAAGTCAGGATCATCAGCCCGCCCATCGTGGGCGTTCCCCGCTTGGCAAGGTGCGTCTTCGGCCCGTCCTCGCGGATCGGCTGGCCCTTGCCCTGGCGGACGCGCAACATGTTGATGAAGCGCGGCCCGATGATCAGGCCGATGACGAGCGCCGTCAGCAGCGCGGCGCCGGCGCGGAACGTCTGGTAGCGAAAGAGGTTCGCCATGCCTTCAAAATGGAACCAATCGGCGATCAGATAGAGCATTGACCGGCGAACCTAACCTTCCTTGCCGGCGAGCGCCGCGACAAGCGCTCCCAGTCCCACGGAGTTCGATCCCTTGACCAGGATCGCATCGCCGCTTTCCACGCCGAATTCCGCGAGCAGGATGCGGGCCTCGGCAGCATTCCGGCAATGCGCGAAGCGAAACGCTTTGCCAAGCGCGCCGCCCGCCGATTTCCCCAGTTCGTCCGCCAGCGCGCCCATCTCGTCCCCCACCAGCAGCGCGAAATCCACGTTGGCCTCGGCGATCGGCCCGGCCAGGGCGGCATGGAAGCCGGGAGCGAAATCGCCGAGTTCCTTCATCGCGCCAAGGACGGCGATACGGCGGCGCGCCGGGGTGGCGCCAAGCTGGGCCAGCGTGGCGCGCATTGAAGCGGGATTGGCGTTGTAGCTTTCGTCGATGACGAGCGTGGTGCCTTCTCCCACGGGGATTTCCAGACGTTCACCGCGTCCCTTCAGACCTTCCATCTCGGCAAGGGCAAGACCGGCCGCGCCAAGATCGCCCTTCACCGCGCGCACGGTGGCCATGACCGCCAGCGAGTTGACGATCCAGTGCTCGCCCGGTGCGGAAACGGTATAGCACAGGCGACGGTCGCCCATGTCGATAGTCACCAGCGAGCCGCCGCCCGGTGCGGCAACGGCATCCAGCAAACGAACATCGGCGTGCACGGCCTTGCCGAAGGACACGACCCGGACCGCATGATGCTCCGCCTTGGCCTTGAGACGTTCGAAATACGGAGTGTCCGCCGGGATCACCGCAACACCGCCGGGAACAAGGCCTTCGAAAATCTCGGCCTTGGCGTCCGCGATCGCTTCCTCGCTGCCCAGCATCTCGATATGCGCAGGTGCGATCGTCGTGATGACGGCGACATGCGGATGGACCTGCCGGGTCAGCGCCGCGATCTCGCCCGCATGGTTCATGCCCATCTCGAAAATACCGAACCTGGCGCGCGCCGGCATACGGGCCAGGCTCAACGGCACCCCGACGTGATTGTTGTAGCTCTTGACCGAGCGATGGGCGGCGCCCCGGCTCGAGCGGTCGAGGGCGGCGAAGATCGCCTCCTTCACGCCCGTCTTTCCTACCGAGCCGGTGACGCCGACCACCAGCGGCTCGCCGCGCCCCCGCGCCGCGCGTGCCAGCATCTGCAATGCCAGGGTGGTGTCTTTCACAAGGACATGCGGACCGTCCACCGGACGATCCACGACTACCGCCGAAGCGCCCTTTTCGAAGGCCGCTTCGACGAAACGGTGCCCATCCATGCTTTCGCCCTTCAAGGCGAAAAACAAATCGCCGGGCAGCACGTCACGAGAATCGATCTCGACGCCGGAGCACTGGAAATCCGCGCTGGCCACGCCATCGACAGCCTCGGCGATCGCCTCTGCGCTCCACAATGCGAGCGGCAGGGCATCCGCGGGATCGGCAGGCCAGTCGATAATGCGGGCTGCGGCGTTCATTTCAGTTCACTCCAGGCAATCCCGGCGCATTCCCGCGCCACCGATACGTCATCGAAAGGCAGCACGCGCATAACCGCGCCGCTGCCGATAATCTGCCCCTGCTCATGCCCCTTGCCCGCAACGAGCACGATGTCGTCATGTCCCGCCTCGGCAATCGCAGCCGCCATCGCGGAACGGCGATCGCCCATCTCCCGCGCGCCTGGTGCTCCCGCCATGACTTGCGCGCGGATGGTGGCCGGATCTTCTCCGCGCGGGTTATCGTCCGTGACGATCACCACATCGGCATCGCGCGCTGCGATCCGGCCCATCTCCGGCCGCTTGCCCTGGTCGCGGTCTCCGCCCGCGCCGAATACCACGAACAACCGGCCCTTCACATGCGGGCGCAACGCCGCGATGGCCGCCGCCAGCGCATCGGGAGTGTGCGCATAGTCGACATAGACCGGCGCGCCTGCATGATTGATGGCGG
Organism: Novosphingobium sp.; assembly: GCA_036400975.1. Classification (GTDB taxonomy): domain Bacteria; phylum Pseudomonadota; class Alphaproteobacteria; order Sphingomonadales; family Sphingomonadaceae; genus Novosphingobium. The sequence continues at coordinate 5,272 of DASWWL010000141.1, read as the reverse complement.
CGCGTTCCAGACGGCCGCGCACCGGTTGCAATCGGCCCAAGGCATCGAATGTCTGCCCCGGATCGCCGCCGGTCGCCAGCGCCAATCCCGCCGAGACGAGGGCATTCGCCGCCTGATAGGCGCCGATCAGCGGCAGATTGATGGTGAAGCCCACGCCGCCATGTTCGATATGGAGCAATTGACCGAGCTGCCCTGGTTCGCGCGAAACGAGCCGGATCGCATCACCGGCCGCGCCCACGGTCAGGAGGCGCAGGCCGCGGCGGCGGACATGCTCCGCCGCGCGTTCGGACCACTCGTCGTCGGCCCAGACAACCGCACTTCCGCTCTGCTCGACGACTTCATCGAACAGGCGCATCTTCGCCGCGAAATACTCGTCCATGCCGGCATGGTAGTCCAGATGGTCTCGACTGAGATTGGTGAAGGCGCCCGCCGCAACCACCGGCCCCTCGTTGCGGAATTGCGAGAGGCCATGGCTCGATGCTTCATAGGCGACATGCGTGACGCCTTCGCGCGCGAGCCCGCTCATATTGGCCAGGAAGGTAACGACATCGGGCGTCGTCAGTCCGGTGGCGACAGTCTCGTCCGGCGTGGTGACGCCCAGCGTGCCGATCGAGGCCGCACGGTGGCCTGCCATGCGCCAGATCTGCCGCACCATTTCGACGGTGGACGTCTTGCCGTTGGTGCCGGTCACCGCGACGATGGTTTCGGGCATCGGCGCGAAAAACCCGGATGCCAACCGGGCGAATAGGCGCCTTGGCTCAAGGTCCGCGATATGGATCGCACCTTCCACCTTCGCTTGCGGCCGCGCCACGATGGCGACGGCCCCGGCCGCGACGGCGGCGGATATGAAATCCTCGCCATTGAACCTGGCGCCCGCGAACGCGCCGAAAACCGTGCCCGGCGCCACCTTGCGATGATCGATGGCGAAGCCCGTCACTCCGGCCTCGCCGCCCTCGGCAAGGGCGATCCCTGCGGACGCGGCGAGAGCCCCGAGCTTCATTCCGAAGCGTTCCCCGGCACAAGCGGCGACAAGTCGGTGATATCGACGTCTCGCGTATCGTCGGGCATGACGCCGAGCAACGGCCCCACGCGCGGGACCACGCGACCGACGATCGGCGCAGTGTTCCACGCGGCGGTGCGCTGGAACGAGGTGGCGGCGGTGCCCTGCGGCTCGTCGAGCATGGCGATGACGACGAAGCGCGGACGATCCATCGGGAAGGCCGCGGCGAAAGTCGCGACCAGCGAACTGCGGCGATAGCCGCCCGCGCCCGGCTTTTCCGCCGAACCCGTCTTGCCACCGATGCGGAAGCCCGGCGCATCGGCCTTCTTGCCGGTGCCATCGACGACGATCATGCGCAGCAGCTGGCGCATCCGCGCACTGGTGGACGCCTTGAATACGCGGCGGCCCTGCGGAACCTGGCCGGGATCGAGCTTGCGCAACGTCGCCGGGCGCCAGATGCCGCCATTGACCAGGGCCGCATAGGCCGAAGCAAGATGCAGGGGCGTCACCGCGATGCCGTGGCCATAGGAGACGGTCATCGTCGTGATGCGCGACCAATCGCCCTTGGGCCATAGCGGAAAGCCGCGCGCCGGCAGCTCGATATAGGGGCGTTCGTTCATGCCCAGCGCGCGCATCGTGGCGTTGAGGCGGGCACTGCCCAATTCGTCGGCAATCTGCGCGGTGACGATGTTGGACGAATGGATCAGGGCTTCCGGGACATTGAGCGAAGCGCCCAGGCTGTGGCTGTCGCGAATCTGGAAACCGCCGATGGCGATCGGCCGCGCCGACTGATAGCGGCGCGACAAGTCGGTCACGGTGCCGGCGTCGATCGCGGCGGCGACGGTGATCGGCTTGAAGGTGGAACCGAGTTCATAGACCTGGTTCGAGACGCGGTTGAAGATGTTCGGCGTGCTGGCCATGTCGATCAGGTTGGGATTGAACGAAGGCAGCGAGGCAAGGGCCATGACCTCGCCCGTATCGACGTCCAGGACTATCCCCGCCGCGCCCTTTGCATTCGTCTCGCGGATTCCGCGCCCAAGCTCATCTTCCAGTGCGCCCTGCACGCGGGAATCGATGGACAGAACGGCGGGCGCGCCGCGCGTGGCGGGATCGGTGAGCTGCCCGTCGAACACCTGCTCCATGCCGACGCGGCCATGACCGTCGGCGCCGACGAAACCGAGGATATGCGCGGCCATCGAGCCTTGCGGATAGAAGCGCTGGTTCTCGCGCGGGAACTCGAGCGCGGGTTCGCCCAGCGCGTGAATGCGATTGGCTTCCTCCGGCAGGATACGGCGGCGCAGATATCCCGGCTTCCCGCTGGCGAGCCTGGCGGCGATATCCTCGACATCGAGATCGGGGAAGATGCGGGCCAGGGCATTGGCCACCTCGCGCGGCGATTTCACAAGCGCCGACCCGCCGCCCAGCGCATTCGGATTGAACCACAGCGCATAGGCGTTGAACGCACGCGCCAGGGGAACGCCTTGCCGGTCGCGAATTTCGCCGCGATCGGGCAAGAGCATGTCCGCCATGCCGCGAGAGGCGGGCGCCGGCTCGAAGAAACCCAGCAGCAGGATGCGGAGCAGGGCGCAGACAGCGATCACCGCAAAGAGCCCCATGACCCACAGCGCGCGCCACTTCGCCACCAGCAGCGACTGCTGCCGAACGTTGACCAGCTGCCGCCGGCCGGTGGTGATGGTGGTGGTGGCGACGCTGATCGCGCTCATTCGCGAGTGGCCTCCGCCTTGCCGACGACGATAGGATCGATGCGCGTCAGGCGGTCGCGCAGCCCGGCCGAACTCGCCGGCTTGCGAGGCGTGTCTTCGCTCACCTCGGCCGCCATCGCCTTGCCGGTCAGCGGCGAAACCATCGCGGGAAAGGCCGAGCCTTCTTCGCCCGCGGGCAATACGGCGGCGACGCGGATCGGCGCCGGCGCGCCGGGACCGCGCGGCTTGCCAAGGCTCGCGAGCTGGCGTTCGCCCTCGATATACTGGTCGGCCTTCGGCGCTTCATAGCCGAACTCGACGTCGTTCAGCGCCTTGAGCTGCTGCTGGTTGGCCCGCGCCTCGAACTCGGTCTCGAGGAAAAGCTTCTCGCGCTTGAGCGCGACGATCTGACGCTCGGCCAGGCGCACCTGGCTTTTCACCGCGTTGACGCGGAACGTCAGCGCCAGCGTCACGGCGCAGCAGATCGTCAGGATCAGCGCCCAGCCGGCCGAACGAAGGCGATCGCGCGTCAGGTTCATGCCGCCCTCCTCTCACGCGCCGCCGCTTCGGTGCGCGTGGCGAAACGCAGCGTCGCCGAACGCGAACGCGGATTGCGCGCGATTTCGGCTTCGGACGGACGGATCGCCTTGCTGACGGCCGCGAAAGTAGGCACGAGGCCTGAGGAAACCTGAGGCAGATGACGGGAAGCCGAAGCGACGGCCCCGCTGGCATCGCGCAGGAACTGCTTCACGATGCGATCTTCCAGACTGTGGAAGCTGACGACGGCCAGCCTGCCGCCCGCGCGCAGCAGCGTCTCGGCAGCGGCAAGCCCGGTTTCCAGCTCGTCCAGTTCGGCGTTCACATGGATGCGGATCGCCTGGAAGCTGCGCGTGGCCGGATCCTTGGGCGCGCCGGGACGATGGCCGAGCGCCTTGCGCACGACGTTGGCGAGTTCCGCCGTGGTCGATAGCGGCCGCGCCGCGACGATTGCGCGCGCGACCCTGCGCGATTGCCGTTCCTCGCCATAGCGATAAAGCACATCGGCGATTTCCGCCTCGCCGGCATTGTTCAGGAAATCGGCCGCGCTCGGCCCTTGCTGCTCCATCCGCATATCCAACGCGCCGGCCGAAGCGAACGCGAATCCGCGCTCCGGCTGGTCCAGTTGCATTGAGGAAACGCCGATATCCATGGCAACACCATCCACCCGCGATATCCCCACTTCCGCGAGGCCCGCGACCATTTCCGAGAAGCGGCGCGGATGGAGGACAAGGCGCGGGGGCGCCTCGCGCGTTTCGGGCCAGTCGCGGCCGGCGGCGATGGCCGAGGGATCCCTGTCGAAGGCGTGCACGGTGGCGCCCGCATCCAGCAGGCGGCGGGTATACCCACCAGCGCCGAAGGTAGCATCGACCACTACTGCTCCGGGCGCAGGCGCGAGGGCGGCGACCACCTCGTCGAGGAGGACGGGGATGTGGGGGGATTTCATGCCTTGCGCCCTTTGGCCAAAGCCTCGGCCTCCAGGTTGGCGCAGGCGGCCTGCGCCCCTTCCCAGCCTGCCCCCATCTTGGCCAGTTCCTCAGGGTGCCAGATGGTGAAGAATGCACCGGCCGCCTGGAAATAGAGGCGATCGGCAACCCCCGCGAGACGGCCGAGATGATCCGGCAACAGGAAACGGCCGCTGTCGTCGAAGGGCACTTCGGAAAAGCCGTAAAGCTGCAGGGCGCGCAACTCGCGGTCGTAGTCCTTGCCGGCCTGCACCGCGACCGCTTCCTCGCGGTCGAGCTGTGCTTCGAAGCCGTCCTTGCGGGTCAGGCCGAAACCGGTGAGGCAGTTCCAACGGTCATGCTTGGCGATGCAGAGCGTCTTGGTGCCATAGCTGGATTCGCGGACGGTCTTGCGGAATTGAGAAGGCAGGACGAAGCGACCCTTGTCGCCCTGGAGCGAAAAGCCCTGTCCACTGTAAGAATATGGCTGCTGTGCCGCCATTTCGCCCCATTCCCGCAAAGGGTCCGCCCTGAAATCGCAACGACTTCCCCGTCCGGCCGCGCACCTGCACGGCCGGATCGCCCCGATTTTTCAACGAGACGCAGACGGATCATCATTCCGATGGTGGTTTTCTTATACGCGAGCGCGAAAGGGAGAAAAGGGAAAACTGCGGGTGAATTGGGGATATCTAGTTTTTATACTTTAAATCAAATACTTATTTTTAATAAGCTGACACAGGGATCACACGCTAAACCGCAGATACCGCGCACTTCCGATAAGCGTTTCCCGAATAATGCAGAACATCCCGCGAACAACGTATTGCGGCATATCGAAAGGCAAAGCAACACATCAGGCATTGCAGGAGTGACCCGCGATTTCCCCGGATCAAAAAGGCGATTCCGGCAATCGTCCGGTCAACCAGAAGATCCCCGTCTGACACAGACAAGCGTCATCGCCCGCTGGCGAGGCCGGGTGTGCGCCTGGAGGTAGAGAGCAGCGAACGGGCAGTGCGGCCGGCGCTTGTGGTATGTGCCCGGCAGTACGGGCGTGGATGCGTGTGAGTTGTTATGCGAACGGCCGGCAGCAT
>DASWWL010000140.1:0-5495 GCA_036400975.1 Novosphingobium sp. | reverse complement strand
GCGCCTATCGCTTTCGCAAACTGCAGGGCGGCTATCGAGACGCCGCCGGTGCCATGCGCGAGTATCCAATCCCCAGGTGCGGTGGTTCGAAACTGGGTGAGGGCGGCCCATGCCGTTAGCGCCGCGCATGTCAACGTCGCGGCTTCGAGATCGCCAAGCTCGTCGGGAATCGCGCTAAGGCTTTCGGCGGGAAAAACACCATATTGCCGGGCCACGCCATCGGCAGAGCCGCCCAGCATGTCCTTGGTGGGGGAAGGGCCGTCGATCCAGCCCGGCGAAAAGATCGGTGTGACCCGCTGACCGATCGCGACGCGTGTGACGCCATCTCCCACGGCGACCACTTCGCCGGCGGAACAGGAGCATGGCACGACATCGGGTTCACGGCCGACATAGGGGATCAGCCCCTTGGCGACGATCAGGTCGCGGAAGTTCAGAGTTGCTGCCTTCAGGCGCACCAGGGCTTCGCCGGAGCCGGGACGAGGAATGGCGGCGTCCTCCACAAGGATGGCGTCAATGCCCTTCCCGGTCAGCACTCTCGCCTGCTTCATCACACTTCTCCATCGCTCGCTCGCTAATCCCCTCGCGATCCTAGCTAGCGCTTGCAACCTTGTTCAAGGCGGCTAGTGAGCATGTGTTCAGCACATTCATGCGACGGAGGTTTTCGAGAGAGGGACCATGAGCCAGAGCAACACCAACAAGGCGTCACCGGACGCCGCGACGCAGCTCGATATTTTCCGCCGCATGCTGCGGATCGAGCGTAACGACGACGCGACGCGTTCGCAGATCCGCCGTGGCCGCATTACCGCGCCTTACTATTCGGCGCGCGGCCAGGAAGTGATTCCGGCAACGGTCTCCAACCTGCTCAATGACGATGACAAGATCTGCACGATCTATCGCGGCATCCACGACATGGTCGCCAAGGACATGCCGCTGCGCCCACTCTGGGCGGAAATCTGCGGCCGTGTCGATGGCACATGCAAGGGCAAGGGCGGCCCGATGCACCTTACCCACCCCGAAACGGGCGTGATGGTGACAACGGGCATCGTCGGTTCCTCGATGCCGATCGCTAATGGTTTTGCCTGGGCAGCACTGCTCGATGGCACGAAACAGGTGACGGTCGCCTATTTTGGCGATGGGGCATCGAATATCGGTGCCTTCCATGAGGCGCTGAACCTTGCTTCTGTCTGGAAGCTGCCGGTGATTTTCGTGTGCCAGAACAACGGTTTTGCCGAGCACACCCGTTACGAGAACGGCACCTCGGTCGATTTCATCGCCAAGCGCGCGATCGGTTATGGCATGCCGGGCTACACCGTTGACGGCAATGATCCGTTCGACATGTACGCGCACGCGCATGCCGCCGTCGAGCGTGCCCGTGCGGGCGAGGGGCCGACCTTGCTCGAATGCAAGACCTTCCGCTTCATGGGGCATGTCTTCGGTGACGACGACAGCTACATGACCAAGGAAGAGAAGGCCGAGGCCATGGCCAAGGATCCGGTCGCGCTCTATCGCCAGAAGTTGATCGATACCGGCGTCGCCACCGAAGAGCAGCTTGCCGAAATCCAGGCTAAGATCGAGGCCGAAGTGCAGGATGCCATCGACTTCGCCTTCCAGAGTGAACCTCCGTCGACGGACGAACTGCGCCGTGACGTCTTTGCCGAGGAGATTCCGGCATGAGCACCGATACGATTGAAATGGTCAAGATGACCGGCCAGCAGGCAGTTTCGGCTGCTCTGTTCGAGGCGATGGAAAAGGATCCCAAGGTTCTCGTCTTTGGCGAGGACGTGGCGGATCGCGAAGGCGGCGGTGTGATGGGCACGACGCGGGGCCTTTCCACCAAGTTCGGCGACGCGCGCGTGCGCTCCACACCGATCGCAGAGCAGTCGATCATCGGGGCCGCCATCGGTGCGGCCATGGCTGGCTATAAGCCAGTGGCCGAGATCATGCTGATGAACTTTATCACCGTGGCCATGGACATGATCGTCAACCATGCCGCGAAGTTGCGCTTCATGTCGGGTGGACAGAGTCAGGTTCCGATGGTGATTCGTACGTTGACGGGCGCGGGCTGGCAGACTGCCGGCCAGCATTGTGACCACTTTGAAGGCTGGTTCGCGCATACGGCAGGCATCAAGGTTGTCGCCCCGGCAACTCCGGCGGATTACAAGGGCCTGCTGTTGTCGGCGATCCAGGATCCCGATCCGGTGCTGTTCATCGAGAACAACCGCACCATGTTCATGGCTGGCGAAGTGCCGGTGAACCAGGGGCCGATTCCGCTGGGCAAGGCCCGGATCGCGCAGGAAGGCAAGGACATCACCCTGATCTCGTATTCGGGTATCGTCGCGCATTGCCACATGGCGGCCGCCGAGCTGGCCAAGGCGGGCATCTCGGCAGAGATCGTCGATCTGCGCACGATCTCGCCGTGGGATAAGGAAACCGTACTCGCCTCGGTCGAGAAGACCGGCCGCGCGCTCGTCGTGCATGAGGCTGTGCGTGATTTCGGCCCCGGTGCCGAAATCGCGGCGACCATCCAGGAAGAGCTGTTCGGCAAGCTGAAGGCGCCTGTGCGCCGTCTCGGCGCGCCGTATTGCGCGGTGCCTTTCGCCAAGGTGCTGGAAGACGCCTACCTTGTCCAGCCGCCGGCTATCGTCGCGGCGGCGCAGGAGCTGGCCGCTCGCGGCTGATTCTTCGCGAATGTCCGGTTCTTCCCTGCGCGGGGAGAGCCGGACATCGCTCCGGCGGCGCCCTCCGCGCTTGCTGCGCCGGGTGCATCATGCTGAATTCCCGATCAGGCCGGCGCCATGTCCGGTAGTGCGGGAGATCAGTGATGCAGGGCAGGCTGGCCGAAAAAGTTATAGTAATCGCGGGAGCGGGCGGTATCGGCAATGAGATGGCGCGCCGCTACGCCAGCGAGGGCGCTTCGGTCGTTCTCGGCGATATTGACACCGAGACCGCGAAAGCAGGCGTGAACGAGATCACTGCGGCAGGCGGCAAGGCCATCGCTACCGAGCTGGACGGCAGCAGTGAGGCCTCGATAGGCGCGGCGGTGAAGCTGGCCGTTTCCGAATTCGGTGCGCTCCACGGCTTCAATGCCAATTACACCAACGATGCGGACGGTCGCACTGGCAAGGATATCCTTGATCTGCCGCTCGATGTTTTCGACGGCGTGATGAACGTCAATGTGCGTGGTTACGTGCTTTGCACACGCCAGGCGATCCCGGCCTTGCTGGCGAGTGGGGGCGGCTCCATGGTTTATACCAGTTCAGGAACCGTCTATTCGCCCGAGGCGCTGCGCTGCGCCTACGTAATGAGCAAGGGTGCGATTCATCCGCTGGCGCGTCACGTCGCCAAGCGCTGGGGACCGGAAGGCGTCCGAGCCAATGTGATCGCGCCGGGCCTGATCTTTCATGACAAAGTCGCGGCCAAGACGACCCCTGAGTTCCAGGAGATGCTGCGTAAGATGACCGCCCTGCATGAGCTTGGTCATCCGCGCGACATCGCCGCGGTCTCGGCCATGTTGATGTCGGACGATGGGCGTTACCTGACCGGGCAGGTGTTCAACGTCGATGGCGGGTTGACGATGCGGCCCTGATTGCCGCATCTTGCCCTCGTCATGTCGAGGCTAGGCTGGCATTTCCGCCAGCGTCTGCCGGCCTGTCGCTTCGCGCCACAGATCGAGACTGCCGCAAAGCTGAAGATTGAGCAGTGCGCGCTTCAGGTAGAGATGGCAGGGATGTTCGTCGGTCAATCCGATGCCGCCATGCAGTTGCACGGCTTCCTCGGTTACGTGACGGTAGACATCGGTCGCGAGGCCCTTGAGCGCGCCGAGATCGACCACCGAGCCGGCTTCTGGCGCGCGAGCGCGGGACCACAGCAGGGCTTCCGTTGCGACGATGCGGGTTTTGAGATCGGCGCAGCGATGCTTGAGTGCCTGGAACATCGCTAGCGGACGATCGAATTGCTTGCGCACTTTCAGGTACTCGATCGTCATCGCCAGCGCCGCGTCCGCGCCGCCAAGCGAATCTGCTGCGAGGAACAGGTGAGCACTACGGGCGATGTCGTCGTGCAGCGTTTGCGCCGCTTCGCCGCTGGCCAGGACCAGTGTGGGATCGGCCTTGAAACCGTCCAGCTTTACGTCGAACAGGCGACGGCTGCGGTCCCATATGGGGCGCTCGATCAGCGTGACGCCCGGAGCATCGACGGGAACAAGCGTATAACTGCCGCCGCCGCCGATCAGCACATGGCTGGCAAGATCGGCTTCGAATACGCCTGAAACGGTGCCGCTGAGCGCGCCATCGGCGTTTTCCACCTTGCCGGGCAGCATATTGAGTGGAACGTATTCGCCGCCGCAGATCCGTTCGATCCAGACTGCCCGGTCTGCGAGGTCCGCTGCACCGACGATGCCGCGTAGACCCAGCAGCGCGGGGATCAGCGGCGCTGCCGAAAGTACCTTGCCGAGTTCGTAGTTGATCGCGACTGCCGCATCGCGGCCGAGACCGAGACCGCCATCATTCTCGGGCAATTCGATCATCAGCCACCCCATCTCGGCGACGAGCTTCCAGCTTTCGTCGCGGGCGGGGATCAGTTTGTCGGCAGGGAACGCCTTCTGCGCGGCGTCGTGCAGTTCGGAAAGCTCGATCACAACACCCACCCCTTCGGTTCGCGCGGCATGTCGAGCATGCGTTCGGAAATGATGTTGCGCTGCACTTCCTCGCTGCCGCCGGCGATCGTCCATGCGTAGGAGTTCATGAAGTCGGCCATCCAGTTGCCGGTATTGAGATCGCCGAAAGTGATCGGCGCGAGATACTGTTCCTCGATACCGCCGATGCGCAGGCCCAGCGCGGACCATGCGCGCAGCGCGCGCGAGTAGGAATTCTTGACGATCGAGGCGTCTCCGATCGCTTCGATCCCGGCGATGCGGTTTTCGAGGAAACGGTCGGCGATTGCGCAGACGGCGTCGATTTCCGTCACGACCTGGCCGAAGTCGCGCAGGACGCCCGCGTCGTTCTCACGCCCGGAGGCGCGAATACGATCGGCCACGCGCCACATGGCCCCGCGCATACGGTATGACAGCTCCATAAGTGTCAGCCCGCGTTCGGAGGCGAGTGTCGCCTGCGCCACGGCCCAGCCCTTGCCTTCCTCACCGACGCGTTCGGAGACAGGAACTTCTACATTGTCGAGGAATATCTCGGCGAATTCCTCGTCGCCCTGGATCTGGTGGATCGGACGAACCGAGACTCCGGGCGCCTTCATGTCCATCAGCAGGAAGGTGATGCCAGCCTGCTTAGGCCCGTCGCTGCCGGTGCGGGCGAGCAGCAGGCACTTGTCGGCATATTGCGCCATCGTTGACCAGACCTTCTGGCCGTTGACGACGTAGACGTCGCCCTTGCGCTCTGCGCGCGTTTTGATCGCGGCGAGGTCGGAGCCGGCGTTGGGCTCGGAGAAGCCCTGGCACCAGGTCTCGCCTTCCAGGATCTTGGGCAGGTATTTCGCCTTCTGCT
>DASWWL010000139.1:0-16811 GCA_036400975.1 Novosphingobium sp. | reverse complement strand
GTCGGTCGCCACCAGCACCGGCGTCGATCCGCTGCGAAAGCCGTTGAGCGCCGCCGTGCGCTGCGCCTGGCTCTTGTTGCCGTGGATCGCGGCGGCGGTGATGCCGGCGGCCGAAAGATGCCGCACGACGCGATCGGCGCCATGCTTGGTGCGGGTGAACACCAGCGCCCGGTCGATCTTGCCGTCGTTCAGGCCGCTCTTCAGCGACAAGGTGAGCAGCGCCTGTTTTTCGGCCTGGTTGATGTGGACGACGTACTGTTCCACGCGCTCGGCGGTGGTCGATTGGGGCGCGACCTCGACGCGGACCGGATCGTTGATGAACTGCTTGCCCAGATCCGCGATCGCCTTGGGCATCGTCGCCGAGAAGAACAGGCTCTGGCGGTCTTTCGGCAGCAGGTTGGCGATGCGCTTCAGCGGCTGGATGAAGCCCAGGTCCATCATCTGGTCGGCTTCGTCGAGCACGAAGATCTCGACATTGCGCAGCGTCAGCGCGCGCTGGTCGATCAGGTCGAGCAGGCGGCCCGGTGTCGCGACGAGGACGTCGCACCCCGAGACCAGTGCGCGGGCCTGCTTGCCGACGGGCACGCCGCCGAACACGCACTGGACGTTGATGGCGAGATACTTGGCGTAGCCGCGCATGTTCTCGGCGATCTGCGCGGCAAGCTCGCGCGTCGGTGACAGCACGAGCATCCGGCACGAAGCCGGCTTCTTCGGCTGCGGATCGGCGGCGAGCCGGTGCAGCGAGGGCAGCGAGAAGGCGGCGGTTTTGCCGGTGCCGGTCTGGGCGATGCCCAGGATGTCGCGGCCCTTCAGCAGCGCGGGAATAGCCTGGCGCTGGATCGGCGTGGGATCGGCATACCCTTTGGTGCCAAGCGCGCGAAGAATGGGTTCGGCGAGGCCAAGGTCGGTGAAATAGGACATGGAAATACTTTCAGGATTGCTGGCGCACGGCGGCTCTGGGGCGCGGCGCGCGGGCAAGGGTTCGTTCAATGCGACCCTGCGTGAAGAAGGAAGCTCTTAGCGATAGGACGATCGTTCATCCGGGCAGGCCTTCGCGGGGAAACGCGGGCCTCACGCTGCGCGGATTACGGCGGGACAAGGCCCGCGCGTCGATCACTCGGGCGCCCCCTACTGCACATTGCGGAGAAGCGCAAGAAAATTGCGCGCTTGCTCCTCTTGAAGCGCAGTGCTTGGGGGCATGGCATGAAGAATCTCCCGTCGCCCTGCACCGGCGTCTGCCGGATCGATGAACGCAGCGGTTTGTGCAAGGGATGTCGCAGGACGCTGGCGGAGATCGCCGACTGGCCGATGCCGTCGCCATCCGCAAAGCGCGTAATGCTGGCGCGGCTTGAAAAGCGTAAGGGCTAATAGAACTTCCCCAGCTTTGCGTGATCCCAGCTCACATGGCGAAATGGCGTGAAGCGGATGGCGACGCGCTTGGCGAGAGAGGCGCGCACTTGTTCGTCCATCGCGTTGTCCAGGCTCTCCGCCAGTTCGTCGGTGGCGCGGATCAGGCGCATGAGGGCGAGTACCTGATCGAAATCCGTGACGATCTCGGCATGGGCATAGGCGATCACCGATTTCAGGTCGTGATAGGTCTCGCCGCTTTCCACCAGCAGGGCGGCGCGAGGATCGCGCTGGAGGTTCAGCACTTTCTGGCTCTTGCGGAAACTGGTGATGATGATGCGGCCTTCGGCATCGAGGCCGTAGTTCATCGGTACGGGATGGGGCAGGCCTTGCGGCCCGTTGCTGACGACGATGATGCGCCGCCGGTCGCCGAGATACTGTGTGATCTCTTCCGGCGTCATGCGGATCGTATCGCGGCGGGAAGGCATCGCCGGTCAGTCCGTCTCTGCCCAGCGGGCGGTATGCGGATCGTTGCTGTGGACCAGCCGGCGCAGCGCGGTGCGGGCCAACCGCTCTGTCTCCACCTTGCGGCGCGCGGTGGCGAGCGGGCGCAGCGGCGCCGGACGGAGGATTTCCGCATCATAGCCGTCGGCGACGATCACGCCGCACTTGTCCGGCATGAAGGCTTCGCTCTCCAGCACCGCACGGTCGAGATGCGGAGCCAGCGCCCAGTAGAAGCGGTCGCAATAGTCGAGATACTCGGGCCATTTGGCGTCGCCGAGCAGATCGGCGCGGCTCACCTTGATCTCGACGATGATGATATGTCCGCGTGCATCGATGCCCATCAGGTCGGCGCGGCGTCCGCAGCGCAGGGGCATTTCCGCCACGCACCAGCTGTCATTGCGCGCGAACAGTCGGCAGACGCCGCGCGCGACGCCCGGTGCGGCCCGTTCATCGGCGGCGGGAATGAGCATGGGATCGGATTCGGCCATGCCCCTTGATAGGAACATATCACGAACTTGCAAGCCCTCGCGCGATCAGTTGCGATGCGTTTCCGGCGGCAGCAGAATGGCGAGCGTGTCGCGCGCCTGTTCGAACTCGCGCCACAGCGCCAGGGCCGGAACCGCCGGATTGCCTCCGCCTCCCCGCACGGCCAGCAGCGCGGCTATGCCGGGTTCCATGATCGCGGCAAGGTCTTCGATGCCCTGTTCGATCGCCCGCCGGCGCCAGCCGGACAGCCGCGGCAGCCGGAGCGGCAAGTCGCGCAGGCAGGCCGGCAGCGGCTGGGGTGCAATCCCCGCCAGAACCGCGACGGCGGCGGCGGCATCCTGCAGCGCGGCCCAGCGCATGCCGGCCATGCCGTCGGCCCAATACGCGCCTTCGCCGCCTAAAGGCATGCTGCTCGCGGGGTCGGCAAGGCCGAAATGGTTTGGAGTCGCGTCCATTCGTGCAGAACTAGCGCCGACGTGGTTGTCAAATCGCTAAAGGTGCGCTTCGTGCCACGAATTGCACTGGCCACCCCGCCGAGCCTCTGCTAACCGCCGCCGTTCTGCACCCGTAGCTCAGCTGGATAGAGCGCTGCCCTCCGAAGGCAGAGGCCAGAGGTTCGAATCCTCTCGGGTGCGCCATTTTTTCAATGGCTTAGGCCAATCCGTAGCGCTCCGTATGGAATGAGTATGGAAAACAGGGGGTGAAATGCCCCCTTGGATCGGCCTGCACAATGGTTGCGCCGGTCGCGCGATTCTGCCGGAACGGAAGGCAGGTCGTTCGGGCCAATTCAGGCAATGTGCCCGGGTGGTGTTGGTGCAGTTCGATACACACCGAACGCGACAAATCGCGGCTGGAGATGGCGGAAAGCAGCGGCATTCAAGAGATGGCAGCTTCTCCGTCAAATCTGACTTGGTATCCGCGCGCAACGTCACTTGAACGTGAAGCCGCAACAGATCGGCAGAAAATCGAGGTTTTCGAGCTGCGCAGGCAGATTCGCGAGCGACGGGTAGGCAAGTCACTGACACGCCGTGCCGATTGCTCGCGTCGCCGCTTGCTAAAGCAACCAACCTATAATAATTATGGGTTATGACAGAGCCGGTTCCCATGCGGATGAACGACGCAACGGCACTCAAAGTCCTTCGCGAGATTGCACGGGACAGTGCCCAAGTGATCTTCACGCACCATGCCCGGCAGCGAATGCGGCAACGCAAGGTTTCCCCGGTGCAGGTTTTGACCTGCCTGCAACGCGGGATTGTAAGCGAGCCGGTGGCGCTGGACGTGCACGGGAATTGGAAACTGACTGTGACGCACCGCGTCGCGGGCAAAGATTTGGATGTGGCGGTGGCGATTGACGTTCCCAAGCGGGCAATCGTCATCACCGTTTTCTAGGAGGCGAGCATGTATCATTATCGGGAATGCGGCCTTCGCAACGTCTGGCTGGCGAACGGCTTTGATGAGCACGACACCCCCTATGGGCCGGGTATCGCCATCCATGACGTGGAGGGCCTGCACCGCGCCATTGCGCACGGGATCGTTAACAAGGGCGGGAAGCTCACCGGCAGCGAATTGCGCTTCCTGCGGCAGGAAATGGGCCTAAGCCAAGCCAAACTGGCCACCATGCTTGGCAATGAGGCTCAGACGGTCGCTCTATGGGAGAAGCGGGGCGGCCAGCCTAAGATTGCTGATCGCTTCATTCGTGCGATCTACCGGGAATTGAATGAGGGCAACGCCCATATCCGCGACATGATCGAGCGGCTGGTGGATTCCGACCTTGAGGAAAGCGACGCGCGCATTACCCTTGAGCAGGATAGTGGCGGGTGGAAGGTCGCGGCTTAGCCATGCGCAAACAATCGAGTTTGTTTCGGGGGGACGTCAGATGAGGGCCATCGCTGTCGCATTGTTGCTGACTTTCACGGCAGGGGCCGCACATGCCAACGATTGGGAGAAATTTTACCGCCCCTTTGAAAACAGCGGCAATCCCATGCCGTCCGCCCAAGGCCCCGAAATTATCTCTGGGACAGGCGATCCAGACAAAGATGTCGAGACGATGTGGCGCAGGGGTTATGCTCCCATTGGAGTGAGCGTGTTCAATTCGCCCAACGCCAAGACCGGCGACGCACTACGCTTCGCCAGGAAGCTGAAAGTCCGCTACGTCATGGTGGCGACGCGGTTGGCATCGTCATCGACGTCGGCTTTCCCCCTGACTATGCCACATACAACCACCTCAGTTACAAATGGCAATGCTTCAGTCTACGGTTCCGGCGGCTATGCATCAGGTACCTATTCCGGCACTACGACCACTTACGGCTCGCAAACTACGTACATGCCGATCACGATAAATCGGTTTGATAAAATGGCGGTCTATTACGGAGAGGTTCCCAAGCAGGGCCTGGGTGTCATGACGAGAGAAATGACGCCGGACGAGATGGCTTTGGTCGAGACCAGACGCGCCATCGCGGTTCGATTTGTGCGAGACGAATCCCCAGCCTATTTGGCCGACATCCTGCCCGGCGATATTATCACGCAGGTGAATGGCGAGCCATTCGACCGAGCAAAGGTGGCCCAAGCCGCTACGCCGGGGGCAACCCTACAGGTTCATTTGTTCAGGAGGGGGCAGCAAAAGCACCTTCAGGTGCAAATCCCGGCAGATTGGCACACCCCCTAAACTCAACTGCACACGCGAAGAACAATGAGGCACGGCCTATCAATCACCGGCCGCGCAATCTCCCTCGCGCCGCCGCCAACGCCTTGGCTGAGCGCCCGCTATGCTTTCGGACGTTGCGGTTAGCCATATCTCCACATGCGCGCACTTTATGGCATTAAGAAATGCGGTATTTGCGGATCGAGGAATGGATCAATGAAACGGAAATGGCTCGTTTTGCTCACTGCCCCCTGTTTAGGCACTACGACTGCAAGCGCCCAGTCAGATTATTTGGTGATGAGCACATTGGGTAGCGATACCCTCGTGTCCGAATGCGCAAAGCATCGCGGTCTGGAACTCGACATCTGCTCATCATACATCCTCGGTATTTTCGATGCCCTTATTTTGTCACGGGCAATCTGCCCGACGCCGAGTGGGGTGGCGACTATGCAGGCAGTAGAGGTCGTTCAAAAGTATCTTCGGGATCACCCCGAAAAATGGAGCCAGGCTCCAGGTTTCTTGGTCGCCGACCCCCTTAAGGCTGCCTTCCCCTGCCGTCCTCGCAAATAGCTCGGCGCTTCAGCCGCCGTGCCGCAGCATCCTCGAAAGCAGACGGGCGGCGCGCCGCAGCGCGACCGCTTCCAATGTTTCGCCCCCATGTCTCCAATTGCCGTTGCCCTCGCCTTTCGGTGCACCACAGTTGTTCCCGCCGTGCATCCGGCATCTACACTTTCCGAGCACGGCGGGGCAGCGGCACAACGTCCCCGCCCGCGTCCGGGCTTGACAGCGACGGCAATTTTTCAGTCCGGCCGGTTGCTCGCGTTTCATGGCATTGCCCCTCATTTTCTCCTGCCCCCCTGTTGTCGTGGTAATGGACATGCTGGTGCAGTTCCTTGCGGACTTTGATCGTTTGGCGTGTGGCCCTCTGCTTGCCCCGAAGTTTCGCCAGCACCTCCATCTGCATTGTGTAGGTGCGCGCCAGCTTGCTGGCGATTGCGGCATCCGGTTGCAGCACATTGTAACCGCGATTGAGGGCCTGGGCTGACAGCCGCATTTGCATCCAGTGGATTGCAACCATCTGCGCAGCCAGTGCCGCTTCAGTGACGTTGCGCGGCTGGACATCGGCAACCATGGCGAGCGCGGCATTAAGTTCGGTCTCGTGCGGCTTACTGCGCTGAGCGCTTTCATCCCACACATCCGGAACCAGCCGCTTCAGCTGGCCGATGAATGCCCGCATGACCGAGCTGGAGCGCGTGCCAAAGGCATCCGCCAGCTGCAATTCCCATAGTTCGACGTCCGAATGCGGAGAGGTCGCGCGTAGTCCGCCACTGCCGTTCGGTTCGTACATGATGCCGGGCGACTGAGGGCGTTTTAGAATTCGGCTAAGCGCCTTGGCCTTGCCTGCCCGCAAGGACTCGCTCGGCTCCGGCTTTGCCCTGTTGCGCCGTTTGCGGGGCACTGTGGGCACATCCAGCCGCTTGGGGTCGATGTCCTCAGGGGGGCGATTATCTCTCTTGCTCTTTTCCGTCATGCTGCCGCCCTCGCCTTCGCGCCGATGTTTTGGGAAGTGCCGCAACGCTTGCCGATCACGCGGCCGCCAGGCTCCAGCCGATCCAGGGCGAATTGTGAAACGGCCTCAGGGCTTGCGCCTTTCAGGACATAGGCAAGAGCCGCCTCCAGATTGACCGCGTGGAGATCGGGATTGCCCGCCTCCAGCCCCAGCCGCCCGCCGATCGGTTTGCTGTGGATCACGCGCGCCCGGTATGGCTTGCCGGTAATCCTGCGAAGCCAGCCCCGTTGCAGCGCCATCAAAACGGGCACGAGATCGGCTGGCACGTGGGCGAGCAAATGACAGTGCCCTCCCTTTGGGCCGCAATTCTCATGCGTCCAGAGCCATGCCGTCCGGTGTTTGTTGCGTGCTATCGCCTTCGCCATGAGATCGGTGAAGCGCGCCGTCGCCTTCGCCATGCCCGCCAAGGGCACTCCGGCGGCTTCCCAGTGAATCGAGATCATGCGAGTGAACGGCAGCCCGATTTTTTCGGCATGGCGCTCAGCGGCCTTGAGATTGCCAATCTGAGCGGCTGTCAGTGAATAGCTTTCCCGGTCGGCACGGTTGCGCGCGCCGCCCCTGCCAGTGCCTCTAGCGGAAAGGGCTGCCACACCAGAGGTAAGGTAAATAAGCGCAAGCACCGTGCCAGTTCGGACAACTGGCAGATTTGCGGGCGTTTGCGGCTGCAGCGGTGCAATTGAAACTTCACCGAATCCGCAAAACGGTGAAGTTTCAAAAGCGCCGCCATACCGAGCGCTGTGTTGCGGCTTCGACGTGGCGGCGAGCATCATGCGGCAATCCAGACAATGGCCAGCTTGCCGGTTGCATTCGGCCTACGCTGCCCGCTGTCACGGATAAGCCCCTTGCGCTTCAATTCGCTGGTGCGCGGCTGGATCGACCAGCGGTCCATATCGAGCCGTGCCGCCAATTCATCGGCGGTAAGCCCATGCGCGCCAGCATCGCGGATTGCACCCTCTGCCATGCGCTGGAGCCGCCCCAGCTTGGGCGCAAGGGCGTCGGCAGCGGCAACGGACGTTTCCACGTTCCGGTGCCCCGGTGCATCGGGATAGATGCCCATTACGCGCCCCCCTCTGCCAGTGGCGGCAGGCCCGCTCGGTCCAATAGCTTCGCCAGCCAATCGGCCTGCGCTTCGCTCATGGGCGAAGGATCAACCGCAAGCTGGCCAAGGAATTGCCCGGCCTTGCGGCTGAGCCGGTGATTGCCGGTAAGCAGGGCAAGCGCCGCCTGCCGGTGATCGGGAAAGGGCCGCTCAGTCATTGCAGCCCTCAAAGCAGAGCCGCGCCATATCCCGCGCCATCCAAGGCGACAGGCAGAAACGGGAGGGAAGCATTTGCGCCCGCCAGTCCGATGCGGTAGAGGGGGAATGCAACCAGCCGCCAAGTTGATTGCAGAGAACGCCGGGTTGCCGCCCGGCGTTTTCCATATGTGCCGCCATTGCTCATGCTCCCGCCTGATAGACCGGGAGGTTCGCCAGCCAGGATTCGAGATCGGACAGCATGATCAGCGTCCGCCGCCCGGCCTTCTTCGCAGGCAGGCCACGTTTCATTGCTTCATAAATTGAAGTGCGCGATGTGCCCGACAGCCTCACTGCCTCGGGAATGGTGACTGCGATTGGAGCTTGCATGTGTTTGGTCCGGCAACGCCACGCACAGGCGGGGTTGCCCGGACGTTGCAGGGCAGTTTGGAACACGGAATCGGGATTGCGGGGTGAGGTTCGTTAGGAGGCGCGGCGGCGGAGACGCGTCTCACTAAAGCCCCAGAGCGTGCCACTCTGCAAGCACGATAGGGTTGCTTCGAAGATGGCGACGAGCATCCTTGAGAACCTGGGACAAGTTCGGCGTCGCCGGCTCCCCAAAGGCAAGCTCCATAACGCGCTTGTAGAAGTCCATGAATGGCGTCGGAGCTTTGTGCCGAGGATCGGTTGGCCAATTGTTGACCGTTATCGTTTGGCCAAATGCCTCCTCATAGATCGCCGCGAGAACGTAACCTCGGAATGTCCGCAGGTCCCTAATGGCTTTGCCTCTCCAATTAGGAGATTGGCTTTTCACCGCTTCTGCCGCTTGAACCAGAAATGTACTGACCCATTCCAATTCGCGAGCAGCTCGAAAAATGCGATTATAGGCAAAGTCTGGATCAACGGCAGCATGAGTGCCACTGACATGATCCCAATTAGCAAACGCGTGCCTAAACAACTCAGCATCCGCTGCCGCGCTCCGTTCCCAAAGCGCCAGCGAGGCGGTACGCGCCACCTTGGCAAGCTCCTTCAATTCTTCCCGAATGTCGGCATTTCGAGGTCGACCGGGACCATCCAAGGTATTGCGCAACGTGCTTACGAGCGCACGGCGGGTGGCCTTCGCGAGCCAGCCAAGGTCTATTCCCGAGCGAAGCCGCAGCGCAAATCCGTCCATCGCTTGACCAAGTGCCCTTGCCGTAATCATCGGGAGCAAGTGATCGCCTCCAATGAAGGATGCGAATTCTTCATCGTCGGCAAAGCTCATTCGTACCCCTCAATTTTCGTAATCTTGGCGCCAGCCGCGCTCATAGGGCCAACTCGCCCAGCGCCTTCACCGCTGCATCGCTGGCAAGGTGCCCATAGTGGCGCTCGATCATTTCGGCGCTGGTGCCCGAGATTTGCGCGATGGTGAGCAACGGAAGTCCGGCGCTCACAAGATCGGTAATCGTGCTGTGCCGCAAGGTGTAGGCGGTTGCATCGCCCGGCAGCCCGGCAGCGGCAACGGCAGCGGCAATGGGCAATTTCCAGCTATTCTTATCCCACGCCTTGCCATTGGCGCGCATGAGCAGCGCCGCGCCCGGCAGCTTGTTCTTCGCCTGATCGGCAAGCAGCTTGGCAGCCTCTTGCGGCAACTGGATTCGCCGGGGCTTGCCGGTCTTGTCTTTCCCGATGGTCAGTTCCGCCGTGCGCTTGTCGAAGTCGCCAGCGGTGAGCGCGGCCAGCGCGCCGGGGCGCAAGGGCAACAGGCAGAGCGCGTGAACGAACGGCGCGGCTTCCGCGTCCGTCTTTTCCAGCAGTTTCCGCCGCTGGCTGCGATCAAGGTAAAGGGTGCGCCGCCCGTTGGCATTCGCAACAGCCTTCAACGCTTCCTGCCATGCCGCCTCACTGTTCGGAGCGCCGGGCGATAGCACCTTGGCCAGCGCCGCCCGAAAAACCGCCATGTCGCGGTTGACGGTCGAAGCGGCGCGCTCACGGTGGATCGGCTCGCCTTTCTTGCGACGGCTTACCAGTGCGGGCTGCGCCTCCAGCCGCTCGCGCCATTCCTTGACGTGGCGACGGCGCAGCTTGTCGAGCTTCACCTTGGCGATGGGATCATCATAGACATAGCGCCGGAAGCGGTGCCCGGCCTCGGGGCGTGTCTTTGCGTATTCCTTGCAGGCATCGGCAATGGTTTCGATCTTCGCGCGAACCTGCCCGCCTGCTTCCACCAGCTCGGCCAGCTTCTCGGCTTCCTTTTTTGCGGCTGCGAACATTTCGTTGCCCGGTAGCGTTCCGAAGTCGCCAAGGGACTTCACGCGGTATTTTCCGGCATCCTCGTCATAGGCGCGCGCAATCCACGTCCCCTTGCCGCCGCGCTTGGAGGGACGGAAGCCAAGGAAGCACCCGGCGCGAAGCCTCTGCCAATGCGGCTCGCGTTGCGCCTTGAGCCGGTCCCGCTCGCCAACTTTGCTCAGGTCCATCGCCATGCCAGCCGCCTCTTTCCGTTCCGTATGGAATGCGTATGGAATACATTAGGGGATAGATCGGGACAAGTGCGGATAGAAAATTACTGATTTACAGTGCTTTCAATGTCCGATTGCGTCTGTGATTGGCCGCTATCCCTGCACTCCGAAGGCAGAGGCCAGAGGTTCGAATCCTCTCGGGTGCGCCATTTTTTCAAAAAATAGCCGCGCGCGCATCCGGATGAGTGAAGGCCGTTTCGTTCAATGCGTGGGCAGCGGCAGGTCTGGTTCCGCGCGGGCCATCGCTGTTCGGTAAGCCGGGCGATCGGCGACGCGAGCCAGATAGGCCAGCAGGTTGGGCAAGCCGGAAATGTCGCGGCCCATCGATATGCGTGAGCGGGTGAGCGGATAGACCATCATGATATCTGCGGCGGTAAATTCGTCGCCCGCGAACCAGCGCGCCTCGCCCAGCCGCTGCTCGACAAGCGAGAAGGCCAGGTCGGTGCGGCTGCTGACGCGCGGCACTCCCAGCCGCCGGGAAACCGAATCCAGCATGATGGCCGGGATTATCGAGCCGTTCGCGTAATGGAACCAGAACAGGTAGGATGCGAAGTCCCGATGGCCGGGATGGGGAATCAGTCGCCCGCCGCCATGGCGCTGGACGAGATATTCGACGATCGCGCCCGTTTCGGCCAGAACAAGATCGTCATCGATGATGACCGGGGCCGTGCCGATGGGATGAAGCGCCTTGTATTCGGGCGGCGCCGCTCCGCTGGGTTCACGCTGGTAGCGGACCAGATCATAGGGAATGCCCAGTTCCTCGCAGAGCCAGACGATACGCTCGGATTGCGATGCGCCGAGATGATGGATGGTAAGCATTGGAGGCAGCCTCTCCGCCGTGCGATTCCTTGCGTCGCGATGATCGTTGAAGCCGATGGCGTGATCCCGTTCAACCCGAAAGCGGAGCGCATTCCCGCAAGGGCGGCGGTTGACATCGATTGGCGATGGCTCATGCTTTGCCAAAGAGCGGCGCGAGCCGCCGCGCGATGGAGAGTGTGTGATGGAAACCGCAGGCGATAAGCCTGGCGATGCAGTGTCGATGCTGGAGCTTCCTTTTGTCGATCCAGCGGGAGGCAGCCCGGTCAACTACTACCATGCGCCGGAGCGCAATGTCGGCCGATATGCGGCCTTGCGTGTGCCTGTAAGCAATGGCCGCATGCTGTCCGATGGCGGATCGCTGGACCGTGAAGGCTTCCACTTCCTGCGCAGTCCTACGACCTTTCGCGACTTCTACGATCCAGAGGCGGTTCGCGCGCGATACTATCCCGAGGTCGCCGACCTGGTGAGGGCCTATACGAAGGCATCGCGTGTTGTCGTCTACGAGCATGTCGTGCGGGGAGATGCGATCGAACAGCGCGGCGCAGCGCAGGTCCGGGCGCCGGCTGGGTTCATGCATAATGATTTCACGCCGGATGCGGCGCGGCGGCGTATCCGTGATCTGCTGCCTGAAGATGAGGCGGATCGCCTGCTGGGCAGCCGTTTCATCCAGCTCAACCTGTGGCGGCCCATCGTTGGTCCGCTCCGCAAGCGTCCGCTGGCGATCTGCGATGCATCGACGATGCAGGACGAGGATTTCCTCGTCGCGGTCAACCACACCCCGGTGCTGGTCAACGAATTCTATGTAGCGGCCTATCGCAAAGGGCAGCGTTGGTACAGTTTCCCCGATATGGAGCCTGACGAAGCGGTGTTCATCAAGAACTACGATTCAGCAACGTCGGCGGGCCGTATCGGTGCGCACGGTGCGGTCGAAGATAGTGCGACGCCGCCCGGAGCCTTGCCGCGAGCAAGCATTGAGACCCGCGTGTTCGCTTTCTTTTCCGGCGATGGAGACGCTGACGGATCGGTTGAGTCCCGATTTCAATAGGGATGGTCGGCTGCAATATATACCGCTTCCCGGCGGCATGACATGGATGCCGCGCGCTGCCCTGGCCATTGGTCGGTGGCAGAGGAGGGAATAGATGGAAGCGCATCCGGACCGGCTCGACACATTGCAGCAGACCGTGGTGGATTGGGTCCAGGAGCATATAGGACCGGTCTACAAGGTGGCCCGGCAGGGACGTTGGCGGCCTGCCTGGTTCATCGATGCGGAGGAGGAAGGCGAGCCGGTTTCGCTGTACGTCCGCGGCGGCCGCGATGCGCGCTTTCCACCGCTGCCGCTGTCCTATGAAGCAGAAGTGCAGGCGCTATTCGCCGAGGAAGGGGTCAGAGTGCCCCGCATACATGGCTATATAGAGAGCATCCCGGCGCTCGTGATGGACCAGCTTGCGGGCCAGCCGAACATCGCCAATGCGGAGAGCGACGAAGCGCGTGACCGCCTGCGTGAGCAATTGGCCGACGAGATGCGCAAGATTCACGAGATAGATCCTGCCCGGCTGACCGCATTGGGGGTGCCGGTGTCGCAGGATCCGCGTGAAATCACCCTGCTGCATTATCGCTCGATCGAACGGCTTTATCTGACCGGCGATCGCCTGCCGTCTCCCGATATAGAATTCGTCCGCCGCTGGGTGGATCGCAATGTTCCCCCCTGCGAGGAAGGTCCGACGGTGATCACCGTGGATGCGGGGCAATTCATGTTCGAAGGCCACAAGCTTACCGGCATGGTCGATCTTGAGCTGGTTTGCGTTGGCGATCGCCATGTCGACATGGCGGCCTTGCGCACGCGCGATCGTATAGAGGAGATCGGAGATCTCGAGAGCTTCTACGACCTCTATCACCAGCGTGGGGGCATACGGCTCGACCGCGATCGCATCGCCTTTCACTGGGTGACTTTCGCGATGTTGACGCCTCT
Source organism: Novosphingobium sp. (assembly GCA_036400975.1). Lineage (GTDB taxonomy): Bacteria > Pseudomonadota > Alphaproteobacteria > Sphingomonadales > Sphingomonadaceae > Novosphingobium. The sequence goes on along the minus strand of DASWWL010000139.1, from coordinate 3,740 downwards.
CCAGATCGCGCATCAGCTTGCCCATCCCGAGGGCGAGACGAAATACCACGAATATATCGGCTGGCATGCCCGTGCGATGGATGATGCGCTGAAGGACGTCGCCCGGCTCTGCGATGTCGAACTGGAAGACTACCGGTTGCCGGAGCCTCGTCCGGATCGCTCGGGCCATCTACTCGAAGCATGTGTCGCGGTGATCGAGGCGATGCCCGCCGCCGATGACTATGATGCCTATCGCCGCTTCGATCTGGGCCTCGCGGCCCGATACCTTGGCGACTACGCGAGACGGCGTACCGCGATGGAGCGGGAGTACTGCGATGAGGTGGAGGCCATTACCGGCAAGCGCCCGTTGGATGCCTGGGAAGGCGACGAACAGATGGTGGAATTCATCGCTGCCGCCGGGCCGGAGTTCGATAAGCCGATCCTGCGGCTGCTTCATCGCCGGAACCAGCGGGTGAACCAGATTCTGCGCATGCATTATCTGCGTCGCCGGACCGGCAAGGAAGCCGAATAGCGGCCGGCGCTATTCCGGATGGCCGGACGACGAGGCTGGTAGCCAGGCCGTGCGCGATGGGAATATCGCCGCCTTCTCCAGGCTTCGGGCAAGAACCATCAGCGCGGCCAGCACGTCGCCGACACAGTCTTCCTCCACCAGAAGCATCAGGGTGTCGCGCACGGCTTCCGGGCGACCGTCGGGTAGCGAGCAGACGAGGCTGAGGATTAGCGCCTCGTGCTCGGATACATGATTGCAGGCCAGCGCGCAGAACTGAAAGGTTTCGAGCCCATGGCGATTGAACAGCGCCATGATCCGCAGGAACGGCTGCAGTCCGGAGATGACGTTCCATTGTGCGAACGCGATGCCGATTTTCGTGGCGGGGCAATCCCGTTCGCCCATCGCCTTGACCCAGCTGCGCATCGACCAGACGAGAAGGCGGCCGCCTTGATCCAGGCTGGTCACCGGACGATCCATGAAATCGTACATAGGCGGTCTCTCCTTTGATCTTCGGGGCGTCGGACACCCCAGTCAAATCACTTCTTGCAAATGCGAGTGAATCGCAATAATCAACAAGTGCAGCGGACGAGGCGCTACGTCAAGTCTGCTGGTCTGGTCATTTCATGACCTTTCTCCCTCCCTGACTTGACCGGGGTCGCTATTGCGGCCCCGGTCCTCTTGATGCGATCCGGGCGAGGTTGTCTGAAGCCGCGGCATTGCTTTGCCGCCCATGAAGATAGCGGCGCAATGAAGGCATGTGTCAGGGGGCGGGAGGAACCTGCCTAGGTCGCTATGGAAGGACGCAGGCCCAAAGCGATACGGGCGGCTACCCGAGGGTGCCGCCCGTATGAAGCTATCGCTGCCCGTGTAGAGGTGACTGGCGGGCCGTAGCCTGTGCTCAGTCGTCCGAGCCGCCCTGTCCGGCGAAGTTGCTGGCGGCCGATGATGCGAGACGAATGCTGTCGGCCTGCATGTAGGGAACGGGATTTACCGCTTCGCCGGCGACACGCACTTCATAATGCAGATGGGGGCCGGTCGAACGTCCGGTCGAGCCGATGAAACCGATGATGTCGCCTTTGCGGACTTGCTGACCGGCGGCGACGTTGAGGCGCGACATGTGGCCGTAGCGGGTCTGGATTTCCCCGCCGTGTTCCAGCGAGACATAAAGACCGTAGCTGCTGAACCATTCCGCCTTGCTCACCACGCCATCGGCGGTGGCATGGACCGGAGTGCCGACCGGGCCAGCAAGATCAACCCCCTTGTGCGCGCGACGGCCGCCCAGCACCGGGTGGGTCCGCATGCCGAAGTCGCTGGTCAGGTGGACGCCTTCAACCGGCATCCGCGAAGGGATCGAAAGAGAGCCGGGACGGCGGACGATGCCGGCAACCGTCGGGTTGATCGAAGCACGAGCAGACGAATTGCCGGCCTCCTGCACCGCGACGAGCGAAGACGTGCGAGCCTTGTTGTCCATGGAGCGCCAGCTGGAGAAGAGCTGGCGGAACTGTTCGTCGCTATTGCCTGCGGGCTTGGCGGCTTGCGCTGAGCGAAGCGGGGCGGCGATGTCGGCGCTGGCGCTGCTGTTGGCGTGAGCCGGAGCGGTCCCCAGGAACAAAGCTGCCATAACAAGCGTTCCTGCAATGCTACGGAACGTTGACATAAAGCTCGAAGCGACCACTCAAAATACCTTGTCTGGCGCAGCCGAACCCGATCAGTGGGCCTGCCGCGCGACAGTTTTTAATTCCGCGGCGTCGAAGCGCCTTGGCTATGTCTGGAGATGGTCGGACCCCCCGCCAGCTCGTGAAGACAGGCTTACCCAGTCAAAAGTTAATCATGCAAGACCGGCGTAGAATGTGCGCGGTAAACCGGCTGCCGCGCGCGCTGAGTCGTTGAACGGCGGCTTAACGCGTCCCCGAAAGTGGCGCTCAACCAAGCTTTTCCAAAGGGATTCCGGGTTTTCATTTCGCCGCTCGCACAGGGCGACGAAATGATTTGCGCCAAAGCGGACATGTCGGATTTCATCGTCAAGGATTCGTTGGAGGATGCGTTTTCCGGTTTCGTCGCCGGCAGCTTCTACCCGTGCGATCGTTATCGGGGTGATATCCAGCCCCCTTGCTTCCAGCACCAGCGGGACGATCGCCAGCCGCGCCGCGACATCGTGGCGCGTGCCATGCGCGGCATCCCATAATCCGTCATGGGCGGGCAGGGCTCCATAGAAGCTGCCGAGCGCTTTCAGCCGCCGGTCAAGCAGCGCGAAATGCATGGCCTCGTCCCCGGCGACGGACAGGAAGTCGTCGACGAACCGGGGCCCCATCTCGCCCCCGAAGCGGCCCGCCATGTCGAGAGCAAGGTCGATCGCGACGAATTCTATGTGAGCCAGCGCATGGTAAAGGGCTACGCGCCCCCGTTCCGACTGCCCCCGGCCGCGCTTGGGCATCCGGTTCGGTGGCAGGAGTTCCGGAGCTTCGGGCCGGGCCGGACAGTCCGGCATCGCGACATCGAAGGAGAAGGCAAGGCGCCCGCGCCGCCAGTCGCGGACCACGGCTCTTGTCGTCATCGCTTTGGCATGGGGATCCGCGGTCATTAGCGCGGTCTTGATAGCCGCGCCGACCGAGAGCGCCGTCAAAGCGCCTGCGCGGCTGCGAGAACCTCTTCGGCGTGTCCTTTGACCTTCACCTTGTTCCAGACTTGGGCGATCCTTCCATCGGCGCCGACCAGATAGGTCGTACGGACCATGCCGAGATAGGTGCGGCCGTAGTTCTGCTTCTCGGTCCAGATCCCGAGCGCGTCGGATAATCCCGCCTCGGCGGCGTCGCTGGCGAGCGGAACGGCGAGTGCGTGCTTTTCGATGAACTTGATGTGCTTCTTCGGCGGATCCTTGCTGACGCCCAGCACCGCTATGCCGGCCTTTTCGAATTCGGGCGCAAGTGCGGAGAAATCTTTGCTTTCGGTCGTGCAGCCGGGCGTGTCGTCCTTGGGATAGAAGAACACCACCAGTTTGCGGCCCGCAAAGTCCGAGGGTTTCACGCTGCCGCCTTCGGGCGTTTCCATCGCAATATCGGGCAGGGGATCGCCGATTCCGGGCTTTTCGCTCATGAAATGACCTCCAGTTTTTCGCCCAGGATTTCACCCCAGGTCTTCGCGACCACCTGCCGCCGTGCATGAAGAATCGTAAGCAGAGCAGCCCAATCGCTCCAGCCGCAGGCCTTGGCAAGCACTCCGCGCGCAGCCAGCGGAGGTTCCTGTCCGTCCG
>DASWWL010000138.1:0-3850 GCA_036400975.1 Novosphingobium sp. | reverse complement strand
CCGCGCGTTCGGTCCCTGCCCCGACCAGATACGCCACGCCGCATCCGCACGCGCAGCAATCATCCCCATATCCGACGCCTGCATCGCCAACGATGCCGACGCCAAATCACCAGTAAGCGGATTCTTGCGCTCGTATTGCATAATGGCCTCTTTACTCCCAAAACGCTTTAGCTATATTTCATAGCAATAAACGATCTGGAGGTAGAGGCAAGCGCCAAGTTCCTTCCAATATCATGGAAACGGCACGACGCTGTATTCACGGAAGGCTGGCCAGGCTTCGCCCCAAGGATCGAAGGGGGGAGTAACCGAATGCCTGTGATCAGAAGCTACTCGACCGAGGAAATCCCGGGCGCCTTGCGCCTCGATGCCTGGAACACCTTCCTGCAGACTGCTTTTCCTGGGATCGTCGTGGATGGCTCGCCAGATATCCATGGAGACAGCAGGACCTTTGCACTCGGCACGATCAACGTATCCCGGATCCGCTCCCAACGCGCAACCGTCCGCCGCTGGTCGATGGAGTCGGCGATAGTGCCGAACGGCCGGGGCAAGATTCATATCCAGACAACCGGTCTCAGTACGACGACCCAACGCGGCCAGACGACCTCCCTGTCGCCGGGCGACGCGACCTTCGTCCTCACCGACGAACCCTATGAGCTCGAAATCTCCGATCGCAACGAAATGCTGGTCATCGAGTTTCCGGTCTCATGCCTCGCCGCCGGGCCGATCGTCCCTGGCTTCGCCGGGGACAGGACATCGCCGATCGGCGGCGTCCTGAAGGACATGGCGGCCTCACTGTTCCGCCAACCATGGACAGCAACGATCGCCAGTGACGAGGCCGAGGCATTGGAAGCCAGCTTTTCGCACCTGATCCCCCTGTTCGTTGCGCATACGGTCTGCCGGATCGATCGTGACCATTCGGACCTGCGCCAACGGATTTTTGCATTCATCGACGCCAACATTTCCGACAGCGCCATGCGAACGAGCCGGATTGCGGATTCCCTGGGCGTGCAGACGCGCGACGTCCAAAGTGTGTTCGCGGAACTGGCGACAACCCCAACCTCCTATATTATCGAGCGACGCCTCTCGCTGGCGGCGCAGCGCCTTGGCGGAGCCTGTCGCCAATCGGGGCTGAGCGACCTCGCCTATGATCTCGGCTTTTCCGATGCCGCCCATTTCTGCCGTCGCTTCAAGTCCCGCTTCGGAGTCTCGCCCGGCGTCTATGCAAGGCAGCAGCAATGGCATTGACCCTGGCCTGGGCAGACTGGTCACGATCATTCAAGACCTTCCTGCCGGGCGTTCAATACGGCGGGGATATCCTTCTCTAAACTGCCTTCCCAACGATGAACCGGACCAAGTCCGATGAGGGAGAAGCAGCATGAGATCGGCCATCCGCAGTGCAGCCAGCATCTTCGCGATAAGCATGAGTTTCGCAGCGCACGCGCAGTCCGCTCCGCCTGCCTCAGAGAGCGGCTCCGCCGCCTCGGATGCGAACATCGGCATTCAGGAAATCGTGGTGACCGCCCAAAAACGCGCGGAAAGCGCCCAGAAGGTGCCGATCGCCATCAGCGCGTTCTCCGCCGATGCGATTTCCGAGCGCGCAGTCGGGAACATCTCGCAGCTTTCCGGACTGTCTCCAAGCGTGAACCTCGACGCGGGCACGCCGTTCTCCGGCTCGACCGCCGTCCTCTCGGCCTTTATCCGTGGCATGGGGTCTGACGATTTCGCGTTCAATATCGATCCGGGCGTCGGCATCTATGTCGATGGCGTCTACCTGGCGCGCACGGTCGGCGCCAATCAGGACCTTCTCGACGTTGAGCGCGTCGAGATCCTCAAGGGGCCGCAAGGCACACTGTTCGGCCGCAATACGATCGGTGGCGCCATTTCGATCGTTACGCGCAATCCCGGCGACGAGTTCCGCTTCAAGGGGGACGTCACGGCGGGCAGTTTCAATCTCTTGCAGGCCCGCGGTACGGCGGATCTCCCGATCGCAGAGAATCTGACCAGTTCGGTGACATTCGGCATAAAGAACCGCAAAGGTTATGTAGAGCGAATCCCCTTCCGCGATCCTCTTGTCACGAATACTGCCAGCTACACCTCGTTCCCCTCTTCCGGCTTCGACACCTCCAGCCGCGAAGGCGGCGACAACAGCTGGAACCTGCGTGGCAAGCTGCGCTGGCGAGCAGGCGACATCACCCTCACTATATCGGGCGATTACACGCGCGAGAACTCGAGTGGCCTCGCCAACACGTTGTTGACGACCGTGCCGAACGTTCCCGGCCCCTTCGCGGGAACCAGCAACCTGCCCGGCACCGGCTTCGACCCCACCCAGACGACCGGCTTCCTCTTCGCAGGGCTATACAACTTCTGCATCGGCGCGACCTCAGCGCAGATTGCCGCCCGGAACGCCCAGGCCATGTGCGGTGTGCGGGGAACTCAGTTCAACACCACCCTGCGCCAGCAGCCGCTGGCAAGCGTGAACGTCGATGGCAATCCGAACAACAACCTGCTGCCTTACGATAACCGCTTCCTGACGGGCGATATCGACAAGAGCTACGCCACCGGCAACAGCTTCTCCGACTTATCCAACTGGGGCCTGGCCGGCACGCTGGAATGGCCGATCGCACCGAACGTCACGCTCAAGTCCATCACCGCCTACCGCGAACTCCACTGGAAGTCGGGAATGGACGCCGATGGCACACCGCTGAACTTCCTGCAGCTCAGCTTCGAGATGAACCAGTGGCAAGTCAGCCAGGAGCTCCAACTCTTGGGCTCGCTGCTTGACGACAAGCTCAAGTTCGTACTCGGCGGTTATTACTTCAAGGAAAAGGGCGATCTTCACGACTACGTGACTTTCGCCGAAGGTCTGCTGCAGGTCGATGGCCCCAATCAGCTGGAGACCGAGAACTATGCTTTCTTCGGCCAGCTCGACTACCGTCCAATCGATCTTATCAGTGTTACGCTGGGTGGCCGCTACACGCATGAATCGAAGTTCTTCGAAGGCGGCCAGCAGGATCTGAACGGCTTCAACTACAAGCTGTTCGGCTGCAGCGACGCGCAAGGCAACATCACGCCCAACGGACCGTTCCCGCTGGCTCCGGTGACATGCCAACAGGGTCTCAGCTATCCCGATCCCACTAATCCTCTGCGCGTCTATGCGCCAGGGATGAACCGGCAAGTGTTCAACAACTTCTCGCCCAAGGTCGGGGTGCAGCTCCATCCGACCGACAAGGTCATGATCTACGGAAGCTGGTCTAAAGGCTACAAAACCGGCGGCTGGACCACGCGTCTGACCAATCCACAGCTAACCGCCCAACCGTTCGGCCCCGAGAAGGCGACGACATGGGAGCTTGGCCTCAAATCAACCCTTCTCGACAACCGCCTTCAGTTTAATCTCGCCGCCTTCACCACGGCCTACAAGGGCATCCAGCTGAACTTCCAGCAAGGGACTTCACCTACGATCCGCAATGCCGGCGACGCCCGCATCAAGGGCATCGAGGTGGAAGTCGTCGCTGCCCCCGTCCGCAACCTTACGATCAACGGTTCCGTGGGCTATATCGATGCCTACTATACTTCAGTCCTGCCTGGCGTGGTCGCGGTCAGCGGCCCTAACGCCATCCAGGCCGGAACATTTGCCGGCGCCGATCTGCCCAAGACGCCGTCCTGGAAAATCAATCTCTCTCCCCGCTACGAAGTGGAACTGGGTAACGGGGGCTCGATTGTCCTGGTTGCCGACTGGACCCAGACCACCAGCGTGTGGAACAATGCCCAGCGCACATTCCTGCTCCGGCGCCCGACAAGTGACGTGGTCAATGCCAGCGTCTCCTACCGTGCGCCTGACGAAAAATGGTCG
>DASWWL010000137.1:0-11958 GCA_036400975.1 Novosphingobium sp. | reverse complement strand
TCGCCGGTCTTGGCGCCCGCCTCGGCCTCCTTCAGCACGCCAATGATCTGCTCTTCCGTGAACCTCAGTCGCTTCATTATCCGTCCTTCCATCAGGCCGGACTCTAATCATGCTTGGAGGAAAATCAGGGGGTCACGTCAGTCAGATCTGACACCGCCTGCCGCAGCCGGGCGTTCTCTCGCTCGAGATCCTTCATCCGCCGCGCCTGATCCATCTTCAGCCTGCCGTACTCCTTGCGCCAGCCGTAGTAGCTCTGTTCGGTGACGCCGATCCGCCGGCAGGCGTCGGCCACCGTCCCGCCCGGCGCCAACACGATCTCCGCCTCACGCAATTTGCCGATGATCTCCTCGGGCTTGTGCTTCCGAGCCATGCCATTCCTCCTTCGTGGTCCAGACTACGATAGTCGATGGGCCACTCAGAAGGGGGCAAATCATCTGGTCGCCAGTTCGCCGCATGGCTAGGGCCCCCGCCTCGAGCGAACAGCTCCGGCGGCAAGGAACGGCTGGGCGGTATCACCAAGCAAGGCGACGGCTACTTACAGAGACTGCTTGTGGTTGGTGCGTCGGCGGTGGCGCATATGACCCGCAAAAATGCTGATCGCCAACCCTAGATGGCGCAGCTCTTGGAGCGCGATGACGTGATTAGGGAGCCAACCTGCGGACTTCATCGGGGCAAGCAGCCATACGGCGCTGCGCGAACAGGCCGAACACATGGATGCACTCGACCGGCGCTCATCGCTAAACAAAAGCTCTTGCGCCGCCGAGGTCGTCCACACATGGACCTACAACGGCCGCGTCATGACACAGCTGCGCTTGTGGTCATCCACGCCATCACATCAATTCCTATGGAATCTTAATTCCTAGCCCGCGAATAATAGATTTCGCAAACCTCTTAGGGCGCCGAAACGGATAGGTCAGTCGTTTGTCCCAAGTAAACTCACGACGCGCGATTTCATGCTCAGTTTTGTTATAGTACAGGTCGTCCGGGCAAATGCGCATCCACTCATAGCTCTGATGATGAGGCGTATGATATTTTGGGAACACGATGGGAAACAGCCGATCTGGGACCGTAACGAAATGCGTGGTCATATAATACTGGCTCAAGGCGAGCACGGTGCGGCTCATATCAGCATAATTCGAAAGCCCAACCGGATGATGTTTTTCGATGGCGTTTGTCAAAATGTGCTGTTCAGGCGCGAGCCGGGACAGTTCGTGAAGGCGATATCGGTTAGGGTGTGATCTGTCTAAAAAGAACCAAGCGTCTTCTTCGGATTGATAAGGGATATCCCACAGCGTCAGCATATCCTCAGCGAGGCCGAAGCTTGCATGGTCAGAAGGATGAAATGGCAATGGATGTCCAGGTAAGCGCTGCAAAATTGCGTCTGTATTTCGAGACGACAGATTGTTCGTGACAATCGGTCGTTTAAATATGCGTCGGCTATCTTCTGATATTGGAGGTGCTGCGACAAATCGGGAGATGAAATTCGTTCCGTTTAAAACCAGGTCCGTTCGAATTTTCAACACGAAGGATCTTGTCGCGTGCTTTATACCGGCCAGCGTGCTGGCAATTTGCCGGTTTACGTTGCTCGGCGTGTGCCCCGGCCACTCTCCTTGCATACCGGGATCTTGATTGAAAATCACGTGATCGAAACCCAAAGTGTCTATCTTTTGGCCAGACCAAGTCGAAAGAATCAATTCGGCGCCGGGTAGCATCTGGCGCGCATTTTCGAGTGACCGCTTTGTGAGAGGGCGAGGATCCTTGCCGTCTGTTTCCCATTCAATAGGGCCCTGAAATACAATACTGATATCTTTGCTATCAATCATAACCATAGTTCCGATGAGCATTCTGGAAAATTTTGCGAAGCCGACGGCTGGGAATTTCGTTCATCAGTTCTTTAGGTAACATCTTGAACAATCTCATCCGCAATGTTTTCCAACTTAAAACCACTCTTGGATCTGAACTTATATCGCACTCGTATCTAACAATTTCATTCAACTTATAGAGCAAGATCATATAATATAGTAGATTAGCACCTTGCATAAGTTGCAAGATGTGCTCCACAGCTGCGACGAGAGTTGTTTGTTTCTGAGCGGGCTTGACCGCCCACCAGTGCTCGGTTGATTGACCAGTCCGATCCCGACGATAATGGTACAGAGGTTGATTACAAAGCGCCGGGTTTTTAGCATTTTGCATTAGCCACAGAGCAAACGGAAGATCTTCGTATAAGCTAAGCTCTGGCAACGCCTCAAGAGCTCGTTCTCTTACCCGAACTCCGAAAAAGTTCATCCATATAGTATGATTAAGGCCTGCTATTTTAATAGCATCTTCAGATCTTAAAGATCTTGGAAGATTGATGTCCACCTGCGAAGCTTCTGATGGAAATATTGGATTAAACACTTCAGCGGTCTTGTCGTTGAAGTGATCATATCCATATAATACCAATTCACTGTCTAAATTTTTGGCCGTCTTAAGAAGTAGCTCAATTGAATTCTCGTCAATCCAATCGTCTCCATCAATAAGAAGGAAATACGTTCCCTTAGCTTTCTCCAAACCAAATCGCCGAGCAGCATTTACACCTCGACTGACCGAATAAACGCGAACCCTATGATCAAAAGCAGCCATGCTAGCAACTTTTTTCGCAGTATTATCGATAGACCCATCATCGACCACTACAACTTCAATATTCCTATACGTCTGATTCAAGCATGAAATAATGGCGTGGCAAATGTAATTTTCGATATTTTTGGCAACGATCACGATCGAAACCAAATTGATGACATCTTCAGACGGATTGAAAGGTGCTTTTGATTGAAATGGCTGGTGTACTAGTGCACTTCGGGACGGCCAGATATGCGAGATTACTTTGCTGTCCTGCGCAGCAGCGATCTGGCAAATTTCGCCAGTGTCAACACGAGCTACATCGCCAGCCTTCAGCTGGCTACCATTGATGGTCACCTCGCCCGTGACAACAGTCAACAGCTCAGTGCCTCGCCGGTTAAAGGAAGGTTCTGACACTTCACCAGCGAGCAGATGGCGAGTGATCGTAACAGACTTTTGAGGATCATAGATATCGCCAAATGCCAGCTTCATCAATGAGCGTAGCTGGCTCTCGGGCGTCTGTACGTCCAGTCTCTCAACATATCGTGTGTGCCTGACGCAATCTGCCGATGCCTGGTTGAGTACCGAGACTTTGACCCTTGCATTCTCAGAAAGTTCAGTTCGCACTCTGCCTCCGACGCCCTCTCAAGAAGGCCGTACTATCGATTCTGGGCCGTGAAGCAACCTGCAGATCGAAATCCGGGAGGCCACCACCCTTTCCCGATGAAAATGGGGCTTAGTAATAGGTTGGTTGTGCCTTACTGTGAACAGAATATTGAACCGCTCCGGTATTGCCGGGGGCTCCAACCCCTGAGAGAGTGGAGCCTGTATGAGCAAGACGACGAACAAGTTTTCACCTGAGGTCCGCGATCGGGCGGTGCGGATGGTTTTCGACCACGAGCGTGATTACCCGTCACGATGGGCTGCGGTGGTATCGATCTCGGAGAAGATCGGCTGCGTGCCGCAGACGCTGAACGACTGGGTGAAGAAGGCCGAGGTCGATAGCGGCAAGCGCGCCGGTGTCCCGACCGACGTTGCGGACAAGGTGAAGGCGCTGGAACGTGAGGTCCGCGAGCTGCGCCAGGCCCACGAGATACTCCGCAAGGCTTCAGCATATTTTGCGCAGACGGAGCTCGACCGCCCGTTCCGGCGATGATCGCGTTCATCGACGATCACCGCGCAGCCTATGGGGTCGAGCCGATCTGCAGGGTGCTGCCGATCGCCCCATCTACCTATCATGAGCGCGTTGCACAGCGACGGGATCAGAGGCGCCTATCGGCGCGGGCGCAGCGGGATGTCGCCCTGAAGCCCGAGATCGCGCGCGTGTTCGCCGAGAACTTCGCGGTGTATGGCGTGCGCAAGGTGTGGCGGCAGATGATGCGGGAGGGCTTCGCTGTCGCCCGCTGCACGATCGAACGACTGATGCGTGAGATGGGCCTGCCCGGGGTGATCCGGGGCAAGCAGGTGCGCACCACGGTCAGCGACAAGGCAGCGCCGTGCCCGCTGGATCACGTCAACCGCCGGTCTATGCGCCGGCGCCGAACATGCTGTGGGTATCGGACTTCACCTACCTCGCGACCTAGGCGGGGTTCGTCTACGTCGCGTTCGTCATCGATACCTATGCGCGCCGGATCGTCGGTTGGCGAGCCAGCAGGACGGCACATGCCAGCTTCGTCCTCGACGCCCTGGAACAAGCGCTTCATGATCGTCGACCGGCCCACCGGGCCGGTCTCATCCATCATAGCGATCGAGGATCGCAATACGTGTCGATCAAGTACACCGAGCGCCTCGCCGAAGTCGGAATCGAACCCTCGGTCGGCAGCGTCGGCGACAGCTACGACAACGCTTTGGCCGAGACGATCAACGGCCTCTACAAAGCCGAGGTGATCCATCAGCGCGGGCCATGGCGATCGTTCGAAGCCGTCGAATATGCCACGCTCGAATGGGTCGACTGGTTCAACAACCGCCGCCTGCTCGAACGGATCGGCAACATCCCACCCGCTGAAGCCGAGGAGCGATATTACGCCATGCTCGACGACACGCCGATCGCGGCATAACTTAAACCCCGGAGCCTCCGACAATCCCGGAGCGGTTCAGTTCGTTCCAATGCGCACGCGATGGTATGCGGCCTTCACTCTGTCACTATCACCGTGCGCAAGCGCACGTTCAATGGCGTCAGGATGCCATTTTCCGCTTTCGTTTAATAAGGTGGACGCTGTGGCCCGAAAGCCATGAGCGGTCATTTCATCGGTCGAGTAACCCAGCCGACGCAGTCCAGCATTGATGGTATTGTCGCTCATCGGCGGGGCTCCAGAGCGTATCGATGGAAAGATATAGCCCTTCGGTCCTGTGAGATCGTGGACATGTTTCAGCAGCATCAGGACTTGTCGTGACAAAGGAACGAGATAGTCCTTGCACATCTTAGGCTCAGGACTCATTGATTGAGCCAGAAGATGACGGTGGCTGCGATGCAGATGGCGGACATAAAGGTGCGCGCGCGCAGCGGTCGTATCGGGTGTGGATGCGTCACCAATCCTTGAGCCTGCCGAACATGTTTTCGATTTTGTGGCGCTGCCGGTAGAGCGCGACATCGTGCGGGATTGGCACCTTTCGGTTTTTCTTTGATGGGATGCAGGCGGCAATCTCGCGATCCGCAAGCGCCTCGCGGAACCAGTCTGCATCATAGCCTCGGTCGCCGAGGAGGGCCTTGGCCTTCGGCAAGGTGCCAGCATCAGCGCCGCGCCTTTGTAGCCGCTCATCTGCCCTTCGCTCAGCAGCATGACCAGCGGCCTGCCACTGCCATCGCAGACAGCATGCAGCTTGGAGTTCAGGCCGCCTTTGGTGCGTCCGATACGTCGGGGAACAGCCCCTTTTTGAGCAGGCTGGCTGCCGTCCGGTGCGCCTTCAGATGGGTCGCGCGATCATCAGCTGGTCCGGTTTGCCGCCCTTCGCCGAAAGAGCCGCGAAGATCTTGTTGAACACGCCCAGCCCGCTCCAGCGGATGAAGCGGTTGTAGATCGTCTTCGGTGGACCGTACTCGGCGGGCGCATCGCGCCACCGCAAACCGTACCTGATCACGAAGATAATACCGCTGATGATCCGACGATCATCAACCCGCGACACACCGTGCGAAAGCGGAAAATACAGCTCAATCCGGCGCATCTGCGCCTCCAACAGCCAGATCAGATCACTCATGGCAACGCCTCCTCACGCCGCCATTGAATCAACCAATCGCCATCCCCGCAAGCGATTTAATAGGTCCTGAGCCTAGGATCAGTGATGGCCGCATGGTTCTTGACCGTGGGCGCGGCCAGTGCCCCAATCAGCAGCGCCGCCGGGTCAGTCTTGCAACGAGTGGTTGCCACACCATAGCGGAATACCCGGCTGGCGAAGGCTCTGATCTGGCGTGCCGCCTCAAGGGTGGTGCCCCGTGTCTCCAGCTTGCGCAGCACGTCCAGCACCTCAAACGCCTCGATTTCCGCGATGGGGCGTCTATGCAACTTGTCTAGGCGGGCAAGGTGCCACTTAGCCTTGGCGGTGGTGGCGACCGCTGCGCCTTCACGCTGGCGCTTTGCGATATGCTCGTCCGCCACGGCCTTAAACGTATTGGCGGCGCTGATCACTTCAGCGACCTTAGAGCGCTTCTTTTCTACGCTCGGGTCTTTGCCAGCTGCCAGCAATTCCCGCGCCTCGTCGCGTCGCTTACGGGCAGTCGAAAAACTCACCTCCGGGTAAGTGCCGATCGTGAGCTGCAGTTCCTTACCGCCGAAACGGTATTTCAGCCGCCAGAGTTTGCCGGCGCTAGGTCGAACGATCAGCAGCAGGCCCTTTTCGTCATTCAGCTTGTACTGCTTTTCGCGGGGCTTTGCGGCCCTGATTCCGGTATCAGATAATGCCATTTGGGGGTCACTCCAAACACGGTTATTATCGTGACCCCCAAACCCGCTAGATTTATGCGAACGAGTGAGGACAGCACTGGACGGGCCAATGCCAATAATACACGGGAATCAGCCACTTTCCTAGATTGATGTGGACGATTCTGGATGGAGGGATGGAGCGGGTAGCGGGAATCGAACCCGCATAGCCAGCTTGGAAGGCTGGAGCTTTACCACTAAGCTATACCCGCGCGGCCAACTGCTGCTGCGCTGCTTTTGACGCCGCGCGATTGCCATGACGGATGCCATCTCGTCAACGCCTGTCTTTCTGCCCCTCTTTTTCATGTTGCAATGCGGCAGCGCGTTTTCCAGCCGCCATGTCACGACATCTTCAGGGATTTGCATGTACACCGCGAATCGCCACAATGATTCGGGCCGCACTGCGGCAACGAGCAGGAGTAACGATTCGCATGCCGAGGCAACGCCCCGAAGCCGCCACCCCCACCCGCCGGCGCAATCCGCTTGAGCTGGTCATGAATACCAGGCTGGGCAAATTGCTGTCGCGTATCGGGGTCGCGCCGCGACCGGCCAGCAGCGAAGGCCTGCTCGATCTGGCCAGCGCGCTTCTATCGTTGCGCGGCCGCGCATCGGGCCCGGCCCTCGCCTCCACGTTCTTCGACCTTTACGAAGCGAGCGATCTGCCCGCGCGCCAGGAGTTCCTGACACAAATCCACGATCTTCACCCGCACGATGCGGCGGCTATCGACAAGGCCATCGCGCGCTGGAACGAAAAGCGCGACGAAGCCGCCGCGCAGGCGCTCAACGACGCCAGCGAATCACCCAGCCAGCGGCTGATCCGCATGCTCAACCTGGCACCCCAGGGAACGCAGCGGCTGATCGCAATGCGTTCCGACCTGCTGGGCATTCCGGAACGGACGAACGGTCTCAAGGCGCTCGACAAGGAATTCGAGGACGCCTTCACCGCATGGTTCAATGCCGGCTTCCTCGAACTGCGGCGGATCGCCTGGGATTCGCCTGCCGCATTGCTCGAACGTATCATCCGCTATGAAGCCGTGCACGAAATCGCCGGGTGGGAGGACCTGCGCCGCCGCGTCGAGCCGATCGACCGGCGCTGCTATGGCTTCTTCCATCCGCAGATGTCGGACGATCCGCTGATCTTCGTCGAAGTCGCGCTGACCAACGATCTGCCCAGCGCCATCGGCCAGATCATCGCCGAAGAGCGCAATGTCGTCGATCCGCGCCAGGCCACGTCGGCGATATTCTATTCCATCTCGAACTGTCAGGAAGGGCTACGCGGCATCCCGTTCGGCAATTACCTGATCAAACGTGTCGTCGGCTTGCTCCGCGAGGAATTGCCACAGCTCAAGTGCTTCGCGACCTTGTCGCCGGTGCCGGGCTTCGCCAGGTGGCTGGCAAAGGAAAACGGCAAGGATGCGGCTGTCCCGCCTTCGCCGGAACTGCGCAAGCTTGCCGCGCGCTACCTCACAACGGCACGGTCGCCCTCGGGCAACGTCCTCGATCCGGTGGCGCGTTTCCACCTTGGCAATGGGGCCCGGCTGGAAGCGATCCACGCCAATGGCGACCTTTCGCCCAACGGCCTGCGCCAAGCACACGGCGTGATGGTGAATTATGTCTACGACCTCGCCGAAATCGAGGCGAACCACTTCGCGCTGATGGAACTGGGCACCGTGGCGTCGTCGAAAGCCGTGCAGGCGCTGGTCGACGATGGCGCGCCCAAGGAAGGCCGCAATCGCGACAAGGCCGCCTGATCATTTCCCCGGTCAATGACCGGGGAAATCCATCAGCGACGCAACGGACAATCCCGCCTCTCGCAGCCGTTGTGCTCCACCGAGATCCGGCAGATCGATTGCGAAAAGCGCCTGCTCCACATGGGCGCCCGCCTTGCGCAGCAGTTGCAACGCGGCAAGGGCAGTGCCCCCGGTAGCGATCAGGTCATCGATAATCGCCACGCACTGGCCAGCCTGAATCGCACCCGGATCGATTTCCAGGGTGTCGGTGCCGTATTCGAGTGCATAGTCTATCGCGAGCACCGGCACCGGCAGCTTGCCGGGTTTGCGCACCGGGATGAACGGCGCCGCGATCCGGGCCGCCACCGCGGCGCCAAAGATGAAGCCCCGCGCCTCGATACCGGCGATCGCCTCCGCGCCCGCCCCGCGCGCCCGATCGGCAAGCATCGTGACGGCGGCGGCGAAACCTTCACCATGACCGATCAAGGTGGTGATATCGCGGAACAGGATGCCCGGCTGCGGAAAGTCGGGAATCGAGCGGACCAGTGCCTTGAGTTCATCGGCGGTCATCGCGCGATCTCCTTCGACCCAAAGGAAAACGCCCCCTGCATCGGCTGATGCAGGGGGCGCTTCATGTGCATGCCGTACGGCTTCCGTCAGGCTTTCTTCTTGTCCGCCCAGACGTTGAGGTAGGCGAGATAGCCCAGCACCGTCGCGAAGACGAGGAAGATCAGCACCGGCCAGCCCGTCTGCTTGCGCTTGTCGAGCTTGGGTTCGGCGGTCCAGGTCAGAAACGCGGCCACATCCTTCGCCATCTGATCGACGGTCGCCTTGGTACCGTCGCCATAGCTAACCTGGCCTTCGCCGGTCAGCGGCGGCGCCATCGCGAGATTGAGGTTCGCGAAGTACGGGTTGTAGTGCAGGCCCGTCGGCGTCTTTGCATCAGGGAAGTGCTTGAGCAGCTCGGCGGGCTGGTTTTGATAACCGGTCAGCAGCGAGTAGACATAGGCCGAGCCATCATGCCGCGCCTTGGTCATCAGCGACAGATCGGGCGGAACCGCGTTGTTGTTGGCGGCGCGCGCAGCGATGTCGTTGGCGAAAGGCTTGGGGAAGTAGTCGGTCGGCAGGCCCGGACGCGTGTTCGCCTCGCCCGTGTTGGGGTCGAGACCCGGAACGGTAAAGCCGGCGGCGATCGCCTTCACTTCGTCGTCATTGTAGCCGAGCGCCTTCAGGTCGCGGAAAGCGACCAGACGGAGCGAGTGGCAGGCCGAGCAGACTTCCTTGTAAACCTGGAAGCCGCGCTGGAGCTGCTGCTTGTCGAACTTGCCGAACGGACCGTTGCTGGCGAGGTCGAGCTCCTTCGGGTGCTTGTGGAACTCATGCTCGGCGGTTGCGGGCGCCGGCTCCGTGATCGCGGTGTAAGCGCCGTTGGCGAACGACCAGCCGAGCGCGACCGTGAAGAACAGCCCGACGAGGATGGAGAGGATGCGGATCATGTGTCTGTCTTTCCGTCTCGCTGGGATCAGGCCGGATTGCCCAGGGCCGCCTTGTCGTCCTTGCCGAGGACAGCCTCGGTGATCGAGAAGGGCAGCGGATCGGGCCGCTCGATCGAGGAGACGATCGGCAGGATGATGAGGAAGTGAGCGAAGTAATAGATCGCGGCGATCTGGCTGATCATCACGAAAGGCTCAGCCGCCGGTGCGCCGCCACAATACCCCAGGATCAGCGCGTCGATGACGAGCAGCCAGAAGAACTTGCGGAAGGTCGGGCGGAAGTGGCCCGAGCGAACCGGCGAACGGTCGAGCCAGGGCAGGAAGAACCAGACGAGGATCGCGCTGAACATCGCGAGCACGCCCATCAGCTTGGCCGGAATGAAGAAGAAATCCGACGTGAAGGCGCGCAGGATCGCGTAGAACGGCCAGAAGTACCATTCGGGAACGATATGGGCGGGCGTGCTCATCGGATTCGCCGGGATATAGTTGTCCGGGTGGCCGAGCGCGTTGGGAGCGAAGAACAGCATCGCGCAGTAAAGGAACAGGAACACGCCAAGACCCCAGCCGTCCTTGGCGACGAAGTAGGGGAAGAACGGCACGGTGTCGCTCTCGCTCTTCACCTCGACGCCGGTCGGATTCGACGAGCCGGGGATGTGCAGCGCCCAGATGTGCAGGATGACGACACCCGCGATCACGAAAGGCAGCAGGAAGTGCAGCGAGAAGAAACGGTTCAGCGCAGCGTTATCCGGCGCGAAGCCGCCAAGCAGCCACTGCTGCAACGGCTCGCCGACGAGCGGAATTGCGCCGAACAGACCGGTGATGACCTTGGCGCCCCAGAAACTCATCTGGCCCCAGGGAAGCACATAACCCATGAAGGCCGTGGCCATCATGAGGAGGAAGATCACCACACCGAGCAGCCACACCATTTCGCGCGGGGCCTTGTACGAACCGTAGAAGAAGCCGCGGAAGATGTGGATGTAGATGACGACGAAGAACGCCGAGGCGCCGTTGGCGTGCGCATAGCGCAGCATCCAGCCCCAGTTGACGTCGCGCATGATGTGTTCGGTCGAATCGAAGGCTACCAGCGCATTGGGCGCATAGTGCATCGCCAGGATCACGCCGGTGACAATCTGCAGCAGCAGGCAGAAGCCGGCGAGCACGCCGAAGTTCCACCAGTAGTTGAGATTGCGCGGCACGGGATAACCCGCGCCGACGGCGTTATAGACGAGCCGCGGCAGCGGCAGCTTCTCGTCGATCCACTGCATCAGCGGATGGCTCGGCTTATATTCGTTGGCCCAGGGAAAGCTCATGTTCTGACCTCAGCGTATCTCTTGGCTCAACCGATCTTGACGACGGTGTCGGTGGTGAAGGCGTATTCCGGAACCTCGAGGTTCTTCGGAGCGGGACCCTTGCGGATGCGTGCCGCGGTATCGTAGCTCGAACCGTGGCACGGGCAGAAATAGCCGCCGAACTCGCCCTTCACCTCGCCCTCGCCGGCCCCCAGCGGCACGCAGCCGAGGTGGGTGCAAACGCCCATGGTGATCAGCCAGTTCTCATGACCTTCCTTGGTGCGTTCGGCCAGCGTCTGCGGATCGCGCAGCGACGCGACGTCGACCTTGTTCGCCTCGGCGATTTCGACCGGCGTCAGGTTGCGGATGAACACGGGCTGCTTGCGGAACACGCCCTTGATGGCCTGGCCAGGCTGGATCTGCGAAACGTCGATCTCAACCGAGCTTTCCGCCAGAACGTCGGCCGAAGGGGCCATCTGGCTGACCAGCGGCAGCAGCGTGACGAGACCGCCGACGCCCGCCGCGCTTACCGCCGCGATGTTGATGAAATCGCGCCGACGCACTCCGTCTCCGGCTACCAGCTCCGGAGTGTCAGTGCCCGCATCTTGTGCCATGGTTGACCTTTGCCTTGCTTTTACGACTGTTCGCATCCCGGGCGGGCACGAACTTTAATACAATCCAGTAGTGCGTCTGGAACCCCCCGACGCCGTGGCCAGCCACAGGATAGACTTGTGGCAGGTGCCGACTTGGCCGGCCTGATAGACGCGAAAAACCGACGTGCCAACCGCCTTTTTGGCCTTTCTTAGCAGGGCTTCAAATGCGCCCTATCAGCGATATCTGGCGGCCGTAAGCGGGCTCGCCGCGATGCGTGGCGCGCCGGAAGGAAAAGAAGCGGTCCGGCGCGGAGTAGGTATCGAGCCCCAGCTTTTCCACT
>DASWWL010000136.1:0-22042 GCA_036400975.1 Novosphingobium sp. | reverse complement strand
CTAGGGTCAGGACTCGTTGATCACAGCCAGAAGATGATGGTTGCAGCGAGCGCGATGGCGGAGAAGAAGACGGAGGGGCAGCGATCATAGCGGGTGGCGATGCGGCGCCAGTCCTTGAGGCGGCCGAACATGATCTCGATGCGATTGCGACGTTTGTACCGGCGCTTGTCGTATTTGACGAGTTGAAGCCGGGATTTTCGGCCAGGAATGTAGGGCTTGATACCCTTTGCCTGCAAAGCCCCCCTGAACCAGTCGGCGTCATAGCCGCGGTCCCCCAGCAGCCATTTCGCTTTGGGCAGATCGTCGAGCAGAGCCGCAGCGCCGGTGTAATCGCTGATCTGCCCGGCGGTGATGAAGAAGCTGAGCGGGCGGCCATTGGCATCGGTGATGGCGTGAAGCTTGGTGTTCATGCCGCCCTTGGTGCGGCCGATCAGGCGCCCGAGATCCCCTTTTTAACCCGCAGGCTCGAAGCCGTGCGGTGAGCCTTCAAATAGGTCGCATCGATCATGACCGTCGCTGGTTCGGCACCTTCAGCAGCCAGCCCTTCCATCATGCGAAGGAACACGCCCATATCGCCCCATCGCTTCCACCGGTTGTACAGCGTCTTGTGCGGACCATACTCCCTGGGCGCATCGCGCCAGCGCAGCCCGTTGCGGTTGACGAACACGATGCCGCTCAGCACCTGCCGATCATCAACGCGCGGCTTGCCGTGGCTCTTGGGAAAGTAGGGGCGCAGACGGTCCATCTGCTCATCGGTCAGCCAGTAAAGGTCGCTCATGCTCAGTCTCCTCAAGGAGCCTGAATCAGATCGCACCTCTCACATCAATGAGTCCTGACCCTAGCACCGGCACTTTCCGAACAACATCAATGCGTTGATGAGAACGCGGCAGTGTCGCTTATCTCCCTAAAAACGATGTGCAGACAACAGCTTACACCACAGGGAGCAATCCCTTTATCTTGCTTCCGCTCCTTCAAGGCCAGTCTCGATCGCCAGAATAATCTTCTCAGCCTTCAGCGTCGAGAAGCTGATGCCCTTGGCCGAGAAGAACTCCGAGGCCATGTGGACCGCATCGCGCAGCGAGCCGCTGATAAATTCGGGGATGTCTTTTCCGCGAACAACAGCCAGTGGCACGGCGATCTTGATCACCAGCCCCTTTTGCTTCTTTGAGAAGTGGCCGTATTCATACCCCTCAAAGTCGGGTTGCGACACCGAGCCAGGCACGATGAAAATCGGGTTGATCCACGCTTCCGTACCGTCGTCATATTTCGGATCACGGGTCTTCGCTGCGAGTTGAGAAGAACCCGAGAGCGCTAGTTGTATCGGGGTTCCCTTCAACTCAGAACCACCAAAATCATTGCCGATTGCGATCATGTCAGTTGCCCCTACGGGCCTTGATGGCCCAAGGTTCCTTGTTGAGCGGCCCTGGGTTAGAGATCACCATCTGCCGTTCGATGGCCATCATATCCGCCCGCGTGCCCGAGGTAATGCGGAAGATGTCCTTATCTTTCATGAAGGAGTTCGAGTACCGGGTATCTGGATTAACAGAGATGCCGTATTTGAGGAACTGTCCATCTTTGGTCTGCAACTCGTACAGATACGTAGTTCTGCCCGACAGCCGCGAGTTGCCGTGGACTCCGTTCTCGCCGTTGACGACGCTCAGACTGGTCTGGCTGTTGTTCCCTGGGATAGCCGCACCTCGGACGCCTCCAAAGGCCATCGTAAGGCCGTCCAGTCCAACGGCCAATTCGTAGTCCTTTAATTGTGTTGCAGGACTTCTGCCTAAGGCATTCGACACACCCAAAGCGATCCCGCCGAAGGTCGAGCCGGTGAGCCGGTCCATATAGGCCATGTTGGCCTGCGCGGCCCGCTGCTGCTGGAAGCGACCGAGGGCTGATGGCGTCCCGGTGAACACCGAACCGTCGCCGAGCATATATTGCTGGGCCGGGGCATCGCTATAGAGCCCGTAAGGCCGCGCCGTCTTCAACGACTGGATAAGCGGACTGTCATAGGACGATACCGCGCCGAAGCTGGCCGTCACCCCGGAGTAGGGCTGCTGCAAACCCAAGGCCCAAAGGGCTGTCCCCTCGCTGTATCGCTGCGGACCAGCCCTCCCAAGATATCTGCCCCATTGGTAGTCGTTCATAGCCCAGAGCATGTCGCGCTCGTGCGGATCGGCCCTGACGACTATTTCGTCGCCAATGACATCCGAGCTAGCTGATCCACCGACGCGGCCCCCGCCTAAGCCCACAGTGGGTTGTGTTGCGGTACCGTCACCTGCTCCGGTAGTGAGATTGGCCACATTTGACGCACTTTCATTAAACCTGTCGTATGGTGTGCCTTTGAGAAGATTAGCGGGTTTGCCACCTCTCGTAATCCCATCAGCGACGATATTCCCTATTGTATTTCCGATGATGCCCGGCAGGTTGCTCATCAGGGTATCGCCGAAGTTGCGTCCGGTGACGAGGCTTTCGGCCGCGCTCGCAGCGAGGCCGCCGGCTATGCCGCTAACCACTGTCGCGCCCGGGCCCGACAGTCCGAGCTGGCTGCCGGCCCAATGGCCGACAGCAGCGTTCACCCCCGCCGCCGCGACGCCGCCCCAGTCGAACCGGTCCTGTAGGCCAGTGGCCACCCCGACACCCTGGGTCACCGCACTGCTCAGTGCGCCGCGCACGATGTTGCTGGCGACCCCGCTGCCATTGAGGAAGGTTGCGGCCTTGCCCAATCCGCCTGCGATTTCGCCGGTTGCAGCCAGCTTCCCAAGCTGGCCGATCCCGGCCGTGACCATTCCTGAAATCGCGCCCAATGCTACCGCCTTGAAATCGAATTTCTTTATGGTCCCCGTTGCGAGGCCCGTCGCTTGCCCGGCCACCGCTCCGGCTGTGCCGGCCAGCAGGCTTTGCATAACAGTTGGCGCTCCCGCAGGCAAAGCCACGATCGTTACAACCACCGCGACCACCATCATCAGGATCGCGCCTATGCCGCCGCATCCGCCGCCTTTCTTGTGGGCGGGCGGAGGCGCGGGTTCGTTGGGCAGGGTGGGCAGGGTATCGCCGATCGCCTCGCCGGGATCGTAGACGCGGAAGGTGCCCGAATTGTTGTGGAGGTTGGTGACCTTGTTGGGAATGATCAGGCGCTGGCCGGCGGAAAGCTGGCTCGCCGCCGACAGGCCGTTGGCATCGGCGATGAGATACCACATGGCGCCGTCGCCCCACATGGCCTGGGCGATCGAGCGCAGCGTATCGCCGCTGCGCACCGTATAGGCGCTGGCCGCCAGGCCGGGATAGCCGGCGTTGATCGGCTGGTAGTTCTGGTCGAAATCGGCCGAGGCGACCGGGCGGCCATAGCGGAACAGCCCGGTCTGGCGCGCCTGGCCCCGCGCGGCAAGCTGCTGCGCGTAATCCACCCGGTTCTGCGCTTCGCCGTTGTTGCCGACATCGCCCACGCGCATGCCGTTGAAGTAGTAATAGAGCTGGCGCGGCCCGATCACCCCGTTCTGCGTTTCCTCGCGCACCAGGATCTGCCCATAGGCGTCGTTGCGGTACTGGACGGTCTTCGCCCCGCCGACCGCAGTACGGTCCACCAGGGTCGTGATGTGCCCGTTCGCGTCATAGCTTAGGTCCGAAAGACCTGGTGCCCACTGCCCCGTGTTCGCGTTCGCGGGGTTGGTCGCATCGATGCGGATGCTCGATTGCTTGGCCTCGTCCCACCAGGTGTAATAGTAGTTCGTGTTCTTCGTGATGCCGGATTCCAGCTGGTCCGTATGAACCAGCACGCCCTGGTCGGCCCCGGCATAGGCCGATCCGTTCCATGCCCTGTAGTGATAGTTGGTGACGGTCGTCGTCGTGCTGGCGACGGTGGTGTCCGCCGTGATGCGATTGTCGTTGTCGAACGAGGCCGTGCGGTTCAGCGTTTCGACGCCGCTGGCATTGTATTCCTTATAGGACGTGACGCGGCCAAGCGCATCGTTGGTGCGCCGGGCGCGCACCACGCCGCCAATGACCATGTTCTCGAGATAGCCGTCGGCCGTGTAAGTATAGGTCTCGGTATGGCCGTCATAGCCGTACGTCGCGGTGGCGCGGTTGCCGGCGGCATCGTAAGTGATCGCGACGCCGTCCGCTCCGAGCACGATTGAGCCGCCGCTCAGTTCGCCCATGGTCGTGACGAAGCGATTCTGTCCGTCGTATTTATACCAGTAATCCTGCTCCTGCAGGCCGGTCCCTATGCCGTTCTGGTAGACGCTCTTCACGTTGCGGCGGTTCCCGACCGCGTCGTACTTGTATGTAATATCGGCCTTTGCATCCAGGAATCGGCTGATCCGGTTCATCGCGTCATAAGTGATGGCCGCGTTCTGGTAGAAGACCGGGTTTGAACCAAAGCCGTTGTAGGTTTCCTTCGTCCGGTTTCCTTCGGAATCGTATTCGAAGGTCGATTCCATCTTCAGGGTGTTATCTCTGACGCTCTTGACATAGCCATTCTCGTAATACGCGAAATCGATATCCTGGCCGGCTGTGTTGGTCTGCTTCGTCAGGCGCCCCGCCTTGTCGTATGTGTAGTTATACGCATGCCCGCCAAAATCGCTGCGCCAGGTGGTGTGGCCGAAAATGTCGCTCTGCTCGGTCTGGCTGACTCCGGCCGAAGTCGCCGTGACTTTCTGCCATCCGCCAAAACTGCCGAGGCCGGCGGTATTGATGCCCCCGGCACCAGCGCCCAGGTAGCTGTAGGTATAGTCCGCCGTCTGGCCGGCCATCGACACCGTCCGGGTCACCCGCCCCATGACGTCGTAGTCCGTGGTTTCGAGAACCGCCGCGCCAAGCTGCGAGTTCCAGTGCTTGATGCGCTGGCCGAGGGCGTCGTAGGCGTAGTAATCGACCAACTGCGTGCCGGGCGAGTTCCCGCCGGATCGCACCGGGCGGTAGACCTCGGTGAGGTTGTGGTTGGCGTCGTAGACCATCGTGGTGACGCTGCCGGCTTCGGTCTTCTTGCGTTGATCGCCATAGGCGTCGTAACCGAAAGTCGTCGTGCTGCCGGGGCGATA
Source organism: Novosphingobium sp. (assembly GCA_036400975.1). GTDB lineage: Bacteria > Pseudomonadota > Alphaproteobacteria > Sphingomonadales > Sphingomonadaceae > Novosphingobium. Next base: position 17,006 of record DASWWL010000136.1, on the reverse strand, counting down.
CTCGGCCGTGACGAGCGCCTTGGAGCCGCCATAACCGGTTCCCGCGAGCAGGGTCTGGGTGGTCAGATTGCCATTGGCGTCCCTCTGGGCGATCTGGCGGCCGCTCTTGTCGTAGTAATAATACTCCGTCGGATTGGCGAGCGAGGTGACGCCGTTCTCGCCAGTGACTTCCACTTGCGGCGAGACTTTCTTAATCAGCTTGCCTTCGGTGTTGTAATAGAGGTTCGTCGTTTTGTTTCGACCGTCCGTTTCGCTGTCGATCTCGCCGAAAGCGTTGTGCGTCTGGCTGCGGCTGATCAGGAAATTACCTGCCGCGGCGGCCTCGGTGTCGATTGCCCAATGAATTTCGGCGTTTGCAGTGTTGACGAAGCGATCGCTATATATGGTCAGCGTGCCTTCGACGTGATCGGAACCCATCAGGTTCGGCAGAAGATTGCCGTTGGAATCATATAAGTCGTAATAATAATCGAGCAAAAGAAAGCCTGACGTGGGTCGAATGGGCGGATTGTCCACGTCCCATGCGTATTTGTTGTTCGCCTTCGTAAGCGTAACGGCAGTGTAAGCGCCGGTAGAATTGCTTGGGCGGTAGAACAGCTTCAGCGTGCTTCCGGTTGTTTGGACCGGATTGAAGACGACCTTCGCCGGAACGCTGTACACATTGGCCAGGTGGATGCTTTGGCCGGCATATCCAAGAGTCATGTTCCCCGTGGCGCGCGACACCATATCCGTGCCGTTGTAGGTCTCATACTCCAGCGTATAGTTGTAGTTCGTATAGAAGTCCGGCGCGAGCCCGCTGGCATTGTAGCTCCATGCGCCGCCTGCGTTATAGGGAGTCCAACCCGACCATGTGGCTCCACCATTCGTGGAATACCGCATGCGCTGATGGGTGACCACAGCGTCCGGCGGCGGGCTGAAAGTGACCATGGGGATCGTAGCGGTGAACTGGGTGAGATTCGAGGGAGGATTGCCGTTGCCGCCGACAAACGTACCGTATGAGCGGTCGCCGATGATCGCGCCGTTGGCATCGAGTTGCTCGACCCAGAACTCGTACGATTGGCCATCCGCCGGGGGACGGCCCGACCACCATCCGGCTTGGCCATAGGCGCCGCCGCGTGGGGTGGTGTTGACCGGCAGCTGGCTAAAGGCGTTATTCGTGCCCGCCAACCGATAGAATACCCGCATGCTCTGGGCATTTGCCGAGGTACCGGTGAAGAGCAGGGTGTAATAAGGCCCGTCCCAGGTCGCCATGACCTGGCCCGGACCGTTAATTCCCATCGAGCTTTGCGAGTAACCGGCATATCCGGGGGCGTAGCTGGCGTTCTTGGCGTCGAGCAGGTTGCCAGCGGCGTCGAGGGCGTAATAGCGCAAGTCCCAGTTCTGCCATTGTAGGCCGGCGGCATCTCCGTTTATCGAGAACCACCCGGCTACCGCGCTGCCATCCTCGCGCAGCATGGGCGAGGCGTTGCCGATATAGGAATAGGGGCCGGTGGAGCCCTGCGCGCGGCCGAATACCCGGATAACCGATGTGCTGGAATGCTCATTCCCGATCTGTATCTGCGGAGCGAACCAGGTGCTGCCGTTAAGGCTGCCAGTCATTGTCACAGTGCCATCGGGTAATTGGGTCGTACTAATTTGGGTCTGCGCGAGCTTCAGGCGGCCTATCCCTCCGGGGGCATCTTGATAAACCGTAATGCGAAAATAGGTGTAATATCCAGCTGTACGATCCGCAAGATTTCCGATGTGAATCGAAGAGTTGTCAGGAGAATATGCGCCGAAAACTTCACTATAAGTCCCATAATCTGGCGGAAAGAAAACGCCTCCACTAAATGAGGCCGTTACATACCAGTCCTTTTCAACCACTACATATACGTTTTGTCCGCCATTTTGTGGAACATTTCCCCGATCTATGTGAATATAATTAATTCCTCCGTAATACCCCGGTTCTGTAGATATGGATATATACCCGGAAGCCGTCGTGAAGACGTTATTGCCCCCCGGTATCTGCGCGACAGCCCCCGTCTGGCTGCGATTGGCCGGATTTACGCTGGCGTCGCTATTGAAGGATACCGGAGTTCCCGGCGTCGTCACCTGTTCCGCCTTGACCGGCGAGGCGCCCGCATTGTTGCTGTCCGACTGGATCGTCTTGACCAGTTGATTGCGCGCATCGAAAACGCTGAACGTCTTGGAGACGGCCGCGCTGGCGAACATCCCGTTGATGTCCGTAAACGCGGCCCTGAGATCCATCGATCCGAACGACTGCATCAGCAATGTGGCGTTGCCGTTGGCATCGTACATATAGGCCTTGGTGACACCATCGTTGAAATTGGTGCGCCAGAGCCGGCCCGCCTTGTCGTACTCGTTGAACTCCTGTGCGTTCGCCTGATTTCCATTGGTATTGGTGCCGCGCGCGATGACTTCGCCATAGGCGTTGTAAAAATAGTCGGTCATGTCGCCCGACTGCGTCCAGTTCACCTCATCGGTCGATGTGAATGTCTTTTGCGAGGCCTGCTGACCGGCGGCGTCGTATTTCAAGACTTGGGCGACGTACCGGAAAGAATTGTCCGCTTTGACGAGCCGATAGCTTGTCGCCGTGACATGTCCGGTCGCATCGTAGAAATACTTGGTCGTATTGCCTGCGGCGTCCGTGCTGGAAAGCAGGCGGCCACCGGCGCCATACGTATAAGTTGTCGTGCGCGCGCCGTTCTCTACGCTCTTTATCGCGTTGTTGAGCCCGTCATATGTGATGGCCTGCTGATTGGAGACCACCGATCCATTGTAATCCGTATAGCTCTGGCCGGTGATCGTGGTCTGACGTCCGATTGCGTCGTAGCCATAACTGGTCGTATCGCCGGTCGCCTCCTGTTTCGAGGTAACGAGGCCGAGGCCATTATAAGTGTAGGTAATAGTTGCCGTAACGAGTGGTTCACTGCCGATCTCACCACCCGAAACCACCCCGATCCTGACGTTTTGACGCGACTCCGTCTTGCGGCGGCCATTGCGATCATAAGTGAAATCGGTAACGCGGTCGTTCTCCCCGTCTGCGGCGGGAAAGGTCAGCGTTCCGCCGGCCACGATCGCATTGATATTCTTATTGGCAAACCGCTTTTCCTGGAGGACGTTCCCTTCGTGGTCGTATGCCCACTTGGTAACGTAACCTGCCTGGTCGATCTGTCCGGTCTTTTTGCCGTTCTTGTCGTAGAAGCTGTAAATGCTGCCCAGATTTCCGTCGATCTGAACTATGATATTGCCGACGGCATCATATTTGTTCTCCTTGATTATAGGGAGAATCGAAGTCGTATATGATCCGTTCGCATGTCTTCCCGTCTCGATGCCGACCAAAGTCGATTTTATTTGACGGTTGCCGAGATCGTAATCGTAGAGGGTTTCGCGATAATTATTGCCTGCAATGGCCGGGGGCATGCCGCCCGGAGTGCCTGGCAATGGTATCAGGTCCCCATAAACACGCGCTGACTTCATGTTTCCATTGAGGTCGTAGGCCCAGGTTGAAAGTGTGCCACGTGGATTGATCTCGGCGATTTTGCGATTGGCAAGGTCGTAGTAAGATAGTGTGCGATTGCCGAGCGCATCCCTCACTTCCGTCAGGTTGCCGTTCTCGTCGTAACGATATTGCTCCAGGATCGGAACGGAAGCCGTCACCATCGTATCAGGATTGAGCACGCTGAGGGTGTCGCCGGCCTTGCTCTTCAAGCGGCTGTTTTTGTCATACTCGTAAATGGTGGTCCGCTGTTCGGGCAGGCCGAAAGCCTCGATCATCTTGGTACGGTTGCCATTCGAGTCATACTCGAATCTGTTCACTACGCTGATCGCAGTTCCGTCGCTGCGGAGCGAGGTGACTGGCAGGGTCTCCTGTCTCAGCAGACCGCGTTTGTCGAACTCGTTCAGGGTGTTGTAGCCGAGCTTGTTGCGCACCACCGTTCGGTTGCCGAAAGCGTCCAGAGTATAATCTTCATAGAAGCCTTCTGCATCGATGACTTGCTTCACTCTATCGAGTTTATCGAGCGTAAAGCTGGTCAATCCGTCGATGGCATTGTTAGTGGTAAATGCTGGAAGCGCCGTGGTTGAGCCCGTACCGCTTGGCTTGGTCGCCATTCGGCGGACGGTGGCTACCGCGCCGCCGATCGAATAGGTGGTCTCGGTGGCATAGCCTTCGGCATCGACTTCATAACGCAAACGATCAAGCTTGTCGTAATAATAGAACGTCGTGTTAAGCCGTGGATCAACGGCCGCCACCATATTGCCGAAGGCGTCATATTGATAATCGGTGGTAGCGTATACGACATTTAAAGATCCATCGAGATATAGAGGGACCTTCTTTCTTTTTATATTGTTCAGGCTATCATATTCATAAAACTTCTGGCCAAGAAGTGGGTCTGTCGATTTTGTGATATTGCCAAATGCGTCATATTCGTTAACAGTAATCGCATAGGCAATTGCCGAAGTCGATGGATTGACGCTGATCGGGACGCTTGTTGTCAGCTTGTTGCCGAGAACGTCGAACGCGAAAAGAGTCTTGTTGTTTCGCGCATCCGTGCTTCCTGTCAGGTTGCCGGCGCCATCATACTCGGATTTGACCACCAGGGCTTCGGCGGTGCCATATGCGGTAGTCGTCTGCACGACCCGATCGAGCGCATCGTAATCCATATGCGTGACGATGTTCGTCGTCAGGTCCGTGATGTCGGTATTTCGTCCGAAAGTGTCAAATGCGTAGGCCGTGGAGAAATTCTCGCCATCGGTTATCCGGGTGCGATTGCCATTGTCATCATATTCGTAGAGCGTGGTAATTGCATCGGCCGGAACACTGCCGAGCAGTGTAATCATGCTGGCCTGAGTCACGCTATTTGTAATCTGGGAAGAAGTGTAAGCCGTGGGATAGCGTATATCCTTCACCACCTGATTTCTCAGATTGTACTGATATTCGGTAACATAGCCCTCAGCGTTGACTTCATATGCAACCCGTCCAAGCCCGTCATAAACTTGGCGCGTGATACGATCGTTCACACGAGTGTTTGCCATGCCCCAATTCTGCATTGCGCTAAGCGTCTGATCGCCCGATGCAGTAAAGGCGGTCGCATATTGAGTGACTTTCACCACCAGATTGAGAGTGTTGTAGGTATAAGCCGTTACGAACCCCTGCGCGTTTATTTCGAAAGCTTTGCGGCCAGCGTTGTCGTAAGTTGTGCGGTTGGTGCGCGCTGCCGGACCAGTGGCCAGATTCAGGGCGGTAATCTGCCCCTGAATGTATGTTGATGTGTAGTTCGATGTGGCGGCGATGGGAGCGCCATAGGCCACGCTGCGTATGAGGTCTCCGGAGTTGTTATAGATCAACTCGGTCGGATTGAGTTTGCCGTCCAGGGTGAAGCGCAAGTTGCCTTGGCCATCGTAAGCAAAATATTGATGGCGATCCGCGGCGTTCGGCGAGGCGGTCACGCTTGCAAGCAATTGCGCCCAAGTGCCCGTTGCGCGCAAGCTTTGTGTGGTCAGCGACGCATATTGAATGGTTTCCACGGCGCGGCCAGCCGCATCATATACGGTCCGTGTCAGCCCACCGACGGAATCGAGTGCACCAATCTTCTGGCCCGCTTTGTCATAGAAATTGCGAGTTGTCCGGTCGTTGGCGCTTGCCGGGGGGGGAGTCAGCGTTGCCGGCTGCGTGATTTTGTAGCCGTTGACCGTCGAGGCCGAAAGGCGATTGACGAAACTGGTCGTCTTTATGAGTTGGCCGGCGCCGTCGTAAGTGTACTGGGTGACTGCGCCATCCGAAGCGATTGTGCCAATCAAGCGATTGGCGTCGTCGTATATGCTCCATGTCCATCGATCTGTCGCAATCGATGTGGGGCGCACGCTTGAAAGAGCGACGTTATTGGGATTGCCGTTGACATCGAAAAGCGAAGTAGGACTGATTGTCGTCGCATATTCGATCGTTGCAACCAGCCGATTACCGGCATCGTACCTAAACTCGGTCAAATTCCCGAGGCGATCCACGTAACCGATCTTTCGTCCGGCAGTGTCGTAGAAAGTATAATCCTTTTTAAGGAACGCATCGACAGCGGTTTTCAGTTGTCCGAGGCTGTCATACTTGTATGTTTCAACTTGGCTTGCCGATCCCGATCCGGCATTCGTCTTGTCTATTGCCTGGCCGAAAGCGTTGAAGCTCGTGGTGATCGTTTCTCCATTTGTGAGGGTAACGACCATCCGCCGATTGTTTTTGTCGAAGGCGATCCTTGTCTTGTTGTTGGCAAAGTCGGTCGATGAAAGCATTCGGCCAAGGCCATCATACGTGAAGACTTCCGATCCAGTGCGTCCTGATATCTGCCTGCTGAGCAGTAGGCCAAACTGATCGTAGACATAAGTCGTAACGGTGTAGGCAGATGATATAAGACCGACGCCCGATGAATCGGCTGACGTGAATTCGGTAGTCGTGCTCAGGTTTCCGCGAAAATCATACGTCAAATCGGTCCGTTGCACCGAACTCTTATCGGCTAGACCGGCAACCCATCCTGCCATCGCGCTTTCAGAGGGAGAGGCATTCGTCGCCAGCGAGCTGACGTCGTAAAGATGAGTCGTGTAACTTATTATACTGGCGAGCTTCCAAGTATTACCTGACGTCGTATCATAGAGATATTCTTCAACTTGTCCTTCCGGGCTGATACTGAATCTACGATGATTTTGCGCATCGTACACGTAGCGGGTAGTAATCGGATTTGATGCCAAGCCGGGGCCAGTACCGTCCGGGTCCGGCAAGAGATATTGTGTTTCAGCCAGGAGAGCGTTTGTTGCGGAGTCGTAAAATCGATCGACCTGATTACCGATTGCGTCGACAACGCGTGTCTGATTACCATTGGCATCATAGGAATAGCTAATGGTATTGCCAAGAGCATCGGTTATCGATGCAATTCGACTCGTATTTGAGTCCCATGTATAAGATGTCGTCTGGTTTCCCGGATAAATCACCGAGGTCAAGCGCCCCTCGTTGTCCCAGAAATAATCCGTTACGTTCCCCTGAGCGTCAGTGACGCGCGTGCGGTTGGCGACACTATAATCAAAGTTAGTGATTCTCACATCGCCGGAAGCGGCTGTTTCCGTAACCCTTGTAATCTTTTTGGTTGTAGAGTCATAAAGAAAGGCAACCATCGAGCTTGACCCAGACTCGCTGATCGTCGCCACTCTCTTGCTTGTTCCTTCATATGTGTACATATAAAGAATCGTATTGTTATTGGTTATATCGTTGTCCTCGGGAGACAGATCCAATGTCGCGCGAGTTAAACGGTTTGAACTGTCGTATGTATAGCGTATCCGTCCGACTAATAATGTCCCATCTGATTTGTAAGAGATCAATTGGGTAAGATTGGACCCCGTCCAGACTAGCGTGACGTATCCGCCGTCACTGTTGGTGATCCTCGTCAGTTGTGTGTTGGTATAGGTAAATGTCTGACCCTTGCCATCGCTGTCGAGACTACTGATGATCCGGCCGCCATTCAGATTGTCATATACTTCGATGACGCGACTGGAACCATCTATCCATGTCCATTGCTGAGCGCTGGAATTATACGTTAATATATCAAAACTATCTGTAGGATCTTTGAAAACATATGCCGATTTGGTTGCGTCATATGCAAATACCTGACGAGATCCGTCCCAATCGGTCCGGGTGACGGTGCTGCCACTGGTGTTGAGCGTTCCGGCAAGGTTACCGACGACTCGCTGAGAACTCGTTCGCCAATTATCCCCATTATCGTCATCGAAGGTGCCCAGACTGTTATAGGTGCGGGTCAGAATGGTGTCTTGACCAATCCCCTGCAGTATTTCGTCCTGATTTTGAAGAATCAGGTTGCCAGTTGACGCATTGACGAAAAAATTACTGCCAAGATAGCTTGCGGACGGATTGCCGAGCAAGCCCTGCGATCCCAGCGTTTTTGCGGATGTCTGCCCAAGGCCGAAGCTCGCACCGCCAACGATCGCAACCATATTTCCCCCCGATTACCAGCTTTCTCGGAAAGCTTCTTTGGGAAAGATCGCAATCCTGCAGAATTAGTTTAGCGATTTTTACCGCCACCTAAAAAACAACGGGAGGATGGGGGAAACATTCTTAAATATATCAATCGCATGCGCGTGGTTTCTGGCTACCCTCCGCATGCCTTCTTCAGGCGCCCAGCCGCACTAGCACCTCGTCAAGCCAGGCGACGCCGCGCGTGATCGCGGAGGCATAGCCTTCCTCGTCGATGTGCGGGCCGATAATCTCGATGTCGAATGTCTTCGCGTAGCCCGCATCGAGCAGCTTCGCGATCAACCATTCGAGCGGCATGTCGCCATCTCCCGGTACGGCGCGGTTCAAGCCGATCTTGTCACTGAGGATGAAGTCGCTGACCTGCACCAGTCCTATCCGGTCGATATTCTCCCGGAACTGCGCGGCAAGATCGCTTTCGAACCAGCAGTTCTGAAGTTCCAGGTTCACATCGATATCCGCCTCGCGCGAAAGCCTGGCGATGTCGCGCACGGTGTGGACGAAACCGTGAAACCGCGTGGCGACGCTGTTGTTCTCGCTGGCCAGACGCACACCGCGCTCGGCCGCATAGGCGACCGCGGGCTTCAGCGTCGCGGCCAGCGCGGTGATGGCTTCATCGCTGGTAGTTCGCGAAGGTGTCGGCCCCGAAACGAAATAGAGAATCGGACAGCCGAGCATATGCGCGGCATCGATCGGCGCGCGCAAGGCCTCGAACACCGCATCGCCACCCTCGCGGTGCGCGATCACCGGCGACACCTGCCCCAGCGATGTGGACATGCAGGACAGCCGCAGCCCGTCGGCGGCGATCTTCCCGGCCGCGCCGGCGACGTCTTCCGCCAGCTTCGAATACATCAGGCCAACATGGCGGCAGCCGATCTCGCGGTAGAACGCGAGGTCTTCGTCCAGAGTCCACTTGTAGGACGAAATGGCGTTCACCGAGATGCGCGGATGCATGATCTTCTCTCCCTTTTCGGGCGCATCATGACGCGGCGCCGATCTCACGCAATCGGCCGGGGAAGACAAAAAGCCGGCTATTCCGGCCCTTCGCCAGTCCGGTCCATCATATCCATAAAGTCTCGCGCCGCGTCGCGGTCGCGCGGATCGTCGAACGCGACATCGAGATCCGGCGCGGCGCCGAACATATGCATCAGCGTCCACAACGCGAAGCGCCGTCCGCGGTCCTTCTCCATCCCGAAGTCGATCCGCATGCGATCGATTCCGGCTTCCAACGCGGCGGGCGAAATTGTGGTGAGGTTCTGCGTGCCAAAATAGCGGCGGAGCTGATCTTCAAAATCCATCGGCCAGCCATATCGCGCCTGCCCTTGCCGGCAAAACTATTCGATGATCTGCGAAATCTGCGCGATCCGTGGCGGTGGGGCATACCCATGTGCGCCGATGGCGCTTTCGAAAGCCCGGATCGAACCCAATTCCTCGACACAAAACGGCTCCAGCAAGAGCAGTCCCGCAAGATTTCCCTTTGACCAACGCACGACCGCGCTGATCCGGCGAGTGAATCCCAGCGCGACAAGGACATCGCAATCCGCCCGAAGCAGCCCGCCGTGCATGACGATCAGGCCATAAAGGGAAACATGCGTCGCCACGGTAGGGCAAACCTTGCCGTCGGCCATGACTTGCGCCGGCAATCTGGTGCGCAAGCGGACGGCTCGATCAAGCGGGGAGAGATGGCCGGTCTGCTCCAGCAGGGCGGCGCTGTCGATCTTCCGCTCGAAAGCCACGCCGCAATGGCCGCTATCGGCCCATATCACACGCGCGCGCAGTTCCACGGCAGGGACGAAAACGATATTCACGTAATCACCGACGGCCAGCGGCATGTTGAGATCGAGCCGCATCCCGCCATCGGAAATATTCCGACAGCGCGCGACACCTTCATCGTCGCCGTATTCGACCTTGACCAGCCGGTAGACAGCCTTTGCGCGCTCGCTGCTGCGCCGCTCGCTTCGTACGGACACGCTTTGAGCATCAATACTACCGTGCACTGTCCGGTGATATCCCACACCACCCTCCTCGATTTTCACTGCGCTCAACGAAGACGACGCCACCTCGTTGCCTATAAAACAAAAATTTCGGAATTTATTGGTTAAAATTTCAGATACTTACTTTAACAATAACGACCGATTGCGGCACCTCAAAAGGTCGAAGCATCGTTGGCCAATGATCGGATCAACTCCGCCACGTCCCGCGCGGGCACAGCCGGGCTGAACAGGAAACCCTGACCGATGTCGCACCCCTTGAGCCGCAATAGCTGAGCCTGGCGGGCGGTTTCCACGCCCTCCGCCACCGTGCGGATCGACAGACGCTTGCCCAGCCGCACCAGCGCCGCGACAATCGCCCCATTCGCCCGGTCGTCCATGTCCTGCATGAACGCCCGATCGATTTTCAGCACATCGATGGCGAACTCCTTCAGATGGATGAGCGATGCGAAACCCGTACCGAAATCATCCAGCGCAATGGTCATGCCCGCTTCGCGCAGCACGAGCATGTCGCGCGCAAGCTGTTCGGGCGCGCGATCGATCAGCACATCCTCGGTTATCTCCAGTTCGAGCATGTCGGGCGACAAACCGCCTTCCTCGATACGGCGCAGCAATTCTCCCGCGATGCTGCCCGCCCGGAAACGCACGACCGAAGTATTGATGGCAACCCGGCCGAAAGGCACACCCTTGGCCCGCCATTCCCTGATGTCTTCCACGATCTGTTCGAACATGCGAAGGTCGAGCGCCGCCGCCAGTTCCGCGTCCTCGAAGGCACCGGAGATCATTGCCGCCGGCTGGATACCGTGACGCTTGTGCTCCCAGCGCAGCAGCGCCTCGAAGCCGACGACTTCGCCCGTGACCAGATCGACCTGGGGCTGGTAAAATGGGAATATCCGCTTCTGCGCCAACGCTTCCCTAGCGACGAACAAAGCGGATAACCGACGCTGATGCTGTTCGCGCATCGAGGCGTCGAATTGGCGCACCACTCCAACACCGGTCTTGGCCTCGAAGAGCGCGAATTCGGCGGTTTTAAACAGAGCATCGGCATTTTCCGCGTCACGCGGGTGAAGCGCCATGCCGATACTGGCGCCGATGTCATATTGCCGTCCCTGCACGAGGAAAGGTTTCGAGAACACCTCCTGCGCCCGCATCAGCGCGGAATCGCGATCGCTCCCGACAGGCAAAGAGAGGCACAGAGCGAATTCGTCGCCGTTGGTCCGGGCAAGCAGAACCCCTGACCCGAAGCTTTCGCCGAGCCGCGAGGCCACGTGGCAAAGAAGCTTGTCCCCGATCTCGTTGCCGAACCTCTCGTTGATCGGTTTCAGGCGATCTATGTCGAGCAGGACAAGGACTGTCTCGCTTTCATCCCGGTCGGGCGCGGCGAACTTTCCGCGCACTTCGCGAATGAAAGCCCTCCGGTTGAGAAGCCCCGTCAACTCGTCATGATCGGCCACCCAGCGGACCGCATCCGACGCCATCCGACGCTCATGGAAATCCTCGAACGTGCCGTACCAGCAGCGGACCCTGCCATCTTCCACAAACGGCACCGCACGGACGCGGTGCCAGCGGTAATTGCCGTCGCGCAGAAGAATGCGAAGATCGTAATCGAACGGCTGCAGATCATCCTGGCCGCGGCGCCATGCGGCCATCACCATATCCATATCCGCGCAATGGACGGATTGCTGGAAACCGCGCCCCAGGCACAATTCCTTCTCGCGCCCCGTCAACTCGAAGATGCGAGGATCCATTTCCAGCATCACGCCCTGGGCGTCGGCCAGCCAGGGCATCGTCGGTCCCAGTTCCATGGCGAACCGGTACAGGTCGTGCGTGGAAAGAGACGCGATCTGGCCAGGACCGGAGCTATCGGAGGAGTCCGCCCATTGCACGGGCATGCCGGAAGCGTCCGACCAAGCCGAATGCGAGAAACCATCTTGATAAGCTTCCATTCGACATCTCCGGCCCGGCGGCTCTCTGGCAATGTAGCTCCCCGCCATTCTGCGCTTGATATAGTTATCAAGCAATTACACCGACCCACGCGATAATCAGTATCGTGGCGTTACCCGGCGGAAACGGGTCAGGAGATCGCATCGATCACGACTGCGCCCACAGCGCGGCCCTGTCAGCATCACGCTGTCGCCGGAGTCGCCGACACCAAGACGGACCGCTTAGACATCGGTGATTCTGTATGCTCTTCGGGAGCGAGGAGCCGTTTTTCAGGTCGACTGCCAGCTTGGTAAGAACGCGCATATAACGCCGCAGCGATTTTCCGTGGCAGTTTTCCCACCTTTTCCTGAAATGAAAGGTCGTAGAACATCGCAGCGATAAAACTTCTTGACTTCAAGTCAGGCTTCTTAAAATCTCACCCCATAAGAAAGAGGGGGGAGTTTGATGCACTGGAATACCCGTGTGCGCATTTGCGCCAGCATATCTGCGCTTGCCATCGCCACTACTGCACAGGCGCAATCGCAAACATCCGCGCAAGGCGCTTATGCCAGCAGCGCGACAGGCCTGGACGAAATCGTCGTCACCGCACGCCGCAAGGAAGAAAGTCTGCAGGACGTTCCGCAGGTGGTTAACGCCCTGCCGGCGGAGACACTCGATCGCCTTGCCATCAAGGACTTCCGCGACATCCAGACGGTCGTGCCTGGCCTCAACTTCGAAGGCAGCCAGAACGCTTCTCTGCGCGGCGTGTCGTTCAATTCGAACACGTCGTCACAGGCGACCGTCGCTTTCTACCTGAACGACACGCTGGTCCAGCAAGGGCAGCTCTTGCAGGTCATGTTCGACGTCGGACAGATCGAAGTTCTGCGTGGCCCTCAAGGCACCAACCGCGGCGTCTCCGCGCCGTCGGGCGCCATCACGCTGACCACGAAGCGTCCTGACCTGACTGAGTTCGGCGGCTATGTCGATGTGCTGCTCAACGATCAAGATCGCCGGTATATCAACGGCGCGATTAACGTTCCGATCATCAGCGACGTTCTGGCGCTCCGCGTCGCGGGCGCGTCCGACCGCAACGAAGGCAATGGTGTCCGCAGCTACTTCAGCACCACCAAGCCAAGCGTGAGAACCGACGCGGTCCGCGCATCGCTACGTTTCGAGCCGAGCGAAGATTTCTCCGCCGTGGTGATGTACCAGCATATCACCCGCAATTCGGAACAGTTCGATCAACTCTTTGGTCCCGGCTTCCCGGGTCAGACGCCCAGCATCGGGGCGCTCGACCGGCGCGCCGTGGCGGACAAGGCGAGCACGCTGCGCAGCAAGTTCGACGTCGTTACCGCCCAGGCTGACTGGAATGTGCTCGGGCACCGGGTATCCTATGTCGGCGGCTGGTCCCGGCAGAAATCGGACCAGCTCAACGACTCCGACAACGGACAGATCCTGATCGGCCCGTCGATCGCCAACCTGATCCATACCAACCTGCGCTACATCAGCCAGGAACTGCGTATCTCGTCGGATCCGGCGCCGGGCCGTTTCCTCGATTATACGGTCGGTGGCTTCTATCGCGACGAGCGGATGCAGGACGATGCCTTCAACCGGACGCCGGCACTTTTCCTGAACGGTGCCTTTGGCTCTGTTACGGCGCCAAACGTTGCCGCATACGATCCTCAATACCAAATTCCGCAGTTCATTCCGACCGCCAGCCTGCGGCGTGAAAAGTCGCTGTTCGCCTCATTCACCGCGCACCTGACCCCGAATACTGAACTGACGGCTGGCATCCGCCACTTGTGGATACGTAACGATAGCTTCCTGAAGATCCAATTGGAGAGCGGGCTAGGTCTCACTCTCGGCGGGCTCTGCCCTAGCTCACTGCAGGCACCGAACCCGGGACCAACGCCGGGCACCTGCTCCTCGGCTCCTACCATCGTAACAGTGCCACCAAGATCCTTCACGCGCGAACAGGACACGGTCTATAACGTCTCGCTTTCGCATAAGATCACTCCGGACCTTCTGGTCTATGCGAACTACGGCACAGCTTATCGTCCGCCTTATTCGAGCATCGGCATCCAGAACGGGCTGAACGATCCGGTCCTTAACGGTCTGCTGGTCCATCCTTCGGAACATTCGAAGACGTATGAAGTCGGCTTTAAGGGAACCTTCTTCGACGGCCGGGCCCGCCTGAACATCGCCTATTTCCACCAGAAGTTCAAAGACCTGCCGACCTTCGTTCCGAACATCCGCTATCTGGCCAATACGGGTGCGCCGGGGGCAGCCTCAACGCTCAGCAACTTCAGCTTCACCGCCGATCCGGATGCCGTGGTCGATGGTGTCGATGTCGATGCCTGGTTCCGCCTCACCCCGCGCTGGACGTTCTCCGCTCAGGCCAGCTGGGCCAAGGGGCGCGTCGCCAGCGGCAGCGGCCTGCCTTGTAATGACGGCAACTTCGATGGAACTCCGGACAGTATCCCGGTCACTTCGGTGGCCCAGTTCCCGGCGGGCGTGAAGGTCGCGATTTGCCCGGGAGGCAACATCTCGCAGCTGCCGCGCTGGAACGCTACCTTCCAGAGCGAATATACCCTGCCCGTCACGGACAAGGTCGATGCGTATCTGCGCGGTTTGTTCAATTACTTCCCGAAAAACCCCTATGCGACGCAGGCCCGCGTGATCGACAACTACGGCCTGCTCAACCTCTTCCTGGGTGCACGCGCCAACGACGGCGCGTGGGAAGTAGGCCTTTATGCCCGCAATATCCTGAACACCCAGAAGATAACGCAGCAGGGCCTCAACCAGTTGACTGGTGGAGCCAGCAATATTGCTCTGTATCGCCCCTTGCAGCGCAGCACCGGCTACTTCTCGGTCGATCAGACCCCGAAGCAGGAGTTCGGCGTGACCATGCGCTACGCCTTCGGTTCGCGCTAAGACAACATAAACGACCAGCGCTCGGCCGCCTCCGAAAGGGGGCGGCCGAATGCGTTTTCCCGGCGGGAAATCGCGACCGGCATCAGCCTGCGATCGCCGCCGCGCCCGCTTCCGCCACCTGGACGTCCCCCTCACGCGTGACGCCGGAAACACCGACAGCGCCGACACATTCGCCTTGCGCGAAGATCGGTACTCCGCCCGCGATGATCTGAAGTTCGAGGCTCAGAAAAGCGGGATGCTCCTTCGCCATGTCCTCGAACAGCTTGCTCGGCCGGCGGAATAGCGCGGCGGTGCGGGCCTTTTCACAAGCATTGCGCATCGTGATGGGCGCGGCGCCGTCCAGCCGTTCTGCGGCCAGCAGCAGGCCGCCGTCATCGACCACCACGATCGACACGCCCCACCCGTTCTTCAGCGATTCCGCCTTCGCTGCAGCCATGATCGCGACTGCATCCGCATTTTCGAGTACCTGTTTGCCGCGCATATGTTCCTTCCCTTCCTCCATGCCCGATGCGACGGCCGCCACTGAAGGATACGAGACAGCCGTCCGCCCGCCAGTATCGACGGACAGCCGCATTTACCGTATCCTTCCCGAAAGCCTCGATGAAAAACGAGGTCATAGGAGAGGGAAAAGGTACCGTGGCCAGTTCCTCCAATATCGTGCTTGAATACGACCATTATTCGGCCAAGCCCAACCCGCATCCGATCTTCCGCCGGTTGCGCGCCGAAGACCCGCTCCATTATCACGAGGAGCACGGTTACTGGATCATGACGCGCTACGACGATGTCCAGCAGGCATTGACCGACACCACGACTTACAGCTCGGCCAGAGGCGTCACGCTGGAGTTCATCCTGGAAGAGACGCCGATCCCGCCCGGCATGCTGATCTTCGAGGATCCGCCGACACATACGATGCGCCGCCAGGTTCTGATGCGGATGTTCAAGCCCAAACGCATAGCCGCGCTGGAGCAGCAGATCCGCGACTTCTGTGTGCGCACCCTCGATCCCCTGATCGAGAAAGGCGGCTTCGACGTGATAGCGGAGCTGTCGCATGTCGTGCCGATGCGCGTGATCGGCATGCTGATGGGCATGCCCGAGGAAAACCAGGAAGCCATCCGCGACAAGTTCGCCAGCACGATAACCGTGGCGGAAGGCGGCGATTATGGGGTGAGTTCGCTGTTCGATACGGGGATCCTCGCCGAATATCTCGACTGGCGATTGCAGAACCCCTCGGACGATCTCGTCACCGAGATGATGACGGTGCCTTTCAAGGATGAACACGGCGTCACCCGCACGCTCACCCGCACGGAAATGCACATGCTGGCCAACCTGCTGGTATCGGCCGGGAACGAGACTACCGGGCGGCTCATCGGATGGATCGCGAAACTGCTTGCGGATTATCCCGACCAGCGGCGCGAAGTGGAACGAAACCCCGCGCTCGCGGGCGGCGCGGTTGACGAGGTGATGCGGTTCGAGCCGCCTGCGTTGCAGATTTGCCGATATGTGACGCGCGACGTGGAAATGTATGGCAAGGTCATGCCCGCCGGCAGCGCCGTGTTGCTGGCGACCGCCTCTGCCAATCGCGACGAGAGCATCTACGCCGATCCGGACCGCTTCGACATCCATCGCCGCGCGCCGCAGAACCTCACACTGGGATATGGCCCGCATTTCTGCCTCGGCGCCGCGCTGACCAAGCTGGAAGGACGTGTGGTCCTGGAGGAAATGCTCAAACGCATGCCCGAATGGACGGTCGATAAGGAAAATGCTGAACCCACGACGGCAACGGCTTTCCATGGATGGGAAAAACTGCCCGTTTTCTGTTGAAAGGAACGCGCCGGAACGCTCGATGCCGCCGCGTTTGTGCGTTAGTTGAAACAGCACCAGCCCGCACCCCCACCCGGCTACCCAGCGATGGCATGCTATGGGTGGCCGGGTGGGGTGCGGGCTGGTGCGGCACTTGGACAAGCGTCATCGCCCGCTGGCGAGGCCGGGTGTGCGCCTGGAGGTAGAGAGCAGCGAACGGGCTGTGCGGCCGGCGCTTGTGGTATGTGCCCGGCAGTACGGGCGTGGATGCGTGTGAGTTGTTATGCGAACGGCCGGCAGCATCACGCATGGCTGTCCGGCACGACCCTGAGGTG
>DASWWL010000135.1:0-15731 GCA_036400975.1 Novosphingobium sp. | reverse complement strand
CCCGAAAGCGATCGACCGGCGTTACTGGCTGCGCTGATCCTCTATCGGGTAATCTATTATCTTCTGCCGCTGGCGGTTGCGGCTGTGCTGCTGGCCATTCACGAGCGCCGGCGCTTGCATTTGCCGGTTGCAGCGACGCTGAATGCGGCGCAGCTCATAGTACGTGGAATCGCGCCGACCTTCATCGCGGCGATGGTCTTCCTCGGCGGAACGGTTCTGCTGGTATCGGGATCTTTGCCCGCCTTGCCATGGCGCCTCGCCGCGATACGCCATGTGCTGCCATTGCCCTTTGTCGAAGCTTCACACATTGCCGCAAGCCTTGTCGGCACGGGGCTGTTGCTGTTGGCTCCGGCACTCTACCGCCGGCTCGATGCTGCCTTCCTGCTCACGCGCGCCCTGCTGTTGGCGGGAGCGTTCTTTTCGCTGGCGAAGGGTTTCGACTACGAGGAAGCGGTGATTCTCTTCTCTATGGCTGCGGCCCTGCAAATCGCACGGCCCGCCTTCTATCGGCGCACGGCGCTCACTTCGGCGCTGGGGTCTCCCGGTTCGATCGTCGCAATTGCCGTTTGTACGAGCTTTTCAATCTGGATCGGTCTGTTCGCCTTTCGTCATGTTGACTACCAGAACGACCTTTGGTGGGAGTTCGCTTGGAATGGCGATGCTTCGCGTTTCCTGCGGGCGACGCTGGCAATCGCTGTAGCCTTCGTCTGTGTCTCTGTGATGCGTCTTTTCGGCCATGCGGCAGCGCGCGTTGATCTGGCGGACACGGATCTGACAACCAGCGAGGCGGCGCTCAGCCGCAGTTCGCGGACCGATGCCTTTCTTGCGCTTACGGGCGACAAGCGCTTTCTTCATGCAGCCTCTGGCGAGGCATTGCTGATGTATCAGGTGCAGGGACAGAGCTGGATCGTAATGGGAGATCCTGTCGGCGCCCGTGAGGAGTGGCCCGATTTGCTCTGGCGCATCCGCGAAATGGCGGATGCGGCACAAGGGCGTCTGCTGCTATACCAGATCACCATGGCGGCGGTGCCTATGGCGATCGATCTTGGCCTTCAACTGGTGAAATATGGAGAAGAGGCGCGCGTAGACCTGTCTGCCTTTTCGCTCGATGGGTCGGATATGAAGGCGCTGCGCCATGCGGAGCGTCGTGCGATACGCGAAGGCGCAAGCTTCGAGATAATTTCAGCTGCCGCCGTACCTCCTCTGATGTCCACGCTTCGTACCGTGTCGGACGAATGGCTCGCCGCCAAACGGCAAGCGGAAAAGGCCTTTTCGATCGGGCGTTTCGATCCTGCCTATCTTGCGCGCTTTGACTGCGCTGTAGTGCGCCAACATGGGGTGATCGTTGCCTTTGCCAACATCTGGGCTACCGGGGATCGGGAAGAACTGTCTGTGGATCTGATGCGTCATGGTGTGCAAACGCCTTATGGCGCCATGGACTATCTGTTCGTTTCGCTCATGAAATGGGGAAGGGAGCAGGGCTATCGCTGGTTCAATCTCGGTCTTGCGCCACTTTCCGGTATCGAAGCCCGGAGGCTCGCGCCGATATGGGCGCGAGTGGGAGGCCTGCTCTATCGTCATGGTGACGCATTCTACAGTTTCGAGGGCTTACGCGCCTACAAGGAGAAATTCGCGCCCTGTTGGGAGCCACGCTACATTGCCGCCCCCCATGGGCTCGGCTTGGCCCGTGCATTGCTGGATCTCCAGACACTGATCGGTGGTGGTTCGCGCAGCGCCGCGGCGGCGCGTAGGTTGCGGTTGGCGGCTTAATTCCATAGAACAATTTTCTACTATATTGTTCTATGGACTGACTGATGCCATATTCGTTCTGAAAGGAACGATCATGTCGTCCGCCTCTGCCATTGCTGTCCGGCATCCAGATGCCGCCCGCGTGCTGACCCAGGCAACTGCACACATCGCGGATATCTGGCAGCTTTCTAACGCGGCCCTTGGCGCGATCATCGGACTGTCGGGCGCGACCGTGTCGCGTTTGCGGTCCGGTCGCTACGAGCTGGAGCTAGACAGCAAGCCTTTCGAATTGTCACAGCATCTTTTGCGTCTGTTCCGTTCGCTTGATAGCTGGTTGGGGCAGGACGACGTAGCGGCGCGGTCATGGCTGGCAACCGTCAACCTTGATCTCGGCGAACGCCCCCTCGTGCTGCTTTCCACGGTGCGCGGGTTGCTGCGTACGAGCGACTATGTCGATGCCCTGCGTGCTCGCGTCTGAGGCGCGCGTCTATGAAGGCCGGGTAATCCGCATCGTTGAGGCGCAGCACCGCATCTCGACAAACCGCCTTGCCGCTAATGCGGCGGATCAGGAGTTGCTAGAGCAGCTTGCTGACGAGGTGAAACCCATGCTGCCGGAAAGCGCGCTTCGGTTGCCATGGTTGCTGGCCTCTCCTTTTCGATACGGATTGGGTCGACCGTCTCGTTTTCGCGCCGCAAATGTACTGCCGGGAATACTTTACGCTTCGGAGGATATTGTTACGGCGGTGAGCGAGGCGGCGTACTGGCGGCTCGTCGCGTTCTCCCGATCGCCCGGATTTGTGCGGCCCCGCACGCCGACGCCGATGTCAGCTTTCTCCGTCATGCTGCGCAGCACGGCTGCTCTTGATCTGCTTGTGCCGCCACTGGCCCGCCGTGAGGCGGAGTGGACGCATCCGAGCGATTACACCGCGACGCAAGCGCTCGCGGCGGAAGCCCGGCGGGCTGATATTACCATGATCAGAGCGCCTTCGGCACGGCGGCGGAAAGGCGTTAATGTTGCGGTACTCGATCCGGCAGCGCTTGTGCCGCCGCCCAAAGCCCATTCGAGCTGGGCCTTCCTTGCTGTCGCCGAAGGCCTGATCGCCACGCAGGAAATCAGCAAAAACGCGATGCGCTTCAGCCTTCCGGATTTTCCTGTCGATTGATTGTACGATGTGCCGGGCCTTTGCGAACAATGAGATATCTTGCGCACAAAGTGAGACATGAGTCGCACCTCGCTGCCGCCGGCGCCCGAAGACAGCGGCGCATCTCAGGTGCTAGAGGCATGCTCCGTTCCTTGCAGGGTGGGTGACGTCTGTTCCCGTCGCTAGCACTATGGAACTGTACGATTCCGTGTGGCCGAATCCGGGAGGGTGCGGCAGGCGTGATCGATCCGACGTGATATGTTCGCAGAACCTGGATGGGAGATTGAGCAGTGGGTATTCTTGATGGCAAGGTAGCAGTCATCACAGGCGCTGGTTCGGGTATGGGACGTGGTTCCTGTCAGGTCTTCGCGCGTGAAGGTGCGAAAATCGTGGCGGCCGACATTTCCGGGAAACAGGAAGATACCGTCAGCGAGATCGGTGGCGGCGACATCATCGCGTTCCAGTGTGATGTCTCGAAGGAAGATCAGGTCGAAGCGATGGTCAAGGCCGCTCTCGACAAGTTCGGCCGTGTGGATGCGGTACTGAACGTCGGCGGCATTGCCGATGGAGGTCCGATTGTCGATACCACCGAAGAGCGCATCGACCGCATCTATGCCGTTAACTACAAGGGTGTGTATTGGGGCACGAAATATGGCCTGCGCGCGATGAAGGATTCGGGGGGCGGCTCGATCGTCAATTGGTCGTCGCTGGCCGGTTATATCCCTTCGCCCTATTCGAGTGTCTATTCCTCGCTGAAGGCTGCGGTTGCACACCTTACCAAGTGCACGGTCATCGAAGGCGGTCCAATCAAGGTTCGCGCCAACGCTATTTGTCCGGGCATGGTCGCCACCGAAGGCATGGGCAACCAAGCTTTGCAGATGGATCCGACCAAGGAATTTCGTGCGCCGATCGGTCGCTCGGGACGACCCGATGAGGCTGGTGAACTCGCTGCATTCCTCTCGTCTGACCGGGGTTCGTTCATTAATGGCGTTATCATTCCCTTCGACGGTGGCTGGGCTTGTCGCCTCGCCGGCGATGACGGTTCGCGTCCGGGTTGATTGATCGACTAGCGCAAAAACACGAAGGGCCGGATGTTCTCCGGCCCTTTTTGCTGCTTGTCGCTTGTTTGATCCAATCAGGCCTGACGCGATAGATGCCATCGTCACATTACGTCCGTACCAGTTGTCGGACAGTTTACATGTCACGTCATCCCCGGATAAGCGGGAAGGCTTGGACGTCGATTACAAAAACGGAAGAGCGTTCAATGACCGGCGCCTGAGCCATATCTATGGGAGTGGGTTAAGTGATTGAAAGTTGGTCGGGGAGACAGGATTCGAACCTGCGACCCTCTGCTCCCAAAGCAGATGCGCTACCAGGCTGCGCTACTCCCCGACACTTCAATTCCGGTCCCATGAGTGCGGTGGTGGGCCCGGCAGGATTCGAACCCGCGACCTAGCCGTTATGAGCGGCCAGCTCTAACCGCTGAGCTACAGGCCCGAACACCGCGCCCAGAGCGACTGGGCTGTTCGCGCGTTAGCCCGGCCTCGAGCGCTAGGCAAGCGCGACCGATGCCAGTATTTCGCTAACGCTTGTTGGAGTGACGTTGCGTTGCTGCAGATGGCCCAATACTTGGCGCCACCAGTCGTAAAACGTGTCGAGATCCTTGGGGTCACGCACATATGGCGTGTTGCCGGGCGCAAGCGATGGACTGTGGAAGGAAAATACCAGCAACGGCAACCCATCGTCCAACGCCACGTCGATCGCCCGAATCGCTTCTTCGGCAGAAATGCCTTCAGGGGTGAGGGGGATGCGTTCCAGCAGACCCAGACGCGAGAATACTCCCCGCAGGAGGGGTGTGCGCCAGAGGCGCGGATAAAGCCAGCGGCCCAGCGGGCGGAGGGGGCCCCAGAATATGGTGGTGACGGGTAGTTCCATCAACTTGTGGTCGTGATCCAACCAGTATGGCCGCAAGGGATGATCGCGGAAGTTGGGGCCGCCGGTCCGGCTGTAATCGAACATCGCGCGTACCGATGTGTCGATGGCGATGCCTTCGTCGATCAGAACCGACGCGCTGTTCGGACCGACGCCATAGCGGCCTGCGCGATAGATGAGCGGACGCACGCCAAGCCGTTGTTCGATAGCGTCCATCAGGACATGGAATTTCGCACGTTCAAGTTGTTCGGGAAGGTTTCCGGAAAAGCTGTTGAATTCGTTTATATCTTCATCAAAGGGGGGATTCAGCCAGGGGTGTAGGTGCAGGCCGGCTTCGGCGCGTCCATTTGCCAGGGCTTCGCTCAGGACGGTGGCTGTCTGGGGCGAGTTCGCCACCGCATAATCGATCAGGTAGACCGGCACGATGCCGTTGTGTTCGCAAAACTGCTGGAAATTGGCGAATGCTGGGACGGAACACAGGCTGTGATTGTCGCGCTCAAGAGGCGCGGTCCAGTCGAACTCTTCCTCCGTGTCGATGGTTATGATGAAGCGCTGGCCGAAATCTTCGCCGAAGCGGACGAAGTCAGGATCGATGGGCGCTTTACAGATATTGATGCCCGTCAAGCGCTTGCCCCTGATGCGTCGTCGGTCAGGCGATCCCCGCCCCCTTCGCGCCGTTGCCCAAATGGCTATTGCTGTCGGCGCTGTCGGTCAAGGCCGGGAGGGACAGCCTGAGCCGTTCGCCCCGCCGTTCCAGCGTGCCGCCAGCCGCGCGGGCTTCCGCGGCGGCCAGGCGCAAGGCAAAGCCGATACCGAACATGCCTGCCGAAAGCGTTTGGCCAGTA
This sequence comes from Novosphingobium sp., assembly GCA_036400975.1. Taxonomy (GTDB): domain Bacteria; phylum Pseudomonadota; class Alphaproteobacteria; order Sphingomonadales; family Sphingomonadaceae; genus Novosphingobium. The sequence goes on along the minus strand of DASWWL010000135.1, from coordinate 10,063 downwards.
GCCGGGACGCTTCCGCGCAGCAGCGCTTCGTCATCGCGCGTGGCGAGCGACGCCGGCAACCGCATAGTCAAGCGCACCGTGCCATCGCGCTTGCGGCCACGCAGCCGAAGGATTTCGCCGGGTGCGGTGGCCGAGGCCAGCGTCGCCAGCAAGCGCCATAACAGCCGCTCCGTGTCGTCGCGGCCCATGGCCACGTTCAAGTCTTCGTCGAGAGTGGGAGCGAAGGCGCTTTGCCGGGGCTCCAGCACCGGCATGAGCCGAACCAGCAGCACATCGAGCAGAGAACCAAGATCGGCTTTCCCTGGATCGAGCCGTAATGCGCCGCTATCGAGTCTCACCAACCGGTCCAGTTCATCGAAGCCGGCAAGGATACGGGCGGCGTCGCTCGCTATCGTCGCCGCAAGTGCCCGATATTCCTGCGGGGTAGGGCCATAAAGCTGATAGAGCAGGACTTCGGCGAAGCCTTGGATCGCATTCACCGGAGTGCGCAGTTCATGCAGCATTTGGCGCATGCGGTCGGCTTCGCCGATAGCCGGTGCGGGCATTGCCGATGCAGGCTCGATGGCGACGAGACGCCGCATTCGTCCACAATAGCCGGTGAAACCGCCCCCGAGTTGATCGAAGCACGGGACCGCATCGATTAGCCAGTTACCACTGATTGACGGAGCCCCGGCCAATGTCAGAGAGACACCTCGCAGCGGTTGCCGATAGCGAAAGCCGGTCGCCACTTGCCCAATCACCGAGGTTCCCGGCCCGCCGAGGGTAGGCAGGTTGAACCCGATCACCATGGGGGCGACAGAGGGCTCGGCCCAGTCGATGCGCCCCTCGACATCGGTGGTGAAGTCGAACGTTTCGACTGGGCGTAGCGGCGGGCAGTAAGACTCATCGTCCAGCGGGAGGCGGGGCGTGTCTCCATGTGTGCCTGATGCTTCGTTTTGGGCGCGGGTGCGTCGAAACGCTTCGATCCGGCGGACGATCGCACCGATCTCGGCGATCGGTTCTTCGGCAGGGGGCGCAGGCTTGGCCCCGACATCCGCCTTGGCGTAAGGCAGAGGACGGTAGGTGGCGCCGAGCCGGTCGAGCAGTGCTTCCGCCGAGGCGTCCAGATCGCGGCGATGGCGCAATAATCCGCGCGCGTGCGCCGGCAGTGCAGGGATAAGGTCCAGCCACTGATCTTCGGTCAGACTGGCCTTCCCGATAACTGCGACCGCCACCGCCGGCTCGTCCCTGGCGAGATGTGCGACAAGAACCGGACTGCGCAGCCGCAGCCCGGGTTCTTGGATCATCGCGGCGCGCTCCACTGCGGGAATGCCATCCTCAAGTTCGGCAAGGCGAAGGAATGCGGCATCCAGCGCTTCTCCGCCCGCCTGGGGGACGGTCGTGCCCAGAAGATCCAGCAACTGGCGATACTGGATCCGCACCATTGCCTTGCCCGAGGGGGGCTGGCTGAGGACGGTGTCCAGGCGATCGTCAAAATGCATTGGCGCTCCGCGGATCAGATGAATCCGCATAAGGGTACAAGTAGAGAACCGTCCTAGCAGGTTGCGCGGGGAGCGGAAGTCGATTGCGTTGTCGCGTTGCAAAGCGGGACGATTGCGATATGAGCTAATAATATTAGCGATATTTGGCTGTTTCCACTCTCGAAATTGCCGAATCGGTCGCGTGTTCTTGTTTGGGGTTCTGACGATGGCGAGCCTGGATCAGATCGACCGGCAACTCCTGGCGGAGTTGCAGGATGATGGGCGGATGACAAACGTGGAACTGGCGCAGCGCGTCGGGCTGACCGCGCCGCCATGCCTGCGTCGCGTGCGGGCGTTGGAAGATGCGGGGATCATTCGCGGCTATCATGCTGATCTTGACACCTCGAAGCTCGGTTTCGCGATCACCGTCTTCGCGTTGGTAAGCCTGAAGAGCCAGGCTGAAGAATCGTTGCGCCAGTTCGAAGATCATATGCGCACGCTGCCGGAAGTGCGCGAATGTCATATGCTGAACGGCGAAATCGATTTCATCCTGAAGATCGTCAGCCGCGACTTGCAGAGTTTCCAGGAATTCCTGACCTCGAAACTTACCCCCGCGCCCAACGTGGCGAGCGTGAAGACGTCGCTGACGATTCGTACGGCGAAACAGCTGCCGGGGGTTCCACTGGAGTAGGAGATGAAGGCTGTGGCTGGTCTAGTGGCTTTCTTCTTCTGCTTCTGAGCCGCGTGGTCCTGGCCATTCTTCTCGCGGATTGGCACATACCACCGTCATTCCGACGCCCTCGGTCGGCCGCACGGGAAGGGAACCCGCATCGAAGCCATCCAGGCAGAATATGTTGACGCCGAAATGATCGGGGGCCGCGCGCTTGCGATGAAATACATAGATTCCGCAGCGGCGGCGAAAATGGTGCTTCGCGCGTTTGGAGTTCCATTCGTAAAGCGCGAGAAACTCTTCACCCGCTATCATTTGCAGGGCTGTATCCGGGATTTTTGCCATCAATGCATTGCGTTTTACGCAGAGCGAACAGTCGCAGGTCGTAAGTTCATCGATAGGATGAGTGACCGTAAAGCGAATGCCGCCACAATGGCATGACCCGGAGTAACTGCTGGCCATTGTTATGTGTCCTTCGGAGAAAGGATACTGCTCTATAACTCCGCCGCTGCTTCCAGCGCGAGGACATAGCTGTGTGCGCCGAAGCCCGCGATCGAGCCTTTCGCGGCCATGCCGACATAGCTCTTATGGCGGAATTCCTCGCGGGCATGCGGGTTGGAGAGATGGACCTCGATCACTGGTGTGCGGATCGACTTGATTGCGTCGTGCAGCGCGAGGCTGGTGTGAGTGAAGGCCCCGGCGTTTAGGATTACTGCCTTCGCGCCATCCGTTTGTGCTTCGTGCAGCCAGTCGATGAGATGGCCTTCGTGGTTCGACTGGCGCATCTCTATCTCAAGACCGAGTTCCCGTGCACGGTCTTCCAGCAATGTGGCGATATCGTCGAGAGTATCGTGGCCATAGATCTCCGGCTCGCGCACCCCGAGCAGGTTCAGGTTCGGTCCGTTGAGCACATAGACAAGCGTGTTCGACATGATCGGCCCCCATCCTTTACCGCCAGGAACGGAACTAGGCGGGCGGGACCCGTGAAGCAAGGGGATCAGGCTGGACCGGGCACGACGACACCGTTGCTTTCCGCGCTTGGCGTGTTGTCGCTGTCTGCCACCGCGTCGTTGCTGTTGTCATCGGGCTCGGGCTCTTCGGTTTCTTCGGCCACGACTGTGGGCGGACTGTATTTGGCGGCTGCGGCCGCTGCTTTCTCAGCTGCCTTCTGCGCCTCTACAGCTTTGGTCGCCGCCGCTTCGGCGGCTGCCAGCTTGTCGGACATCGACTGATTGCTCGAACCGCATGCGACGAGAAGTACGAGCGGCGCGAGCGCTCCCGCGTCCCTGATCTGGCGCACTGATATGGGAACGGACATGTTCACTCGGCGACCTCCAGGTGTTTCGCAGGCATTCGGCGAAAAGCCTCCAGGCGGCAGCGTATAGCGGCAAAGCACTTACCGTTTCTTAACTGCGAAGGAGCCCGGACAACTGCGGAGGGTTCACTTGTCGCTACCCCGTAGCTTACCCCATTGACGAACCACCGTATAGCCGAGGTAACCCGTACCGAAGAGCGTATAGAGTTCATCGGGAAGCCCCGTGAGATAGGCATTCATGCCCTGCGCGATTCTCCCGGCCGCGTCGGGGCTGAAGACGCCGATAACGCCTATCGGCAAGGCGCAGAGGATCATCGCATACATCACATAAAGGAAGGTTGGCCGCGCGCGGCTCGTCCAGGGATCTGCGGAGCCGGCTTCGGCCACGATAGAGGAGAGTCGCGCGTGCAACACTTGCATTTCCTGTGATCCTTCCAGCCGGAGCAGTTCCAGCTTTGCCCGCTCTCGCACCGTCTTGTCGGGAATGACCCTGTCGAAAATCGAGGCAAGAGGGCCGATTAGCGGATCGAGGATTCCCATGAAAAAGTTCCGTTCTAAAAAAAGAAGAACGCAGCATATAACCATATAGGTTTTTGTAGGAAAATGAAAATGAACCCGGTCAGTGGCATGGGAAACCGTTAGGGCAGGCCTGGAGTGAAAGAGGATTGCTCGATTTCTTTTGTGCTATACACTGTAGCAAACATGGATCAGGGATCATGCGCTGGAGCCATCTCTTCGGGCGTAAGGTGCGATGTCCGCCACTAATCAACTGGTGACTCAATGGTCGCCGCAATAGCCTAAAAGAGAGGATACCGTTCATGACCCTGCCAGATGCCAATCTGTACATCGACGGTGTGGTCAGGCCAGCTTCCGATGGCCGCTATTACGAAAACATCAGTCCATGGAGTGGGGAGGCGATCGGCCGGGCGGCGGAGGCGACCGGGCAGGATGTCGATGCCGCCATCGGCGCGGCGAGGAACGCTTTTGATCATACGGATTGGTCGATAAACCACGGCAAGCGCTTCGATCTTCTCGTGAAGTGGCAAAAAGCCCTGGCCGATCGTCGCGCTCAATTGGTCGAAATCGCCAAGCAGGAAGCGGGGGCTGCCCCCGGCGCGGCGGCGATCACGCATGTTGGCGGAGCGCTCGATGCCTTTACGGGGTTGCTGGCCCTGTTTCCGCACATTGCCTGGGAAGAGGACAGGGGGGAAAGCGAAGCTTTTGGTGTCCGCTCACATCGGATCGTGACGCGTGAGGCGATAGGTGTCGTGGGGGCGATAACGCCTTGGAACGTCCCGTTCTATGTGAACGTCGGTCGCGCCGTTTCGGCGATGCTGACTGGCTGCACCGTCGTGCTGAAGGCTGCCCCCGATACGCCCGCCGCCGCGGCGATCATGGGGGAGGCGGCTGTCGAAGCCGGTTTTCCGGCAGGCGTATTCAACGTCATCACATCGAGTGACCCGGCGATGGCCGGGGAAATGCTGACGGGGGACTCCCGTGTCGATACCATCGGCTTCACCGGTTCCACCGCGACCGGAAAGCGCATCATGGCGAGGGCGGCCGCGACATTGAAACGCGTCCATCTCGAACTTGGCGGCAAGTCCGCCAGGATCATCCTCGACGATGCGCCCGAGTTCGCGACGGAGGTGATGCAGTCCATCAACGTCTTTCATGCCGGGCAGATCTGTGCATCCCTGTCACGATTGCTGGTGCCGCGTTCGCGGTATCAGGAAGCGGTCGCCGCGCTTGAAATGGCCTATGGTTATTTCGACCAGGGCTGGGGCGACGCTGTAGACCCCACGCATGTCATGGGACCGCTCGCGTCGCGGGCGCAGTTCGATCGCGTGATGCACTACATAGAGATCGGTCGGCAGGAGGGCGCGCGATTGCTGGTCGGCGGCAAGGCGAGACCAGACAAGGGTGGGGGGTTCTTCGTCGAACCGACCTGCTTCGTCGATGTGACTGGTGACATGCGCATCGCGCGCGAGGAAATCTTCGGTCCTGTGCTCGTCGTCATTCCATACGAGGATGATGAGGACGCGATCCGTATCGCCAACGACAGTGATTATGGTCTTTCCGGTGGCGTCGTTTCCGGTGACAGCGCGCGCGCAATGCGCGTCGCTCGCCGCATTCGTACCGGCTCCATCAGCGTCAATGGTGGCATCGCCATGGCGCCTGACCTTCCGTTCGGCGGTTACAAGAACAGCGGTATCGGGCGCGAATGGGGGGTGGAGGGCCTGTACGAGTTCATGGAGACGAAAGTCATCGGCATGGCGGTTCGCTGATTGTCGCCCGCTTGCTAAGGCCTCGCGTCGGGTGTGGTGCTACCTAGCGAGCGAAGGGCGCCCAATACGCGATCCAGGATGGTCGCTACATCCTCTACTGAATAGCGGCCGACTGGTTGCGAGAGCCACCAGCCTAATGTCTCCAGCACGGTCGTGACGCTGTAGATCACGCCTAGATCTGTAGGCGGCCAAGCCGGTCTGGTCGCCAATGCATTGGTGTATTCCGTCGATATATTCAGCATTTCCTCACGCATGGCGCGTGTGGCCCCACTCTTGAAGAACGCGTTCCAGTGCGCACGGTGCTCATCGACATAGGAGCACAGCGTGAAAACGGATTCGTACTCCTCGGCGCGATCGAAAGCCGGCAGCGAAAGCGTGATCAACTGTTCGATCTGTTCGGCCGCAACCTGATCGAATAGCGATTCTTTCGTCGGATGGTGGCGAAAGAACGTGGCGTAGTGGACGCCTGCCTCGGCCACGATATCGCGAATGGTGATATCGTCGAACGGCTTACTGTCGAGCAAGGAAAGAAGCGCGTCGCCCAGGGCCTTGCTCGATCTTAGCGCCCGTGGATCGCGCGGCTTGGAAGAGGGTGGACGTGGTAATTTATGCGATATAGTATCGCAAATATCGGTCGGGTGAGCGGGCAGACTTTTTCGGGACATTGCGCATCCTTACCGGATGCGGCGGCGTTCATGGATAAAAAATGCGACTGTTTGGTGCGACTAGGGGAAAACGGCAAAGAGGAGGGTACGCGATGATGGAAAGCGGGAGGGAATTCGAAGGCAAGCGGGTGATTGTCAGCGGCTGCTTTTCGGGAATGGGTGAGGCAGCGGCGCGGATGCTGCTCGATAGGGGCGCCGAGGTCCACGGGTTCGATTACAAGGAATCCGCGCTGCCGCTCGCGTCGTTCACCTGCGTCGATTTGCGCGACCCCGCATCAATTGATGCAGGAGTGGCGAGTTTGGATGGAAACTTCGATGCATTGCTAAACTGTGCCGGTCTTCCACAGGGGGCACCGATCCTCGATATCGTGAAGGTCAACTTTATCGGCACCCGACATCTCACGGACCGGCTGGTGCCCCGCATGAAGCAGGGCTCCGCGATAGCCAGCATCGCTTCGACTGGTGGGCTGGGTTGGAGCATGCGCGTGCCGCTGCATATGGAATTCCTCGGTCACGGGACTTACGATTCGGCACTCGCCTGGTGTGGCGAGCATCCCGCCGAGATCGAGTCCGCTTATATCTTTTCCAAGGAAGCGCTGATCATCTGGACGATGCGTCAGTCCTTTTCGCTGATCGGGCATGGCATTCGCATCAATTGCATCATGCCCGGACCGACACAGACACCGATGATGGCCCACTTCGAGGCTAACACGCCTGCAGGCATGCTGGATGCCGGAACGCAGCCAATCAACCGCTATGCGCGGGCCGAGGAGCAGGCCGCTCCACTGGTCTTTCTTTGCACGGACGGTGCAAGTTATATCAATGGCGTGACGCTACCGGTCGACGGTGGTTTCACGGCGGGTCTCGCTACCGGACAAATCGGTTATGAGTCACTCACCGGGTGATCCAGCCCGCAAGCCCCGTATTATCTGCCTATATGCCCTTCAGATTGACGTTCACGATGCGCGCCTGGGTGAATTCTTCCAGACCTTCGACGCCTTGCTGGCGGCCGATACCCGATTGTTTGGCGCCGCCGAAAGGAACGTCGAAAGGCAGATCTAGATGCCGATTGACCCATACGGTGCCGCTCTCGATTCGCCGCGCGACTGCCTCGCCGCGCGTCGCATCGGATGTCCATACCGTACCGCCCAGGCCATAGTCGCTCGCATTGATTCTGGCGATGGCATCGTCCAGGTTGTCATAGGACAGGATCGGGATGATCGGTCCGAATTGTTCCTCGCCAACCAGTGGGGAATCATCGGGAAGGTCCCGTACTACCGTCGGTGCCACGAAGAAACCTTCGTTATTCAGTGCCTTGCCGCCCGCAAGTACGCGCCCGGACCGCTCCGCTTCCGCGAGATATCCCAGTACCTTTTCAAACTGGAGACGGTTCTGGATCGGCCCGATCTGGGTTCCGTGCTCCAGACCGTCGCCGACTATCGCTTCAGCCGCCAAGTTCGCAAGGGCAGAGCATAACCGGTCGTACAGGGAGGCGGGGGCGTAGACGCGCTTGGCGGCAAGACAGATCTGCCCGGCGTTGAGCGTAGCGGCGCGGAATACAGCCGGGGCAATCGCATCGACGTCGGCATCGTCCAGCACAAGGGCTGCGTCGTTGCCGCCCAGTTCGAGCGTGGAGCGCTTGAGGCCTTCTGCCGTGCTTGCCAGCACCTTCTTGCCGGTCGCGGTTGATCCGGTGAAGCTGACATGGGCGACACCGGGATGAGCTGTCAGCAGATGGCCGAGATCGTTTGTGTCCACGATCGTCTGGAACACGCCGGCGGGAAGGATCGGAGCGGCCACTTCGCCCAGCAGCAAGGTGGTGAGAGGCGTGGTAGGAGCCGGCTTGGCGATCACCACGTTGCCAGCGATGAGCGCGGGAGCGAGCTTCAACATCAGCAGGATGATCGGGAAGTTCCATGGCGTGATGGCCGCGACAAGGCCCAGCGGCGTGCGGAACTCGACAATCCGCTCCTCGGCCGTTTCACGCAGAATTCGCTCGTGCAGTTCAAGGCCCGCGAAATAGCGCAGTGCCGCAATTGAGCCGCCGACCTCGAAGCTGGCCTGATCCAGTGGCTTGCCTTGTTCCAGCGTGAGCAGGTGGGCAAAGTCCTGAAAGCGCGCCTCCATGGCATCGGCCAGCGCTTCCAGCATCTGGCGCCTTGCGCTCCAGCCGAGCGCGGCCCAGGCGGGAAAAGCGCGTCTGGCGGCCGCAACGGATTGTTCCAGTTGCCCTGCGTCCGCTCGTGCGGCGTTTGCGAAAGAACGTCCGGTTGCCGGGTTCATTACAGGAAGCTCGGCGGCGCCAGGCACGAGCGCTCCATCGATCAGAAGGCGAAATTCGTTCATGGTCACTGCATCCTCAGAACTGGCTTGATCGCTTGCCCACTTTCCGCCGCGGCGATCGCTTCTTCTATCCGGTCGAAGGGGAAGAATTCGATAAGCTTCTCGATGGGGAAGCGGCCGGCTCGCCAGTGCTCTAACATTTTCGGTATGATCTCGATCGGATTGGACGAGCCTTCCACGATCCCGCGCACTACGCGTCCGGCGCTCATCAGGTGCGCACCGTCAAAGCGGATCGTCGTATCGGGAGCGAAAGCCGCCAGCAGTCCCATCTGCCCACGCGGTGCGAGAAGCGCAATGGCCTGTTCGATCAGCGGCGCATGTCCGGTCGTGTCAAGCGCGTGGTCGAGGTCGGTTATGCCGAAGCCGGCCAAGTCGTTCTCGTTCGCGACATGTGCTTCGGTCGCGCCCAGCTCTTGGGCAAGGCAGACACGTTCGTGCGAACGATCCACTGCGACGATGCGCGTCGCGCCGCTGATTCGTGCGGCCATGATTGCGGCCAGCCCTACTGCGCCCGCTCCCAGTATGGCTATGCTATCTCCCCGCCGCACGCTCAGCGCGTTCCACACAGCGCCCGCGCCGGTCAGGAAACCACAGCCCAGCGGCCCGAGCAGTTCCAGCGGCACGTCGTCCGGAACGCGCACGGCGTTGCGTGCGGGCACGATCGCATGAGTGGCAAAGGATGATTGGCCGAACACATGGCTGTGGACGGGACCATCCGCATTGCTGAGGGCGGTTGTTCCGTCAGGTCGTGCCGCCAGGAAATTGCTTGGAAAGAAATCGTGGCAATAGGCGGGCTGATCGTCGGCACAGCTACGGCATCGGCCGCAACTGGCGAAGCTCAGGACAACCGGATCTCCGGGATGCAGGTCGGAGACAGCACTGCCAATGGCAAGCACGCGGCCTGCTCCTTCGTGTCCCAGCACTACCGGCTTGGGTACGGGGAGCAGGCCGTCGCGCATGACAATATCCGTATGGCAGATGCCGGTAGCGACCAATTCGACCAGCACTTCGTCTGGTTGCGGATCCCCGATCGTCACGGTCTCGATCCCGGTGCGGCCTCCCTGCCGGGTGACCGCAGCACGGATATTGCGGGGCATGTCAGAACGTCACGCCGAGACGGGCATACCACTCCGCCGGGCGGTTATAGGTGCCATAGATCGTGCCTGCGGCAATGTTCGCATTACCCGTTGTCAGGTAGCGGTCGTTCGTCAGGTTTGTTCCGCCGACCGTCAGCGACCATTTTTCGTCAGGCGCACGGTAGGAGACGCTGGCATTGACCACGTCACTTGTCGGGCGCCGGAGCAGGAATGTGCGCTGGGCATTGT
>DASWWL010000134.1:0-10920 GCA_036400975.1 Novosphingobium sp. | reverse complement strand
CTGCCCGAAGGATGGGTAATGTGCAACGGTGGAGCGAGCCGCGTCCACCGTTGTCGCCGATCTGGAGAGAAACGAAACGGCGCCGGATCGCAATGATCCGGCGCCGTAAGGACGCCGCCGGCCCCGCTGCGCGAGGACGGCGGCGATTTCATCAGTTGCCGAAGCGGTACTTCAGGCGGACGCCGTACATGCGGGGTTCTGCGCGACCGGTGGCGTCGAAACCGGCTGAGTTCCAGCCAGCGCCAGTATAGGTCCGCACGACCTCCTTCGTTACGTTGGTGGCGAACAAGGCCAGATCCACTGGCGAGCCGCCGACCGAATTCCAGTTGATGTTGAGATTCAGCAATCCAACCGAAGGCAGGATCTGACTTTCCGGTCGCGGCGTCGCGCGCGTGGCAAGCATGCTGTCGGTCCAGCTGTACGTAGCGGCAAAAGTGATGTCGCCGATGCTTTCATCGAGCGGCAGCGTGTATGCGCCGGTGATCGTGAACTTGTGACGCGGAGACAGTGTCAGCGGATCGCCCTGGAACGTGGTGAGGTTGATCCCCGTATAAGGCGTTCCCACCAGAGATGGCGTGGCAATGCGCTGTACGCGAGTGTTCAGGTACGTGTAGCTGCCTTCGAAGCGCAGTCCCGAAACGGGTTCGATCATGGCTTCCACTTCGGCACCCCAGATGCGCGATTTGCCCGCATTGAGAATGCCCTGCACCTGACGGGCGGCCACCAGGGTCGCCTGCAATTGCTGGTTGGTCAGATCGTTGTAGAAGCCGGCAACGTTGAACGATCCGCGCACCGCACCGTCAAAGCTGGTCTTCGCACCGACTTCATAGGACTCGACCTTTTCCGGCTGCCATTCCTCGAAAGCGACTGCACTGGGGTTGACGCCGCCTGCGCGATAGCCGCGAGCGTACTTCGCATAGAGCAGGATGTCTTCGGTTGGCTTGTAGTCGAGATTAATCAGCCAGGTCGGTTTCTCGGACTTGGCCGTGAAGGATTGCCGGCATACGCCGCGATCGTTGACGCTTGCAAGACGGGGGCCGTCAGGATTGGCTTGGCAAACGATGATCGGCGAATTCGATGCCGGGAAGGCGATCGTCAGGTTCTCGGCCGTCGCCTGCGCACGATCGTTCGTGTAGCGAATGCCCGCCGTCAGACGTAGCTGCTCGGTGATCGAGTAGGTGCCTTGAGCGTAGAATCCGAAGTTACGGAAGCGAATGCCTTGCGTTGGCAGCGTGATGCTGCCGGAAATGCGGCCTACTGCCGTGCCGGGTGCGGCGGGGACGAGCGGATCGCAGCGAAGAGCTTCCGCATCGGCGCAGCGCAGGAAGGTGCGCTGGCGTTGGCTGGCAGGCCGAAGCGGATTGCTGAGTTCGAGATAGGCGCCGGCTTGCCAAGTCAAGCGGTTGTCTGCCGTCGAACCCTGGAGTTGGAATTCCTCCGTAAAGGTTTCCTGGTTAGTCAGGTTGCCACCAAAGCCGGGGCCTACGATGATGAAGGAGTAAGCTCCGCCGGTATCCCCTGGACGAACCAGATTTTCGCCCAGAAAGCTTTGATTGGTCGAGTCACGGAACTGTGCGTAGCTGGCGATGTTCTTGATCGTCAGATTGTCGCTGGCTTCCCATGTGGTCGTGTTGATGATCTGGAATTGCTCGATATGCTGATACGGATTGGGGATTGAGCTTTCCACCGAGTAGGGACCCCGCGCCTGCTGGCGATCGAACTGTGCGCATGCCAGCGGTGCAGTGACCGGAGTGAGGCCGCTGGTGGGCGTCCGGTTGCAGTTGATCAACTGGAAGTTGTTACCATTCGTATCCGACTTGCTGTAAGTGACGATGGTATAGTTTTCGAGATTTGGCGCCAGATTCGCTACCACGCTGCCGCGAAGCGCGATGTAGTCGGTATCGTTAAAATCGGCGGGGCCAACGCCCGAAAAGTTTTTCAGATAGCCATCGCGCTTGTTGCGATCGATGCCCAGGCGCACTTTGAACGTATCCGACAGCGGTACGTTGATGACGGCCTGAACGCGACGCATGTCGTAGTTGCCGATGGAACCTTCGACATAGCCTTCGAGCCGGTCGGTCGGCTTGCGGGGTACGAGCAGGATGGCGCCGCCTGTAGTGTTCCGACCGAATAGCGTGCCTTGTGGTCCCTTAAGAACCTGGACGTTCTGAAGATCGAAGAATGCGCCTGCACCAGCCCCGCCGCCCGATGTCGAAAGCGATGCACCGCGTGGAGCGACTACGTCTGCGAAATATACCGCAACCGAGGGGGCCGTACCGATTTCCTGCGTGAAACCCCGAATGGCAAACGACGAACGCTCCGCGCCGAACCGCTGATTGGTGGACAGGGAGGGAGTATAAGTGGCGAGGTCAACGGGATTGAAGACATTGCGATTGCTGAGCTGTTCCTGGTTGAACACGGCGATCGAGATAGGCACGTCCTGCAGGCGTTCCTCGACGCGGCGGGCGGTGACGATGATGTCGCCGGTGGAGGCCCCGTCATCAGCTTGCGCGAAAGCCGGAACGGCGGCGATGCCGCAACCCAGTGCCGCAGACAGCAATAATGTCTTCTTGAATGCCCTCATGACGTCCTCCCTGTTAGGCGGCCCTATCAGCCTGCCCTATAACCAAATCAGAGACCCGCCGTTTGCCCTCATTATCTTGAGGTAAGATACGGTACGGTCGGGTTTCGCGTATGCTCCCGAGATGAGTGCGTCAAGGTTTCCACCAAAACGGGGATAATTTGTCCAGAGACTGTGGCGCGAAGGCGACCCTGCCGGTCGTCTTCGCGCGGCAGTCCTCAGGCATCCTCGTCCGACATCCAGTGAACGAAGCGTTGCAACGGGTACATCGCGTCGTGCGGTCCGCCGAGTACGTGCTTGCGCGCGCCGCCCAGCCGCACCACCCGCTGCGCGCCGGCGGTGGCGAGATCGTCGCGCATCTCCATCTTGCGCTCGTTCGGATATATGCCGATCGTCTGGGTTGCGACGTTCACGTAACGGATCGCGTCCCTGAGCGATTCCACATGGACAACGTTGGACGTCTTGCCCGTAGGATGGAAGCCGACTGGCTCGTCGGTCAGGATTACCATGCCGCGTCCGTCGGCCTTGCCGAATACCTTGAAGTCGCCGCCCATGACCTGCATCATCTCGATCTCGTCGCGGATGTCGCTCGGCAGCGGCGGCGCTATCGCCGAGGCATAATCGCGATCGACGCCGAGGCGTTCCTGAAGCTTCGCGCAGAACTTCTCGATGCCCTCGCGCGGCCCTTCCGCAAAGATGAAGCGGCTGGCTAGGCAGGCTTCCTGGTTGTAGATCGTGATGTCGGCGGCGGCCTTCTCGGCAATGTCGTCGATCACTTCCTGCGAAGCGAAACCTTCGGGGCCGATCATCGAGATCGAAGACTTGGGGTCGAACGAAACGAGCTGGATGCCGGGGCCGAGATAACGGATCACGTTATTGATCGCGTCACCGCCGCCCCAGGCGACGATGCGGTCGAAATACTGCGGGCGATAGATCGTACGTTCGATCGCCTCGTCGCCGCCGCGCCAGTAAACGGCGGTCATCGACTGGACGACGGGATGGTTCGGATCGATGTCGGCCATCGTGCGAAGCACCGCGACGCAGGAGAACGGATCGCTCGACGGCATCTTGAACAGGTTGATCGCCTTGACGAGCGCGCCCTGCGCGATCGACGAGACGCAGCCCGTGGGCGAATTACCTGCGAGCATGTGGACTAGGCGGGGCGCGCAGGCGCGGATCGCGCCGCGATTGCCGTTGATGTCGGTGCGCTCTACCCAGCCGTCGAGCACCGCCGGATTGGCGAAGTTGGATTCGACCTGGGCCATCAGGAATTCAGGTTTGAGGAAAGCACCGGCCCCGCTGAACATGTTCTCGACGATGCGGCGCGGCAGCGGGTTGGTGACGACGACGCGCTCCAGTGCTTCCTGCAGATAGACGTTGTCGTCGAGCCGCAGCCGCTTGCCGAGTTCCTCGAAGAAATCGATGATTTCCGAAAGCTTCACGTCCTGCAGCGGCGGCTTGTGGGCGCGGGGAAGGGCAAGATCGTCGAGGCTGATCGCCGGAGTGACGAAATCCGCGCCAAGATCGCGGGAGGTGTGGCGCACGTCGTTGCCCCATACGGTTCTGCCACGGATGAAGTGCGCGACCGGGATGGAACCGTCGGGATTGTCGGCGGGGGTGACGGCCTTGGCCGCTTCGGGCGAGAGTACGTTCACGAGATGCCCCTTACATAGGCGTCGACGGTGCCGGCGCAGGTGATCTTGTCGCCGCCCGCCATGTCGGCATAGCGGGTGATGTCGTCGCGGATCGACGGACTGGGATTGCCGCAGTCGCAGCGGTCGTAGGTAAGGCCGATCTTGTCGCCCGAGATCACGCCGTTCCAGCGGCCGTCGATCGACAGGTCGAAGAAGCCGGCGCGGCCCTCGATCTCGCCTCCGCCCTTGTGCGGCACGAGCGCCTCGCCGTTCTCGTCCAGCACGAGGCACATCAGCCATGGCGGCAGATGGTAGCGGTTGTGGCTGCAGCGCGGCATCGCTGTCGCGATTTCCTGCATCGAATAGTTTTGCGCGACCCGTTCGGGACGGATGTTGAACGTCTCGAACACGTATTCGCGATAGTTCGGCGGCACTTTCGCGCCCTTGAGGCCTCCCGCCGAGAAGAAGAAGTTGTCCGGATTGAAGTCCTTGCCGCTGTAGCCCATGTTCCGCACGGCCTCGGCGACTTCGTAGAGACGGCCCCACATGCCGGAGACGAAGATCTTCTCCTTGCGGGCCTCGATCATGGCCCTGGCGATCACTTCGGTCGAGCCCTCGATCGCGGCGGCGCGCTCGGCGGAGGTCTTTTCGTATTCGGCGATTTCCTGCGGCGTCGCGACGCCATCGGCGACCCGCTTGCGCAACGCGACCATGCCGGTGATGCCGCCCAGCGTGATCGGTGGGATGGGCGATTTGAAGGGCTTCACGTCGGTGCGGATGAAGGCGTCCTGCATCACCCTGCCGGTGATCATGTTGCGCGGCGTTTGCGCCACGGCGGCGGCGCTGAACTGAAGGTATTCCTGCCTGGGTTCGACTCCCGCCCCCCAGCAGATCGCGACGAGCATATTCTTCTTTGCGCGCTCCATATCGGCGGCCGATGCGTTGAGCACGGCCGACTTGCCGGTGGTGCCGCTGGAGCAGGACAAGTAATGTCCCCCGGCCGCCATGCGATCGATCCAGCCGTCGATATTCTCGATGCCGTCGAAGTCGATTCCTTCCACCCGATGCGTCGACATCGTATCGACCCACTTCGAGAGCAGTGGCCATTTCTCGTCGGTCAGCCAGCTTTCGGGATAGCTCTTGTAGGTCGTGTGGGCAAAAAGCAGGCCGACGAGATCGGCACGTTCGCGCACTTCGGTGACGCCTACTTCCTCGGCGCGGTGGCGCAGGAACTTGATCTTGCGGACACGGTCCTGGAACAGTTCGTTCGCGGCCTGGATTTGCAGTTCGGCAACGTCGGACTGAGGAATCTCGTAGCGATTGTCGTCGTCTATCACCCGCTTGAGCTTTTCCACGGCGTCCAGCATCGCATTTTCTCCCATCTGATCGTTATTGTCGCCGCCGAGGAAATGGCCAGCGCGGCTGGCATAATGATTACGCCTGTGTATATTTATCCATGAAGCCAAACCCCGCGCAAGCGATAATCCGGTGCGGCGAACGGGGGAGCGCCAGGCATGGAGCTTGCGGAGAAGGTCCGGCGTGGCAGGCCCACGCGCGATCAGGTCGAGCAGCGGGACCGCGCCTTGCTCGATCATGCGCTCGAACTGTTCGTCGAGCGGGGGTATGACAATACGACGATCCGCGACCTTGCCGCCGCCGCCGGAACGACGCGGCGCACCGTTTATGCCCGCTATGCCGACAAGCGCGAGTTGTTCGAGGCGACGATCGAGCATGCGCTCCGGCATGTGGCCTCGCCGGTGCCCGATCTCGATCTGGAAAGCGGGGAGGATCTGGAAACGCTGCTGATTGAGGTTGCGCGCTTTCGCATCGCCAATGTGATGACGCCTACCGGCCTTCGCTTTCAGCGGTTCCTCCATACCGAAAGCTACCGGTTTCCGGAGATCGTTCATGCCGCCTATGGCCGCATCAGCAATCCCGCGCTCGATTATGTCGCGGAATTGCTCGAACGGCATAACGCCATGGGCGTGACCGACATCGAAGAGCCACGCGCAGCTGCGCGGGCGCTGATGAACATGGTGGTGGGCGTGCCGGTGCGCACCGTACTGCTGGGCAGGATACTGGGGCCCGAGGAGATCGAGGAACGCATTCGCTTTTCCGTGGGACTGTTCCTGCGCGGTGTCCTGCGGCGCTGATGTCGATTATACGAGGAGATGGATTGATGGGTGAAGCAAAGGGCCGGGTCGCGGTCGTGACGGGGGCAAGCTCCGGTATCGGCAAGGAAGCCGCCAAGGCGCTTGCCGCAGAGGGCTGGCATGTCATCGCGCATGGCCGCGACGCGGGCCGCAGCGCGGAGGCGAAGGCGGAAATCGAAGCCGCCGCGGCGCATGGCGGCAGGGTCGATATGGTTCGCGCAGACCTTTCGCTCCTGTCGGACACCGCGCGCATGGCGGACGACATCGCCGTCCTTACCGACCGGGTCGATGTCCTGCTCAACAACGCCGGCGGCCTACGCGACAGGCAGGAAATCACCGCCGAAGGCAATGAGGTGACGTTCGCCGGCAATCATCTCGGCCATTTCCTGCTTACCGGGCGGTTGCTGCCGCTGCTGCGGAAGGCGGCAGCGGACGGTAAGCCGGGCGACGTCCGCATCATCAACGTATCGTCGCGAGGTCATGCCAATTGTCCCGGTATAGACTGGGATGACCTGCAGATGCTGAACGATTGGACCACGGTTGGTGCCTACGAGCGGGTCAAGCTGTGTAACGTGCTGTTCACCCGCGCGCTGGCGAAGCGGCTGGGCGGCGAGGGGATCGTCAGTCATGCGATGCATCCCGGCGTGGTCGCCAGCAATTTCGCGGCCCATGGTTCGCCGCAGCTCCAGGCCCACATGTCGGCCTCGCCTGAACTTATCACCGCCTCCGAAGGCGCGGATACGTTGATCTGGCTCGCCATGGCCGACGAGCCGGGCAAGGCCAACGGGCGTTATTACAAGGAGCGGACCGACAGCCCGGCTTCGCCGCTGGCCGATGACGAGGCGCTGTCCGAACGGCTCTGGGTCGAGAGCGAGGCGCTGGTCAGGAAGGCCGGATACTGAGAAACGTGTCTTGCCGCTGTGCTTGACCGGCATCTTGGCGCGGCTGATGATCCTTCCCAAAATCTAAGGAACCTGTTGGGAAGGATCGCTCGCTATGGGTAATACCCTCACCGCGTCAGACTTGGGCGTGGGTGCCAGTCAAAGCAAGACCGCCGCGCTTGCCGCTGCGGTCGCCCCGGTCAAACCGGGTTCGAAGCTCGCCAAGACGTTCGAGTTCGGCCGGGAAATCCTGCGCAGCACGCAAGTGAAGCAGGCCGGGCGCGGATCGGAGGAAGTATCGCGTCATCGCGAAGCCTTCCTGCCCGTATCCTTTCTCGACGGCGAACTGCACAAGAAACGGCGCGGCCAGATCGCGCGTTTCTTTACGCCCAAGGCGATGAAGGAGCGCTATCGCTCCACCATGGAGTCCTCGACGCGCAAGCTGATCGCGCGGTTGCAGAAGAGCGGGAGCGAGCAACTCGATCTGCTGAGCTTCGAACTCGCCTGCGACGTCGCCTCGATGATCGTCGGCATCACCAACAGCGATCCGTACAAGTGTGCGCAGCGCATCCGCAAGTCTTTCAACGACATGGTTCCCTGGCGCAAGAAGCTGCGCCAGCAGTGGTTCTACTTCATGGACGTGCGCCCCGCGGTGAAGGCGCGCCGCAAGCACAAGCAGGACGATGTGCTTTCGCTGATCATCGAGGAAGGTTATCCGCGCGAAGCGATCCTGGCCGAGTGCATCACTTACGGTTCGGCCGGCATGCTGACGACGCGCGAGTTTATCGTCATGGTCGCCTGGCACTTGTTCGAGCACGACGACTTGCGGGAG
Source organism: Novosphingobium sp. (assembly GCA_036400975.1). Classification (GTDB taxonomy): domain Bacteria; phylum Pseudomonadota; class Alphaproteobacteria; order Sphingomonadales; family Sphingomonadaceae; genus Novosphingobium. The sequence goes on along the minus strand of DASWWL010000134.1, from coordinate 2,839 downwards.
AAGTTCCTGACCGGCGGCGAGGAAATGCAGTTCGCCATCCTTGACGAGCTGCTGCGGATCGATCCGGTCGTGACGTACCTCCAGCGCCGGGCCATCGAGGATTTCACCAGCAGCAACGGCGAAACGATCAAGAAGGGCGAGCTTTACGCGATAGGTCTGCGATCGGCCAATCTCGATGAGACGGTGGTTGGCCCCAATCCATACGAGATCGACCCCGATCGCGGCCGCAAGCAGCGCATGACAAGCTCGTGGATGAGCTTCGGCGACGGCCCGCATCGCTGCCCCGGAGCTCAGGTGGCGCTGCACGAGACGCGCGTTTTCCTCGACGCGCTGTTGCGGGTGCCGGGCATCCGGTTGGCCAAGCCGCCGACGCCGGGCTGGAACTTCAACACTTACGAAATGCACGGTGCGATCGTGGAGTGCGACCGCGTGGGATGACGGCGCCGGGGCGCTCGGAGGCGTTCCGGCGATTCCGCCAGGCCGTTACCAGACTGGGCGGCCCGTCTTCTTCGCCCAATCGGCAATGATATCGTCGTAGAGTACCTGGTCGATCAGTTCGCGCTTGTGCTCCAGGTTCGGATCGACCGTGATCGAGCCCGTCTCCATCAGCGTTTTCGCGCGTTCCAGATGCAGCTGCGCGGCGCCCAGCCAGCCCCAGCCGGCGTTGAGTGTGAACGAGACGCCGGGTACGGTGGCGCCGATCACGCAGACGGGGATCGGCAGTTCCTCGATCAGGATTTTGTGCTGCTCGGCGGTGGCGATGGGAAACATCAGGACGTCGGCGCCGGCTTCGGCATAGGCCTTGCCCCGCTTGATCGCTTCCTCGACCTTTCCTTCGCGAATGCCCTTGTGGACTTGCCAGTAAAATTCGTCGCAGCGGGCGATGATGACGAAGGCGTCGTCGCTGCGCGCCTTGGCGCTGGTTTCGATCCGCGCCTGCATCTCTGCGATCGGCACGAGGCCGTTGATGAAGTCCGAATGGCGCGGGTTGACCTCGTCCTCGATGTGGATGCCGGCGATCCCCGCCTGCTCGTAGCGTTTGGTGTAGTGGTAGGCTTCGGCGATCGTGTCGCCCAGGGTATCGGCGTCGGCGATCAGCGGGATGTTGATGGCGTCGGCGATGCGGCCGCAGATCTCGACGTGCTCGGCCTGCGAATAGAGGCCGTAGTCCGGCACGGCATAGTGGAACGCACCGCAGGCATGGCCGCCCGCATAGCACGCCTGGAAGCCTACGTGCTCGACAATCCGGGCCGTGAGCGCGCTGTAACAGTCCGCCGCCACGAAATGTTCCCCGCTGTTCAACAGCGCGCGAAGCTTTTGTGCCTGGGTGCCCATGGTCATCCTCTTCATAAAATCCGATTTGATCCCAGTTTCTCGCCGCGCCCCTCGCTGTCAATGGCGCAAGGGGTGTTGCTGTAATGCCTGTGTAAAAAATGTTCTGCATCGCTGCTGGTTTGCAGTGGGGGGATCACTTACATTGTTGGCAGGTTCACTTGCGACAGGAGTGGTAGGTGCCGTCCAGCGATCTGTTTTCCGATTTCGCCCGCAATTATGAATCGCGGCGGCAGGTGGAAATGCCGCTGGAAGATTACTTGCGAGAATGCCGCGCCGACCCGATGATGTATGCCAGCGCCGCCGAAAGGCTGCTGGCGGCGATCGGCGAACCCAGCGTCGTTGATACCTCACACGATCAGCGTCTTGGCCGTATCTTCATGAACCGGACGATCCGGCTCTATCCCAGCTTCGCCGAATTCTATGGCATGGAAGAAACGATCGAGCGCATCGTCAGCTTCCTGCGGCACGCGTCGCAGGGGCTCGAGGAACGCAAGCAGATTCTATACCTGCTCGGACCTGTCGGCGGCGGCAAGTCTTCCCTGGCGGAGCGTCTGAAGGCGTTGATGGAAATGTATCCCATCTACGTTCTTAAGGCCGGTGAAGAGATCAGCCCGGTTTTCGAAAGCCCGCTGGCCCTCTTCGATCCGGAAATCGACGGCTCGACGATCGAGGACAAGTTCGGTATTCCGCGCCGCCGACTTTCCAGCCTTATCAGTCCATGGTGCCGCAAGCGGCTCGATGAGTTCAAGGGCGACATCTCGCGCTTCAAGGTCGTGCGCCTGATGCCGTCGCGCATCCATCAGACCGCCATCGCGAAGACCGAGCCGGGTGACGAGAACAACCAGGACATCTCCTCGCTGGTCGGCAAGGTCGATATCCGCAAGCTGGAGATGTTGTCGCAGAACGATCCCGATGCCTACAGCTATTCGGGCGGCCTCAATCGCGCAAACCAGGGCATTCTCGAATTCGTCGAGATGTTCAAGGCGCCGATCAAGATGCTCCATCCGTTGCTGACGGCGACGCAGGAAGGCAACTACATCGGCACCGAGAACATCGGCGCGATCCCTTTCACCGGCATCGTCATGGCACACTCGAACGAGAGCGAGTGGGCGAACTTCAAGAACAACAAGAACAACGAAGCCTTCATCGACCGCATCTATGTGATCAAGGTTCCGTACTGCCTGCGCGCGACGGAGGAGAGGCAGATCTACGAGAAGCTGATCTCCGGATCCGAGCTGTCCTCGGCGCCTTGCGCGCCCGGCACGCTCGACATGCTGGCGCGCTTCTCGGTGCTCACGCGGCTGCGCGAGCACGAGAACTCCAACGCCTATTCGAAGATGCGCGTCTACGACGGCGAAAGCCTGCGCGAGGTCGATCCGCGCGCGAAGTCGATGCAGGAATACAAGGACGCGGCCGGCGTCGATGAGGGCATGGAGGGCATTTCAACCCGCTTCGCCTTCAAGGCGCTGTCGGCGACGTTCAATCACGATCCGACCGAGGTTTC
>DASWWL010000133.1:0-19434 GCA_036400975.1 Novosphingobium sp. | reverse complement strand
AGCCGGCATTGCGCCGGCTCATCGTCAATCAGCATGAGCAGTCTCTGCTCGAAATCCGCCATGGCTCGTCCGCGCCATCCACCCCTTGAGAGATTCCCGCATACAGCGTTCAGGTAAAGAGCGGATTAAGGCTAACCACTTGAGCCTTGGGCAAGCCGGCGATAGAGGCGGAAGCCAGTTTCAGTCACCCAAGAGGAAAGACCATGGCTTCCGGTAACGATATGCGCGCCGCGCGCGAAACCTACGAAGGGTTCATCAGCAAGGCGAAGTGGGGATCGATCGTCATCGCCATCATCACCGCCGGGGTCGTCGTGCTGATCGCGAGCTGACATGCGGCGAATGCGCGTCGCACTGGCGCTGATTGCGTTGACGGCGAGTGGTTGCGCGGAAAAGATCGCCGAGCATCGCGTGCGCGGCGCGCTGGTCGAAGCCGGACTCGGAGAACGCGATGCGGACTGCATGGCGCGCCGCATGGTCGATCGCCTGACCATTGCGCAGTTGCGCCGGCTCGAGGCGCTGAAGGGCGAAAAGCGCAGCGTCACCGATTATCTCTCGGCGGTACGCCGCGTGGGCGACATGGAAACAATCACGGTCACGGCCAGCTCCGCCGCCTTGTGCACGTCGGGGCTTGCTCACTAGGCTGGCGGCCTCGCCGCACATGCGTTAGGCCCCTGCGGGCAACGGGACTCCTCGAAAGGAACGCATCTTGCGGAAAATCGGCCTGATCGGCGGGATGAGCTGGTATTCGACCCGCACCTATTACGAACATATCAACCGGGGCGTCCAGGCCAGCGCGGGCAAGCAGGCCAGCGCGCCTTTGCTGATTGAAAGCCTGGATTTCTCGCAACTGGTCCGTCTTTCCAGCGCCGAAGACTGGAAGCGGGCGAGCGAGGTTCTGGCGGAATCCGCGCATAGGCTGGAAACGGCGGGCGCCACCGCGATCTTCATCGGCGCCAATTCGATGCACAAGGTCTTTGATGCGGTTTCCGCGCGCGTCTCCGTGCCCGTGTTCCACATCGCCGAATGTGTCGGCGCGCGCATGGCGAAGGATGGCGTGCGCAAGGCGGCGCTGCTGGGCACGCGGAACGTCATGGTGGAAAGCTTCTACCGTCAGAAGCTGATTGCGCACGACATCGAACTGCTGCCGCCCGAGATGGGTTTCGTTGATACGCTCGACCGGATCATCTACGACGAGCTGCTGCTTGGAAAGGCGAGCCGCCAGGCCGAACGCGAGCTCAAGACGATCATCACCAACCTGGAACAGGACGGCGCCCAGGCGATCGTACTCGGCTGCACCGAACTGGAAATGGTGGTGGATGTCGATGCCAACGTGCTGCCGATCTACGATTGCACCCGCATTCATGCGGATGCGGCGGTCGGATGGATATTGGGCTGACGGGATTTGGATATCGCCCGCGCTCCATATGCCTGCGATCCCAGCCTGTCGCGCGGGCGCGAATTCGCTCTGGAGGGAGCGGTCGCACGCGGGCCGCGCAGCGATTACCAGCGCGACCGCGACCGCATCATCCATTCGATCGCGTTCCGCCGGTTGCGCTACAAGACGCAGGTCTTCGTCGCGCCCGACGGCGACCACTATCGCGTCCGCCTGACGCACAGCCTGGAAGTCGCGCAGATCGCCCGCGTAATTGCCCGCGCGCTGGGGCTGGACGAGGATCTGACCGAGGCGCTGGCGCTGGCGCATGACATCGGCCACCCGCCATTCGGCCATGCTGGAGAGGAAGCGCTGAACGCCGCCTTGCAGGATTTCGGCGGGTTCGACCACAACGCGCAGTGCCTGCGGACCTTGATGCGCTTAGAATCCCCTTATTGCGAGCATGATGGGCTGAACCTGACTTGGGAAATGCTGGAAGGTGTCGCCAAGCACAACGGTCCGGTCGCCGAACCGAACTGGGCGCTGGCGGAGCTGGACGCCGCCTATCCGCTCGATCTTGCGACCTGGCCTTCGCTCGAAGCGCAGGTCGCGGCGATTTCCGACGACATCGCCTATGACAACCATGACATCGACGACGGTCTTCGGGCCGGTTTCCTGACGCTGGACGAATTGCTCGAACAGGATTTCGTGGCGGACCACTGGCGCGAGGTCGAACGGCGGCATCCCCATGCCCCCCGGGACCGCCAGTTGCGCGAACTGGTGCGCACCCAGATCGGCATGATGGTCAACGACGTGATTGCGGAAACGCAAGCCCGCGCACAGGGCATGGCGTCGGTTGCGGAGGTCCGCGCCGCCGGCCGTGCCACCGGCGCGTTCTCTCCCCCGCTCGCCGAGCAGGAACGTCGCTTCAAGCGCTTCATGTACGACCGGCTCTATTATCACCCCGAGCAGATGGCTACCGCCGAGCGGGCGCAGAGGGTGACGGCGGAGCTGTTCGCCGCTTATTCGGCCACGCCTTCGCTGATGGGCGAATGGTTCGCGCGCCTCCCTGATGCGGAGCCGGCGCGCAGCCGCCATATCGCGGACTACATCGCCGGCATGACGGATCGCTTCGCGATTTCCCGCCATGCCGAGATATATGGAAGCACCCCGGAAGGGCTGCGCAACGTCTGACCTGCCTCATGAATATGTCCCGGCCAAAGCGTATCTGTCTCGTCGGCGCCACCGGCCTCGTCGGCTCGCGCCTGATAGAGCAGGCCGTCAGCCGGTCCGGTTTTCGCCTGATCGGCGTTGCGCGGCGGGAAATGGCGCTGCCCCATGGCGCGCGGATGGAGATGCTGCTCGCCGATCCCGAATCCTGGCCGGACGCGATCGCCGCCGCTAACGCCAAGGTACTGGTCTGCGCGCTGGGAACCACGCGGCGCAAGGCGGGCGGCGACGAAGCCGTGTTTCGTGCGGTAGATCACGATCTCGTCTTGGCCTGCGCCCATGCGGCAAAGGCGGCGGGCATCGATCATATGATCGTCGTGTCCTCGGTCGGCGCGGACATACGCAGCCGCCATTTCTACCTGCGGGTCAAGGGCGAGATGGAATATGCGCTGGGCAAGATCGGACTGAAGCGGCTGGACATCCTGCGTCCGGGCCTGTTGCGCGGACCACGCTCTGAAATGCGGCCAGCGGAACGCGTCGCGAGCCTGCTTGCGCCGGTGGCGGACATCTTCCTGCAGGGCCGCCTCCGCCGCTTCCGATCGATCACGGCGGACACGCTGGCACAGGCGATCTTTGCCCTGGCTGGAGAGAAAGTGCGCGGCCGTTTCGTCCATGAGCATGACGCGCTGCATTATGCGATCCGTCGGGCTGGGGGATAACGTGCGGCTGCCACCGGCCGCCGTGATTGACTCGATGCCGCGCTGCCGCCATTGCACGGGTCATCGCTGATCGCGCGGGAGAGCCCCGATGATTCGTCACTGTGCGGATCGCCGGGCGCCGAAGGAGCAACCGCCCCGGAATCTCTCAGGCACCAAGGACCGCGTGGGTCGATAGCGATGCTCTGGAAAGTGCTCCTCCTCACGGTGGGGCCGCCGAAGGGGTAACTCCGGATCTTCCGGGGGAAAGCTCTCAGGCTTCCGTGACAGAGGGGGCACCTGACTGGTGTGCCATTCCGTGCGGAGCCTTGCGTGAGCGAAACGAGCAATCTCGACGATATCGACCTGCCGACGGAGCCTTTGCTGTTGCCGCTGGACGCCTGGCACCGTGCACGCGGCGCGCGCATGGTGGAGTTCGCCGGCTACCAGATGCCCGTGCAGTATGAGGGCATCATCGCCGAGCATCTCTGGACCCGCGAGAACGCGGGGCTGTTCGATGTCAGCCACATGGGCCAGCTTACCGTCAGCGGCGAAGGCGCGTCGGAAGCGCTGGAGGCGTTGATGCCGGGCGACTTCTCGGCTCTGCTGCCCGGCAGGCTGCGCTATTCGCTGCTACTGTCCGAAAGCGGCGGCATCCTGGACGACCTGATGGTCACGAACCGCGGCGATTACTTCTATCTGGTAGTCAATGGTGCGACCAAGTGGGATGACATCGGCCATCTGCGCGAGCATCTGCCCGACACGATCACGCTTAATCATCTGGACGAACACGGCCTGCTTGCCCTGCAGGGGCCGAAGGCGGCCGAAGTGCTGGGACGGTTGGGACTGGAGCCGGCGCTGGCGGATATTCCGGCCGTCGATGCGCTGAAGTTCATGCAGGCGGGGCCTTATTTCTGGCAAGGACGTCCGCTCGGTGTCAGCCGCTCGGGCTATACCGGCGAGGACGGTTTCGAGATTTCGGTGCGGAATGAGGATATCGCCGCCTTGGCCGATGCGTTGGCGGCCGATGCGGATGTGAAGCCGGTAGGTCTCGGCGCGCGCGATTCGCTGCGGCTGGAGGCCGGTCTGCCACTTTACGGTCATGATCTGACCGAAGAGACCGATCCTGTTTCAGCCGGCCTTGCTTTCGCGCTATCGAAGCGCCGCCGGAGCGAGGGCGGTTTTCCGGCGGCCGCGCGCATCCTGTCGTTGCTGGCGGATGGAGCTTCCGCAATCCGGGTCGGACTAGAGCTCGAAGGCCGCATGGCCGCGCGCGAGGGTGCGGCGGTGTTCGTCGGCGACCGTCAGGTGGGTGTGGTGACCTCGGGCGGGTTCTCGCCGAGCCTGCAGCACCCGATCGCCATGGCCTATGTCGATGCCGGGCAGGCCGCACCCGGCACCGCGCTGGAACTTGACAACCGGGGCCGGCGCTTGAACGCCCGCGTCGTTCCGCTGCCTTTCGTACCGCATCGCTACTATCGCTGAGGAGATCTTCCATGAGCCGCTATTTCACCGAGGATCACGAATGGATCGACGTCGATGGCGACATCGGCACCGTCGGCATCACCGATTATGCGCAAGGCCAGCTCGGCGACATCACCTTTGTTGAGCTTCCCGCCGAAGGACAGGCCGTGAAGAAAGGCGATTCCGCCTCGGTCGTCGATTCGGTGAAGGCCGCATCCGACGTCTATTCACCGGTCAGCGGCAGCGTCACCGACGTCAACGAAGCCCTCGCCGATCAGCCTGAGCTGGTCAACAGCGACGCCGAAGTCGGCGGCTGGCTGTTCCGCGTGAAGCTTTCCGATGCCGGCGAACTGTCGTCGCTGATGGACCGGGCCGCTTACGACGCTTACGTCGCCACCCTCTGAACGAGAAACCCGATGCGCTACCTGCCGCTGACGACTGAAGACCGTGCCGCCATGCTGGGCGTGATCGGCGCTGCCTCGGTCGATGACCTGTTTTCGGATGTGCCCGAAGAAGCCCGGCTGGCCGGGCCGATCGCCGGCCTGCCGTTCCATGCGCCGGAAATGGCGATCGAGCGACACATGACGGCGCTGGCGGCGAAGAACCTGAGCGCGGGCGCTGCGCCGTTCTTCCTGGGGGCGGGGGCTTATCGCCATCATATCCCGGCCTCTGTCGATCACCTGATCCAGCGTGGCGAGTTTCTGACTTCGTACACGCCGTACCAGCCTGAAATCGCGCAAGGTACGCTGCAGATCCTGTTCGAGTTCCAGACGCAGGTCGCTCGGCTGTTCGGCACCGATGTCGCTAATGCCTCGATGTACGACGGATCGACCGCCTGCTGGGAAGCAGTGGCGATGGCGGGCCGCGTGACGCGGCGCAAGGCAGCGGTGCTTTCGGGGGGGCTGCATCCGCATTACGTCGCCACGATCGAGACGATGGCGCGTTTCACCGGCGATGCGATCGATGCGCGGGCGCCGCGTCTCGATGCGATACCCGACGATGGCGATGTGATCGCTGCAATCGGGCCGGAAACCGCTTGCGTCGTGGTGCAGTACCCGGACGTGCTGGGTCGCATTCCCGATCTGGCGAAGATATCCGCCGCCACGCAGGCGCACGGCGCGCTGCTGGTCGCAGTGGTGACGGAGCCGGTTGCGCTCGGACTGATCGAGGCGCCGGGCGAACTTGGCGCCGACATCGTCGTGGGCGAGGGGCAGTCGCTGGGCGTCGGCCTCAATTTCGGCGGGCCATACCTTGGCCTGTTCGGGTGCCGCGAGAAGTTCGTGCGCCAGATGCCGGGCCGGCTCTGCGGGCAGACCGTGGATGCTGAGGGACGACGCGGTTTCGTGCTGACGCTCTCGACGCGAGAGCAGCATATCCGCCGCGAAAAGGCGACGAGCAATATTTGCACGAACTCAGGACTTTGCGCGCTAGCTTTCAGTATTCACATGACCCTTCTGGGGGGTGAAGGGCTGGCCGATCTGGCGCGGATCAATCACTTGCGGTCGCGCAAGCTGGCCGATGCGCTGGGCGCAGTGCCGGGTGTGCGCGTGCTCAACGATGCCTGGTTCAATGAGTTCACCGTGGTCCTGCCGCGCGACGCGCGCGAGGTCGTGCGCGAACTGGCGGATCGGGGAGTGCTGGGCGGGGTGTCGCTCGGCCGGCTCTATCCGGGCGAGGACGGGCTGCATCGCGGACTGCTGGTGACGGCGACGGAAACCACGACGGAGCATGATATCGCGGCGCTGGCGGCGACGCTGAAGGAGGTGCTGGCATGAACGCGGTCAACCAGTCCGGCTGGCGCCCCGAGATGGGCGAGGCTACCGCGAGTTTCGCGCCCACGGCCAGCGGCGATCGTGGTCTCGCGCTTGAGGAAGCGCTGATCTTCGAACTGGGCGCATCCGGCAAGTGCGGCGTCGATTTCGAAGAAGAGCAGGGCGAGGTGCTGCCTGCGCTTTCGCGCTTCCTGCGCAAGCAGGCGCCGGCTCTGCCGGGCCTGACCGAGCCCGAGACGGTGCGCCACTATACCCGCCTGTCGCGGCAGAACTATGCGATCGATCTCGGGCCGTTCCCGCTCGGCTCGTGTACGATGAAGCATAACCCGCGTCTCAACGAGAAGATGGCGCGCCTGCCCGGCTTTGCCGACGTCCATCCGCTCCAGCCGCAGCAGACGGTACGCGGAGCCTATGAGGTGATCGGCCAACTCGCCGACTGGCTGGTGACGCTGACCGGCATGGATTCGGTGGCGATGTCGCCCAAGGCGGGCGCGCATGGCGAGCTTTGCGGACTGCTCTGCATCCGCGCCGCCCATGAGGCCAGGGGCGATGTGCGCGAGGTCGTGCTGGTGCCTGAAAGCGCTCACGGCACCAATCCCGCTACCGCCGCCTTCGCGGGCTATCGCGTGGAGAGCATTCCCGCGACCGCCGATGGCCGCGTCGATCTGGAGGCCCTGAAGGCGCGGCTGGGGCCGGACGTGGCGGGGGTGATGATCACCAATCCCAACACTTGTGGCCTGTTCGAGCGCGATATGAGGGCGATCGGTGACGCGGTCCACGCGGTCGGCGGTTATGTCTATTGCGACGGCGCGAACTTCAACGCCATCGTCGGCAAGGTACGCCCCGGCGACCTTGGCATCGACGCCATGCACATCAACCTGCACAAGACCTTCTCCACCCCGCACGGCGGCGGCGGGCCGGGTTCGGGGCCTGTGGTGCTGTCGGAAGCGCTCACGCCTTTCGCGCCGCTGCCTTTCGTCAAGCGTGACGCCGAGGGTGTCTATCAGCTTGTCGAGGAAGAGGACGGCGCGAGCGAGCATCCGCAGGGCTTCGGCCGCATGGCGGCGTTCCACGGCCAGATGGGCATGTTCACCCGCGCATTGACTTATATCCTCAGCCATGGTGCGGACGGTCTGCGGCAAGTGGCCGAGGACGCAGTGCTGAACGCGAACTACGTGCTGCGCAGCTTGTCCGACGTGCTGGACGCCCCTTACGGGTCGAGCGGTCCCTGCATGCACGAAGCGCTGTTCAGCGACGCCGGTTTCGCCGAGGGTTTCTCCACGCTCGACGTTGCCAAAGGATTGATCGACGAGGGCTTCCACCCGATGACGGTCTATTTTCCGCTCGTCGTCCACGGATCGATGCTGGTCGAGCCGACCGAGACCGAGAGCCGCGCCGGGCTGGATCGTTTCATCGGATCGCTGCGCAGCCTGGCAGAGCGGGCCCGATCCGGTGACGATGGTCTGAAGTCCGCGCCGGTCCTCGCACCGCGCCGCCGCCTGGACGAGACGCTGGCCGCGCGCAAGCCGGTGCTGGTGTGGAAAGGCGACGCCTCTACTTGTTGATCGCGTCGTCGCCGGCCTGTCCGACGGATTCGATGTCCCGGCCCGCGCCCTTAACGGTGTTGCAGGCCGAGGCGGTGAGCGCGATTGCGCCTGCGGCAAGGGCGATGATGGCTTTCCTGAGCATGACGGTCCTTCCAGCTTGCGGCCGCGCATCGAAGGGCAGCCCGGATCATGCCGGCTAAACTCGCGGTTTGCGGCGATGTTCCGGGCTGGAAGGCCCTTTTCGACAGATCAGATCGCGCGCGCGCCCGCTTCGCCGACTGACTCGATGTCGCGTCCGACGCCCTTCACGGTATTGCAGGCCGAGGCCGTGATTGCGATTCCGCAGGCGGCGGCGATAAGGATGATTTTACGAACCATGGGTTTTCCCTCCTGAAACCTGTAATCGGGCGTTCCTGCCTCAATCCCGGTTTCCCTGCGATTAACACGCATTCCGGCGGTTTCCATCAGTCGAGTTCGATACTGGATGCGGGGGGCGGCGCTTTCGACAGCACGTGCTGCCGCCAGGCGATCGTCACGCCCGCCGCGATGATAAGCGGCGCGCCCAGCCAGGTCATCGCCGGGGGCAGACGGTCCCAGATCGCCCAGCCGTACAAGGTGGCCCAGATCAGTGCGGTGTAATCCATCACGATCACGCTGGCGACCGCGCCATGGCGCAACGAGGCCGCGAGCAGGAACTGCGCGATCGTGCCGCACAGGCCGATGCCGATCAGCACCAGCCATTGCGCGCCGCTGTGCGCTGTCATGAAGAACGGCAACGCCAGCCCCGCGAGCGGAGCGCCGAAGGCGGCGAACCAGAATGAACTGGAGATCGGTTCCTCGGTGCGGCCAAGATCGCGGATCTGGTAGTTGATCACCGCGATCAGGAACGCGGCGATGAGGCCCATCGTGGCCCCGAGCGGAGAGATCGGTTCCCCGCCCGGCTGCGCGATGATAGCTACGCCGACGAAGCCCAGCACCACCGCCGTCCAGCGCCACGGCCCAACCGTTTCGCGCATCCATACCGCCGCGATCAGCACGGCGAAGAGTGGCGTGGAGAAGCCCAGCGTCGTCGATTCCGCCAGCGGCAGCAGGATCGCCGCGCCGAAGTTCAACACCATGTTGGTCATGCCCACGCCCGCGCGGCGCGCATGGGTGCCGAGCCGCTTCGTGCGCAGCCGGTGCAGGCCCCCGGTCAGCGCGAGGTAGCCGAGGATCGTCGGGATCGGCACAGCCTGCCGCCAGAACATGATTTCGGGCAGCGAGACCCCGCTTTCGCCCGCATATTTCACCAGCATCAGCAACGTGGCGAACACCATCGCCGCCATGATCCTGAGGCCCAGGGCCAGCATGGGGCGCTGCACGTGATCCACGCGGGCGCTTTAACCGGCGCGCGATTTGAGGCAAGGGGCGGCCATGTCCGAATCCGCCTTCACGCTGGGATCCTTCGGCCTTGCGGCTCTGATGTTGGCGGTGGCCGCATGGCTTGGCGACCGTCGCCGCATTCGCCGCAGCGATCCCGATGCGGTCGGCTTCATGCCCTGGACCGGCGTATTCTTCTTTGCGCTGTTCGCGGCGTGCATCCTGCTTGGGCTGACGATCAGGGACTGGATAGCGGGTTAGGCGGCTCCGCCGGGGCGCTCCCGCCACCATGCTCCGATATTCGGGCAAGTTCTTCGCATCGTTCCATAAGATCCTGCAGGTCGCGGTGCATCTGTTCCAACGCGAAGCCGAGGCCGAATAGCCGGGCGAGATCGTCGTCGGCCAGCGAGCGGGCGAGGCCCCGTTCGCGGATCGCCTTCACCGCCGCCGCCTGTGCGACGAAGCTGGCATCGACCGCAGCCAGATCGGGTGAGAGGCGCCGAGCTGCGAAGGCCGCTGCGCTGGCGGTGAAGAAGGCCGATATCGTGCCGCAGACATCTTCTACAGGTGAAAGCACGGCGGGCTGGACGCTATCGGGCAACGGCGCGAGCATCGTCCGGCCGAGGATCGCGATGTCGTGCCGCAGGCGGCGCAAGGTGCGGCATACGGGCAGGGGATCGACGGCATTGGTCAGGTGCGTCGCGCGTTCGCGCAGAGCTTCTTCGGCCGCCGCTTCCGCCTTGCCGATGGCCAGGCGTATCTTGCGATGCGCGGCGTCTATCGCGACGGGATCGGGTTCGCCGCGCATGCCGCCCGGCAGCACCGTCATCAGGCCAGCCATTGCCGAAAGCGCGTCGGACACCGACCGCGCCAAAGCATCGTGCGCTCTGGCGGGCAAGACGGCCAGCGATACCGCCAGCGCGACGACGCTGCCGGCGACGATTTCCAGCATCCGTTCGTAGGCGGAGGCGACCGGCCCCATCTCCTGCAGGTTCGGCGTGAGGATCAGGATGATGAAGGTGATCGGCGTCACGCGGTAGGCGGGCTTGACTGCGGCCAGCAGGATAAGCGGCGGCAGGCCCAGAACCAGCGCCAGTCCTGGAGAGGTGAAGCCGAAATGGTGCAGCCCGACCGATATGGCGACGCCGACGATAGCCCCGCCGAGCGAGCCGACGAAACGGTCGATCATCGCCTTGATCGATGCGCCGACGCTGGCCTGCAGGACGATGATCGACGTCAGCACGGCCCATTGCGTCTGCTCCAGCCCCAGCGCGATGCCGCCCGCATAAGAGATGAAGCAGGCCGTGACGATCTGCACCGCGAGATGGACTTGCGCGCGGTTGCCAATCTTCGCCCGCGATGGCCGGGCCATTGGCGGCCCCCTCAGACTTGCGGTAGGCCGGCCGTTCGATTGAGCCTGTCGATTACTTCGTCCATCGGCTCGATCACGGTGATGCTGCGGCCTTCGCCAAAGCGGATGCGGGTGCCATCCGTGACGGAAGAGATGAATGTCACTTGCGTGGCGTTCACTGCCGTTGCGACCCGGTCTGCACTGATGAACTTCACGAACATGGCTTTCGCTCTCCCTTGTTGTGGATGGCGAACGTAACCGTTCGGTGGCGGTGCGCTAGTCCGCATTGTCGCGGATTCCACGAAACGCTGTCCTACATGGCGTAAATCTGACCTAACCTGCGGGATGAAGACATATCCACGCATCGCGCGCCGCCGCCCCGTCCATCGTCGTGTTCCAGCTTTCGTACCCGTGCCGCTGCGCGTGCGGGGTGACGGATGGTCGCCCGCCCGGCAGGCGGCGTTTCTTGGCGCGCTGGCGGAAACGCGGTCGGTCAGCGCGGCGGCGCGGCGCGTCAACATGGCGCGCGAGACCGCCTATCGGTTGCGGCGGCGGGCCGGGGCGCAGAGCTTCGCCGCAGCATGGGACGCAGTGATGGGACGGGGCATGGCTGCCCGGCGGAAGGTCACAGCCGAGGAACTGGTCCAGCGTGCCTACATGGGCCTTCTCAAGCCGATGCTTTACGGCGGAAAGCACGTCGCGACCGTTCGCAAGGCAGACAATTCTGCGCTTTTGCGGCTTCTGGGGCAGATCGACCGGGCGCAGGTTGCGGGGATCGGAGGCGCTGGAAGGTCACAGGGATTCGCTGCGCGTCCGGCGTCAACTCCGGAAGGGGCGTTCGCGGCGAAGATGCGCCGCTTCGATACCCCCGCTCCGCGTCGCGGATGGGGAGAGCGATGTAATTGATGTCAGAGACAGGCTTCGAGATATGCCTGGTCGAAGCCGAACTGGCGGGCCTTTTCCAGCGTGTAGGGGCGCAGGCCCGAACTCCGGAATTCACCGATGATCTTGCCGTCTTCGCTCTCGTCCAGATATTCGAACTTGAAGAGCTCCTGCGTCACTATCACGTCGCCTTCCATGCCGATCACTTCGGTGATGTTGGTCGTGCGGCGCGAACCGTCGCGCAGGCGCTTCACCTGCACGATGAGGTCCACCGATTCGGCGATCTGGCGGCTGATGGCTTCCTTGGGAATCTTGATGTCGCCCATCAGGATCATGTTTTCCATACGGCCCAGGCATTCGCGCGGGCTGTTGGCGTGAAGCGTGCACATCGATCCATCGTGGCCGGTGTTCATCGCGGCGAGCAGGTCGAAACATTCCGCGCCGCGGATCTCGCCCAGGATGATGCGGTCGGGACGCATGCGCAGCGCGTTCTTCACGAGGTCGCCGATGGTGATCGCGCCCTGGCCTTCCAGGTTCGGCGGGCGGGTTTCCAGCGGCAGCCAATGTGGCTGTTGCAGGCGAAGTTCGGCCGCGTCCTCGATCGTCAGCACGCGTTCGCCGGGGTCGATCATCTTCGACAGGGCATTGAGCATGGTCGTCTTGCCCGAGCCGGTGCCGCCCGAGATGACGATGTTCATGCGGCAGGCGCCGGCGATCTTCAGCGCGATCGCCATCTTGTCGCTCATCGAGCCGAAGCCCGCCAGCATGTCGATGGTGATCGGCTTTTCGGAGAACTTGCGGATCGAGATGGCGGTGCCGCGCAGCGAGAGCGGCGGCACGATCACGTTGACGCGGCTGCCGTCCTTCAGGCGGGCGTCGGCCAGAGGGGTGGTCTGATCGACGCGGCGGCCGACCTGGTTGACGATGCGCTGGGCAATCTGGAACAGGTGGCTCTCGTCGCGAAAGCGGATCGGCGCGAGCTGGAGCTTGCCCTTCTTTTCGATGTAGGTCTGTTCGGGGCCGTTGACCATGATGTCCGACACGTCGGGGTCGTTCAGCAGTTCTTCCAGCGGGCCGAAGCCGAGAAGCTCGTCGATCAGCACTTTTTCGAGAGCGAACTGCTCGCGGCGGTTGAAG
This sequence comes from Novosphingobium sp., assembly GCA_036400975.1. Taxonomy (GTDB): domain Bacteria; phylum Pseudomonadota; class Alphaproteobacteria; order Sphingomonadales; family Sphingomonadaceae; genus Novosphingobium. Next base: position 6,685 of record DASWWL010000133.1, on the reverse strand, counting down.
GTGACCTTGAGGTCGGCCAGCACTTCCATGATGATCGGACGGAATTCCTCGGACAGCTCGTCCTTGGTCAGCGTCGCCGCGGCTTCCGGGTCGATGCGTTCGAGCAGGCGGGGCAGCACCTGCTCCTTGATCTTGTGGATCGAAGCTTCGAAGCCCGAATGGTCATAGGTATTCGCTTCGGTGGCGGCATTGGCGCGATCGGCCAGACGCGCCATCGCGTCGCCCTTGTTGAGATCGGGCGCGCGTGCGCTGATGTCCTCGACAGGGGCCGGTTCGTTGGGAGGGCGAACGCCTTCGGGGCTCGACTTCATGGGGCGGGCGACACCGAAAGCCGGACGGGCTCCCGGTCCCATCCCCCCAATGCCGTTGCGGCGGCCGAATGCGCTCATCGTTTTTCCAACCCCGTTCGCATGCGGAAAGAGAAAGCCGCATGCCACTTTTCCTCATTGAATAATAAGGTTGAAAATTTGATAACTTCCTAATGCGCGACAACGCCGGAAATGAGCGGGATAGCGGGGATTGCCGGCTCTGCCGCCGGCCTTTGGGGCAGCGCGTCGAATGGCATCATCCGGTGCCGAAAAGCCGCGGCGGGCGCGAAACGGTGCCGCTGCATCCGATTTGCCACCGCGCGATCCATGCCAATTTCAGCAATGCCGAACTTGCGCGGAACGGGGAAGTGGAGTCGTTGCGCGACCACCCGGCGGTGGCGAAATTTCTGACGTGGATCGCGGGCAAGCCGCCGGACTTCCATGCGCGGACGGCCGGGCGGCGGTAAGGGTGACGGCAAGCTGGATGGTAAGTCTGCGAAACGGGATTGCGGGGGCCGGAAGAATGATGACAAGGACCAAGTGCGCCGTTTTCATCGGTCTGGTGTTTGCCATAAGCTGGTCGGCATTGATCGGCAGTTGGCTTTCCGGACATCGCACTCTCGCCGACGGTGGCCTTCTTACATTGGTCTATGTAGCGGGCCCCGGATTGTCGGCTATCTTTTGCGCTGCCGTGTTCGAACGTGGCCGTCGAATTGATGCGCTCGGACTCAGGTTTCGCCCCAACGTCTGGTGGCTATGGGCGATACTGATTCCGTTGTTCGTGACTCTTGCCTCCATTGCCATCACCTCTCTGCTCTCTCCGCATCGCTTCGCCACGATGGATGCCATGGCGATCGAGTTGGCAAGAACGCTGGGCCATCCGATTGATGGGGCGCTGCCGGCTCTTGGGGGCGTGCTGGCCCTGGGCTTGCTTCAGAACGCGATACTCTGCAGTTTGACCGAAGAACTCGGCTGGCGCGGCTATCTCTACGACTTGCTGCGGCCCTACGGCTTCTGGCGGACGGCGCTGGGGACTGGCCTGGTTTGGGGTGTGTGGCACTGGCCCATGATATATCTCTATGGCCTGAACTATCCAAACAACCCGATCGCCGGTCTGGTGGTCTTTCCGTTCTATACGATGCTGTCGGCTTGTCTGTTGACCGTGGTGCGCGATCGGAGCGGCTCGGTTTGGCCTGCCGGCATCATGCATGGGGCGACCAATACTTTCGCGCTTCTCTTCCTGCTCGCCCTCGGTGATCTGGGATGGCCTTGGGGCGCGGCTGGAATCGGGGGGCTCTTGGCTCTAGGCCTCGCGGTGGCTGCATTCCGGGTTTCGCAACACTTTATCCAGGATCGGACCATTGGATCACCTTTTCCGCCGTAGCGGCTTCCTTGATCTGTCGATCCCGATCTAATGCTGTCACGCGATACGAAAGAGGGCGCGCCGATCGCTCGGCACGCCCTCTTTCGTATCGCGTCTGAGGCCGAAGATCAGCCCTCGACGTGTTCTGCCAGAACGGTCAGCCCGTTGGCGCCGACTTCGGCGAAGCCGCCCTGGATCTGGATTTCCTCGGGCGCGCCGTTCTCGGTTCTGTAGACCTTCAGGGCGCCGTCGCGGATCGTCGACATGAAGGGCGCGTGGCCCTGCAGCACGCCGAACTCGCCCTCGGAGCCGGGGACGACCACCATGTGGACGTCCTCGCTGCGGACCAGCTTGGCGGGGGTGACGAGTTCGAAGTGAAGAGCCATGGGATTACGCCTCTTCGGCCAGCTTCTTGGCCTTTTCGATCGCCTCGTCGATGCCGCCGACCATGTAGAAGGCGTTTTCGGGCAGGTGATCGTATTCGCCGTCGACAACTGCCTTGAACGAACGGACGGTGTCTTCGACCTGGACGAACTTGCCGGAGATGCCGGTGAAGACTTCGGCCACGTGGAACGGCTGGCTGAGGAACTTCTGGATCTTGCGGGCGCGGGCGACGGTGAGCTTATCCTCTTCGGAAAGCTCGTCCATGCCCAGGATCGCGATGATATCCTGCAGCGACTTGTACTTCTGCAGCGTTTCCTGGACGCGGCGGGCGGTGTCGTAGTGCTCCTGGCCGACGACGGCGGGCGTCAGCACGCGCGAGGTCGAGTCGAGCGGATCGACTGCGGGATAGATGCCCAGTTCCGAAATCGCACGGTTCAGCGTGGTCGTCGCGTCGAGGTGGGCGAACGAGGTGGCCGGTGCGGGGTCGGTAAGGTCGTCCGCGGGAACGTAGATCGCCTGAACCGAGGTGATCGAGCCCTTGGTGGTGGAGGTGATGCGCTCCTGCAGCTGACCCATGTCGGTGGCCAGCGTCGGCTGGTAGCCCACGGCCGAGGGAATACGGCCGAGCAGCGCCGACACTTCCGAGCCCGCCTGGGTGAAGCGGAAGATGTTGTCGACGAAGAACAGCACGTCCTGGCCTTCCTGGTCACGGAAGTACTCGGCCATGGTCAGGCCCGAAAGCGCGACGCGGGCACGGGCGCCCGGGGGCTCGTTCATCTGGCCGAACACGAGAGCGACCTTGGAACCTTCCGAAGTGGCGTTGCCGTCCGCGTCCTTGGCGATAACGCCGGCGTCGAGGAACTCGTGGTAGAGGTCGTTGCCTTCGCGGGTGCGTTCACCCACGCCGGCGAAGACCGACACGCCGCCGTGGCCCTTGGCGATGTTGTTGATCAGCTCCTGGATGAGCACGGTCTTGCCCACGCCGGCGCCGCCGAACAGGCCGATCTTGCCGCCCTTGGCGTAAGGCGCGAGCAGGTCGATGACCTTGATGCCCGTGACGAGGATCGAGGCTTCGGTCGACTGGTCGATGAATTCCGGAGCCTTGGCATGGATCGGAGCGGAAAGGTCCGAGCCGACCGGGCCGCGTTCGTCGATCGGATCGCCGACGACGTTGAGGATGCGGCCGAGCGTCTTCGGGCCGACCGGCACGGTGATCTGCGCGCCGGTGGAAGTCACCGACTGGCCGCGGGTGAGGCCGTCGGTGGCGTCCATGGCGATCGTGCGGACGGTGTTCTCGCCCAGGTGCTGGGCGACTTCGAGAACCAGGCGGTTGCCGTTGTTGTCGGTTTCCAGCGCGGTGAGGATCGCCGGCAGTTCGCCTTCGAAGGTGACGTCGACGACGGCGCCGATGACCTGGCTGATCTTGCCTGCGGTGGTCTGGTTAAGCACGGGGGCGGTGGCCATTTTCGTTTCCTTGCCTGCTATGTCTTTAGAGCGCTTCCGCGCCTATGTTTCGGTGTTGCTACAGCGCTTCCGCACCAGCAATGATTTCGATGAGCTCGGTGGTGATCGCGGCCTGGCGGCTGCGGTTGTACTGGATGGTCAATGCGTTGATCAGTTCGCCCGCGTTGCGCGTGGCGTTGTCCATCGCCGTCATCGAAGCGCCCTGTTCGGATGCGTTGTTTTCCAGCAGCGCGCCGAAGAGTTGCGTGCGCAGATAGCGCGGCAGCAGCTCGGCGAGGATTTCCTCCTCGTCCGGCTCATACTCGACGACGGCATCGCTGTTCGCCGCGACGGCCTTGGGCGCCGGGACGGGGATGATCTGCTGCTGGGTGGGTTCCTGCGTCAGCGCGTTCTTGAACTTCGAGAAGAACAGGTGCGCGACGTCGAACTTGCCCTGTTCATAGAGCGCGACCAGTTCGTTCGCGATGCGCTCTGCTTCGTTGAAGCCGGGCTCGCGCACGTCGGTGGTGTCGAACATCTGCAGCACCGCCTTGGGGTAGCTGCGGCGGATCACCGCGCGGCCCTTGCGGCCGATCAGATAGAACAGCACGGTCTTGCCGGCGGCTTCCAGATCGCGCGCGGCGGAAAGCGCCGCCTTGACGATGTTCGAGTTGAATGCGCCGGCAAGGCCCTTGTCCGAGTTGGCGACGACGAGCAGGTGCACCCGATCGCTGCCGGTGCCGGCCAGCAGCTTCGGCGAGTTTTCGCTCACCGTGATCTTGCTGGCGAGGCTGGCCATGACCTCGGCGAGGCGCGTCGCATAAGGACGCGCCGCTTCGGCGGCCGCCTGAGCCTTGCGCAGCTTCGCCGCCGCGACCATCTGCTTGGCCTTGGTGATCTTCTGGGTCGATTTGACCGAGTTGATCCGGCCCTTGAGTTCTTTAAGGCTCGCCATGAGGCTGTACCCGTCCTCTAATCGTCATGCTGAACGTGCTTCAGCATCCATGTCGCCCCGCTTGCCCTCCTGAAACGAGTTCAGAATGACGAGCGGGGAACGGAGTTTTACGCGAACTGCTTGCCGAACGCGTCGAGCGCGGCCTTCAGTTTGGCCTTGGGCTCGTCGCCCAGCGCCTTGCTGTCACGGATCGCGGTCAGGACGTCGGCATGTTCCGAACGCATCCAGCTCAGCATCTCGGCCTCGTATTCGGTCACGCGATGGGTCGCGATGCCGTCCAGATAGCCGTTGGTGCCGGCGAAGATCGACACGGTCTGCTCTTCGAAGGGCAGCGGGCTGAACTGGGCCTGCTTGAGCAGCTCTGTCAGGCGCGCGCCGCGGTTGAGCAGCTTCTGCGTCGAGGCGTCGAGGTCGGAACCGAACTGCGCGAAGGCCGCCATTTCGCGGTACTGCGCCAGTTCCAGCTTGATCGAGCCCGAAACCGTCTTCATCGCCTTGGTCTGCGCAGCCGAGCCGACGCGGCTGACCGAGAGGCCGACGTTGATCGCCGGGCGGATGCCCTGGTAGAACAGGCCGGTCTCCAGGAAGATCTGGCCGTCGGTGATCGAGATCACGTTGGTCGGGATGTAGGCGGACACGTCGCCGGCCTGGGTCTCGATGATCGGCAGCGCCGTCAGCGAGCCGCCGCCGTTGGCGTCCGACATCTTGGCGGCACGCTCCAGCAGGCGGCTGTGGAGATAGAACACGTCGCCGGGATAGGCTTCGCGGCCCGGAGGACGACGCAGCAGCAGCGACATCTGGCGATAGGCGACGGCCTGCTTGGAAAGGTCGTCATAGACAATGACGGCGTGCATGCCGTTGTCGCGGAAGAATTCGCCCATGGTCACGCCGGTATAGGGCGCGAGGTACTGTAGCGGAGCGGGTTCCGAAGCGGTGGCGGCGACGACGATCGAGTATTCCATCGCGCCGTTCTCTTCGAGCTGGCGGACGATCTGCGCGACGGTCGAGCGCTTCTGGCCGACGGCGACGTAGATGCAATAGAGCTTCTTCGATTCGTCGGTGCCGGCGTTGACGCCCTTCTGGTTGATGAAGGTGTCGATCGCGACGGCGGTCTTGCCGGTCTGGCGGTCGCCGATGATCAGCTCGCGCTGGCCGCGGCCGACGGGAACGAGCGCGTCGATCGCCTTGAGGCCGGTCTGCACCGGTTCCGAAACCGACTGGCGGGGGATGATGCCCGGAGCCTTCACTTCCACGCGCTTGCGCTCGGTATATTCGATCGGACCTTTGCCATCGATCGGGTTGCCGAGACCGTCGACCACGCGACCGAGCAGGCCCTTGCCGACCGGAACGTCGACGATGGTGCCGGTGCGCTTGACGGTGTCGCCTTCCTTGATCTCGGAGTCCGAGCCGAAGATCACGACACCGACGTTGTCGGCTTCGAGGTTCAGGGCCATGCCCTTCACGCCGTTGGCGAACTCGACCATCTCGCCGGCCTGGACTTTGTCGAGGCCGTGGATGCGGGCGATGCCGTCACCGACGGAGAGCACCGAACCGACTTCCGAGACCTGGGCTTCGGTGCCGAAGTTGGCGATCTGGTCCTTGATGACCTTCGAGATTTCTGCCGCGCGGATTTCCATGTTCAGCCTTTCATCGCGTTCGCGAGGGAATTGAGACGGGTGCGGATCGAACCGTCGATCTGACGGCTGCCGATCCTGACGACGAGGCCGCCGAGAAGCTCGGGATCGACGCTCGTCTTGATCTTCACTTCCTTGCCTTCGCGCGCCTTGAGCTTGTCGGCGAGCTGGGCAAGCTGATCGTCGTTCAGCGGGTGGGCGCTGGTGACTTCGGCGGTGACCTCGCCGCGCTGGGCGGCGGCGATCGCGGCGAAGGCGCGGACGATCTCGGGGAGGACGGCAAGGCGGCGGTTGGCCGCAAGCAAGCCGACGAAATTCTTGGTGAGGGGCGCAAGGCCGAGCACGCCGGCGATGCCTTCCATCGCCTGCGCCGCGGCGTCGCGGCTGATCTTCGGATTGCGAATCAGCGCTGACAGCTCTTCCGAGAGCTTGAGCGCTTCGCCCAGCCTGTCGAGGTCGCCCTCGACTGCCGTGACCACGCCTTGCTCGCTGGCCAGATCAAAAAGAGCGGAGGCGTAACGCCCTTGCAAGCTCGCCGTAATACCGCCGGAATTCTCCACGCGCGTCGGTTCCCTCTTACCGGATGGGCGGGCACATG
>DASWWL010000132.1:0-7883 GCA_036400975.1 Novosphingobium sp. | reverse complement strand
CGTCGATTCCGCGGCGCTCGTCGCCGGGCTCAAGGAACGGGGGCACCGCTCGGCGCATCTGGTCGATGGCGCGGACGGACTGGCCGACGTGCTGGCCGAAAGCGCGCAGCCGGGCGACATGGTCGTCTGCCTTGGCGCGGGTGACATCACCAAGTGGGCGGCTGGTTTGGCCGACGCCATCAAGGCGCGGAGGGCGCCATGATGGCGGATGCACTCCCCAAGGTCGCAGGCAAGCTCACGCCTGACGCCCCTCTGGCGCCGCTGGTGTGGTTCAAGGCGGGCGGGGCGGCCGAGTGGCTGTTCGAACCGAGAGATGTCGCGGACCTTCAGGCCTTCTTGCGCGATCTCGATCCCGAGGTGCCGGTCATGGCGCTGGGGCTGGGCTCCAACCTGATCATCCGCGATGGAGGCGTTCCGGGCGTGGTCGTGCGTCTTGGCAAGGCATTCGCCGGTGTCTCGCCGGTGGATGAGGTCACGCTGGATTGCGGCGGCGGGGCCAGCGGCATTCTCGTCTCCTCGACGGCGCGTGACGCCGGGATCGCCGGCCTCGAATTCCTTCGCTCCATTCCGGGCACTGTCGGCGGCTTCGTGCGGATGAACGGCGGCGCTTATGGTGGCGAAGTGAAGGATATCATGGCCGATTGCGATATCGTCCTGCGTTCGGGTGAATTGCGCAGGCTTCCGGTTGCCGAACTGGGCTATACCTATCGGCATTCGGAACTGCCGGAAGGCGCGATCGTCGTCGGTGCGCGCTTTCGCGGCCGTCAGGGCGAGCCGGCGCAAATCCAGATCGAGATGGATCGCATTTCCGCCTCTCGCGAGGCGTCGCAGCCGCTGCGCAGCAAGACCGGCGGCTCTACGTTCAAGAACCCGCAGGGGCGCAAGGCATGGGAGCTGGTCGATGCGGCCGGGTGCCGCGGTCTTGCCATGGGTGGCGCACAAGTCAGCGAAAAGCACACGAACTTCCTCATCAACACCGGCATGGCGACCAGCGCCGATATCGAAGGCCTGGGCGAGGAAGTGCGGCGCAGGGTGAAGGCGAATTCAGGCGTGGAACTGGAGTGGGAAATTCAGAGGGTGGGCAGATCGTGACGTTGCCGAAGCTCCATGTCGCCGTCCTGATGGGTGGCTGGTCCAGCGAGCGGCCGGTCTCGCTGATGAGCGGCGAAGGCGTGGCCAAGGCGCTCGAATCCCGCGGGCATCGCGTCACGCGTATCGACATGGATCGCAACGTCGCGCTGCGTCTTGCCGAAGCCCAGCCGGATGTCGTGTTCAATGCGTTGCATGGCGCACCCGGAGAAGACGGCACGGTGCAGGGCATGATGGACCTGATGGGCCTGGCCTACACGCATTCGGGCCTCGCCACTTCGGTGATCGCGATTGACAAGGAACTTACCAAGCAGGCGCTCGTGCCGCATGGCATCCCGATGCCGGGCGGGCGCATTGTCGAGACCGGGGAGTTGTTCGAGCGCGATCCGCTGCCGCGTCCTTATGTGTTGAAGCCCGTCAACGAGGGCTCTTCGGTCGGCGTCGCGATCGTCACCAGCGAAGGCAACTTCGGCAATCCGATCGCGCGCGATGCCGTGGGGCCGTGGCGGGATTTCGATCGCCTGCTGGCCGAGCCTTATATTCGCGGACGGGAACTGACCACGGCGGTGATCGGCGACCGGGCGCTGATGGTCACGGAACTGAAGCCCAAGTCGGGCTTCTACGATTTCGATTCCAAGTACACGGACGGCCTGACCGAGCATGTCTGCCCGGCGGAAATTCCCGACGAGATCACCGAGGCCTGCAAGGATCTGGCGTTGCGCGCCCACCGGCTGCTCGGCTGCAAGGGCACCAGCCGTTCCGATTTCCGCTGGGACGATGAGCAAGGCGTGGAGGGATTGTTCCTGCTGGAGGTCAATACCCAGCCCGGCATGACGCCGCTCAGCCTCGTGCCCGAGCAGGCGCGGCACCTGGGCATGGAGTATCCTGATCTCGTCGAGGCGATCATCGCCGAGGCCCTGGCGGAAGGGGCGGCGGCATGAGCCAGACGATCCGGCGCAAGGCACCCAGCGCGCGCAAGGTTGCGGCGGCGCAAGGGACCGCGCGCAAGGTCAAGGCGGCAAGGGCCAGGACTGGTTCCGCTTACGACAATATCATGGCCTGGCTGCCCATCACCGAGGAACAGCTTCACCGCATCCTGCTCGCGATCATTCTCGGCGGCGCGGCCGCGCTGGCCTGGGTCGTCGCGGGCTTCGCCGGATTGCCGTCGCTGGCCGGTCAGCAGCTTGCGCAGATTGCGGGCGACGCGGGCTTCGAGGTGCGCCGCGTCGATGTGCGCGGGGTGAAGAACCTCAACGAACTGAAAGTGTACGAACGCGTCCTGGCCGAGCGCGACCGGGCGATGCCCCTGGTCGATATCGATGCGCTGCGGGCCGAACTGCTCGCGCTTTCCTGGGTCGAGGACGCGCGCGTGTCGCGCCAGCTTCCCGATACGCTGGTCGTCGATATCGTGGAGCGCACGCCGCATGCCGTGTTGCGCAAGCCCGGGCGCCTGGTCCTGATCGACGCTACCGGACGTGAACTGGAGCCGGTCAGCCCGGCGCGCGCCAAAGGCAGGCTGATCGTTTCCGGCCCTGGCGCGGGCCAGCAGGTTGTCGCGCTTTCGTCGCTGCTTGAGGCTGCGCCCGCGCTCAAGCCGCAGATCCGCGAGGCGGAATGGGTCGGCAACCGGCGCTGGAACCTGACCTTCAAGACCGGTCAGGTGCTGGCATTGCCCGAGGGCGACAAGCGTTCGGCAAGCGCACTGATGGCCTTCGCCCGGCTGGACGGCACCAACCGGCTGATCGGGGGACGGGTCGCGGCATTCGACATGCGCGCCAGCGATCGCATTTATCTGCGCGTTCCCGATGGCGGCAGGACGGATGCCGGGCCCCCGACACCGTCGAGTGCGAAGAAGGAGCAGAAAGACTGATGGCCATGCCCCGCATCTCGCGCGTTTACGGCGCGGTCAACATGGGCTCGTTCCGCATCTCGGCGATGATCGCCGGCTTGTCCGAAACTGGCGAGATGATCGTGCTCGGATCGGGGCATCGCGCTTCGCAGGGGATCAAGCGCGGCTACATCACCGATATGTCCGCCGCGACTTATGCGGTGCGCGACGCGATCGAGCGCGCCGAGCGCATGGCGCAGACCAGCGTGTCCAAGGTGTTCATCGGCTGCTCGGGCGCGGGGCTCGTCAGCCAGGTTGCGCAGGTCGAGGTCGATATCGGCGGCCGCCGCATCGAGCAGGACGACATCGACCATCTGCTGGTCGCCGGTCGCGATGTGATCCAGCCGGACGGCCGCATGGTGCTTCACGCCCAGCCCGCGCATTACACGCTCGACGGGGCGCACGGCGTGACCAGCCCCAAGGGACTCCATGCCGAGCGGCTGGGGGTCGACATCCACGTCATGCTCGCGGACGGCGCGCCGATCCGCAACCTTACCGAAGCGGTGCAGAACGCGCATCTCGAGGTGGAGGCGGTGGTCGGTTCGCCGGTCGCGTCGGGCCACGCCTGCCTTTCTCCCGAAGAACGCGATCTCGGGGTCGCGCTCGTGGAATTCGGCGCGGAGGTGACGACCGTATCGGTGCATCTTGGCGGCATGCTCGTGGGCATGGCCTCGATCCCGATCGGCTCGGGGGATATCACCGATGCGATCGCTTCGGCTTTCGGCATCCGCCGCTTCCAGGCGGAAAGGCTCAAGTGCGTGCACGGCTCCGCCATCGCCAGCCCTGCGGACCATCGCGAAATGGTGCCGGTCAATGCGCCGGGGGACGAGGCCAGCGGCCCGATCGCCCGCCATGCCGACGACAAGAACCGCATCCCGCGCGCCGAGCTTGTCTCGGTCATCACCGGACAGCTCGGACGGCTGATGGAAGAAGTGTCGAAGGCATTGAAGATACTGGGTTTCACCGGGCAGGGCGGACAGCAGGTGGTGCTTACGGGCGGCGGTGCGGAACTGGTCGGCCTTGCCGACTATGCGCAGGCTGCGCTTGGCAAGCCGGTGCGTCTGGGCCGCGCCCCCGCGCTCACCGGCATTCCCGAGGCTCATCTGAAGCCCGGCTTCGCCGCTTTGTCCGGTCTGGTGCTCTATGCGGCGGCTGATCCGGTTGACATTCGCGCTGTCGGTCCCAGCTACCAGCCTGCGATGCGCTATAAGGGCTTCGGGCTCGCCGGACGGGTCTTCGGCGCTCTGAGGGAGTATTTCTGACTGTCGGCGGCGGTTATCCGCTGTGGACAAAGATTAACAGGGCTTTGATTCGCTGAGTCGAAGCGTGCAATTTGCAGGATCAGGGATTTTCCCTCGCATACCTGCCTTGGAGAGCGAGATGAGCATCAACATTGGTCCGCCGGCTATCGAAGAGCTTCGCCCCCGTATCACCGTGATCGGTGTGGGCGGCGCTGGCGGCAATGCTATCGCCAACATGATCACCGCCGAGATCGAGGGCGTTGATTTCGTTGTCGCCAATACTGACGCGCAGTCGCTCAACAACTCGATCGCCGAGCATCGTATCCAGCTCGGTTCGGACATCACCCAGGGCCTTGGCGCGGGCGCGAGGCCGGAAGTAGGCCGCGCCGCCGCCGAGGAAAGCATGCCCGAGATCGAGCGGGCGCTCGATGGCGTGCACATGTGCTTCATCGCGGCCGGCATGGGCGGCGGCACCGGCACCGGCGCCGCGCCGGTGATCGCCAAGGCGGCGCGCGACAAGGGCGTGCTGACCGTGGGCGTGGTCACCAAGCCGTTCCTGTTCGAGGGCACGCGGCGCATGCGCGCGGCGGAAGCCGGCATCGAGGAACTGCAGAAGCACGTCGATACCCTGATCGTCATCCCCAACCAGAACCTGTTCCTCGTCGCCAAGGCCGAGACCACGTTCAAGGAGGCGTTCACGCTGGCCGACGAAGTGCTGCAGCAGGGCGTCCGTTCGATCACCGATCTCATGGTCATGCCCGGCCTCATCAACCTCGACTTCGCCGACGTTCGTTCGGTGATGGGCGAGATGGGCAAGGCGATGATGGGAACGGGCGAGGGCGAAGGTCCGAACCGCGCTCTCGAAGCGGCCGAACGCGCGATCGCGAACCCGCTGCTCGACGGCGTGTCGATGCAGGGCGCGAAGGGCGTCATCATCTCGATCATCGGCGGCGACGACATGAAGCTGCTCGAAGTCGATGAAGCGGCGAACCATATTCGCGAGCTTGTCGATCCGAACGCCAACATCATCTGGGGCTCGGCCTTCAATCCCGATCTCCAGGGCAAGATTCGGGTTTCCGTGGTCGCTACCGGTATCGAACAGAGCGCCGAGCAGGCCGAAATCGCTTCGCGCCCGGTTTCTCTCGCCGCGTCGCGCGGTCCCGTGCGCCCGGCCGTGACGCCCGCCGCACCGCCCGTTCCGGCTGCCGAGCCGGTGTTCGAACGTCAGGCTTTCTCACCGCTGCCTGTTCAGGCGGTGCCAGATCCGGTCGAGGAGGCATTGCCGCAAGGCGATGAGATGGACCTCGTCCCCGAAGATATTCTGGAAGAAGACGAGGCGCTCGAACTGATAGAAGAGCAGGCGGAAGAAGAGGAAGCAGCCGGAGGCGGTTATGCCAGCCTGTCCGGCCTGAGCTCCACCGGCAAGAGCGAACCGCTCGACCTCGATTTCGGTCAGGTGGAGGATACTCCCGCGCCGCATCAGGACGATCTGCTCGAAAACGCCACCAAGCTGGCGGAGGACGACGCGCTGGTTTCGCCCTTGTTGCGCAAGCGTCCCGCGGCTGCCGCGCCGCAGCCGCCGAAAACCGCGGGCGGCAGTACCCTGTTCGAAAGAATGGCCAATCTTTCGCGCGGGAAGGCAGTGGCGCAGGACGATGATGATGACGACGACGACAGCGCGTCGATCAGCATTCCGCGCTTTCTTGGACGCCAGAACAACCAGTAAAGGCGTTGCCTCATTCGCTGGTGATCGGCGGATGAGGCCATTCGCCCGCGGTTGATCGGTCCGCCATATCCGTTGGGGCATCGGCAGGCATAGCGATGCGCCTGCACACTTGGTTGATGGGACTTGTTGCCGTGAGATGGGTCTCTCGTACTGGACTTTCGCGATCCGCCGCGTGGCTCGGTTTGCCTGGCGTATGCTTCGGGATGGCGCTGGCCGCGCCCGCGTTCGCCCAGCGGCCTCCCGTGATAGCGCAGCCGGTGGTGCAGCAGGTCCCCGGAGTCGAGGGGCAGGCGCTCAACACGGCCTTGGCCCGGCTTGGACGTGACCCGCGCGATGTCGGGGCATTGCTGGATGCCGGCAATGCGGCGTTGACGATGGGGGACGTCGAGGCGGCCACGGGTTTCTTCCGCCGCGCGGATCAGGTTTCTCCCGGCAACCCCCGCGTCAAGGCCGGCTTGGCGGGGGCGATGGTCCGCAACGGCGATCCTTTCGGCGCGCTGCCGCTTTTCGAAGAGGCGGAGAAGGCAGGCGCACTGGATGGCGCCCTGATCGGCGATCATGGTCTGGCCTATGACCTTGTCGGGGACAATGTCACCGCCCAGCGCTATTATCGTCGTGCCCTGGCGAACGCTACGAACGACGAGATTGTCCGGCGCCTTTCGTTGAGCCAGGCCATTTCCGGAAACAGGAGCGGCGCCGAAATCACGCTTGCGCCGCTGCTTCAGCGCCGGGATCAGGCCGCCTGGCGTACGCGCGCCTTCGCGCTGGCGATTCTGGGGAAAACGGAGGAGGCGGTGAGCATCAGCAATTCGTTGCTCCCGCGCGATATCGCCGAAGGAATAGCCCCCTATCTTCGTTACATGCCCCGGCTGACGAAGGCGCAACAGGCTGCCGCTGCCAATTTCGGCGCATTTCCCCGTGCTTCGGAGATCGGGCGGGACGATCCGCGCGTGGCAGCCTATGTGGGCCGGTCGACTAGTCTGGCCTCTGCGGATACGGCCCTGGTGCCGCGCGGAGAGCCTCTCGGGCGGTCGTCGCGTTCGCGGGATCGGAAGGGCGACAGGATGGCGGTGGAAACCGTCGATGCGAATACGCGCGTGGTGCGGATGGCCCCGCCCGATCCGATGCCGACCAAGGAAGCCGGACCGCCGACGACGCCTGCCGTCACGCTGTCAGCTTCTGGGCTTGCTTCCGGCGCGTCGTCGACGCCGGTGCAGCCGGCGGCAGTCACGGTCGCAGCCCCGGTCCCGCCGCCTCCATCGGCGCCGCCCGTTTCGGCGGCCGCCGCGCCGCCTGCGACCTCTCTTCCCCCGGCAAGCATTCCCGCGCCAGCCCCTGCGACTCCTCCGTCCCCGCCTCCAGGCGAATCGGCTCCGCCCGTCCGGCCGCGCAGTCTCGCGGAAGCCTTCGGCGATCTGGGCGCGCCATCCACGGACGCCTTGCCCGCTCCCGGCGCGGTGGACATTCGCGGTATGGGCTCGGCGCGGCCGAAACCGGTCAAGGCGGCGGCGCCGGCCAAGCCTCCGCCGCCCAGCCATCCTAGCCGGATATGGGTGCAGATCGCGACGGGGCGCGATAAACCCGCGCTTGCCTTCGACTGGCGACGCATGGCGCGGCAGTCCGCCGAGGTGTTTCGCGGCAAGCAGCCCCATGTCAGCGCATGGGGGCAGAACACGCGGTTGCTGGCCGGTCCCTTCGCGAGCGAGGCTGCCGCGAACGCTTATGTGTCGCAGCTTCGCCGCGCCAACATCGACGGACCTTTCGTCTGGACCAGTCCTGCCGGGCAGGTCGTCGATGAGCTGAAACCCTGACGGTGTCCTCAAGCCTGGGCTTGTCCACACCTTGTAAACAGACTTGTCGAGTTTTGCGCAGGCCAGAGCAGCCCCTACATTGTCTGTTAACCCCTGGCGACGGCATCCAGCCGGCGTATGGCGATGGA
>DASWWL010000131.1:0-4246 GCA_036400975.1 Novosphingobium sp. | reverse complement strand
ATTCGATCCCATCGGCAATGGCTTTGGCGCCTATGCCTCGGGCCTCGATCTCTCGAAGCCAATGGACGAGGGCGATCTGCATGCTTTCGTCAGCGCGATGGACAAGTATGCGGTCCTTATCTTCCGCGATCAGGAACTGACGCCGGAAGCGCATATCGCTTTCATGAGCCGGCTAGGACCGCTCGACACGCTGAACCAGAAGGCTCTCGCAACGATCCAGACCCGTCTTCCCTATGAAGAAGTATCGGACATTTCGAATGTGGCGGCCGACGGCAAGGTGGCGCCCAAAGGGCATCCGCAAGCCATGATGAACATCGGCAACCGGATCTGGCATTCCGACAGTTCGTTCATGCCCTTTCCCTGGCGCTATTCGGCGCTTTACGCCGTCACTGTCACGGAAACAGGCGGCGAAACGCAATGGGCGGACATGCGCGCCGCCTACGATGCCTTGTCCGATGAGGACAAGGCTCTGGCGGAATCGATGATCGTCGAACATTTCGCCGGACATTCACGCGCGTTGCTGGGGCCGATCGACGTTTCCCAGGCCCGCCCTGCCTCGGAGGCGCCGAACGCGGTATCATTCGCGCCGACGCGCTGGCCTCTGGTGCGCACCCATGCCGGATCGGGACGCAAGCTGCTCTTCGTGACAAGCGCCATTCGTGAAGTCGTCGGCATGTCGCTGCCTGAAGGCCGTGCTCTGATAGCCGAGTTCCTCGAACACACGACGCAGCGCGAATTCGTCATCACGCACAAGTGGCGTCCCGGCGATATCGCAATCTGGGACAACAGGGCCACGCTTCATCGCGGCAAGCGCTTCGACCTTTCGCAACGACGGGAGATGCGCCGCGTGGCCACGATCGACGACGTCGGTTCGTTACCGATCGCCGAGGAGGATCGTACGAAAGTCTACGGCCAGCCATTGATCTGATCGCGGCCGGCGACGCTCACGCAGCCTATTCGGTAAGGTCGCTCCAGGCGTCCTTCAGGCGCTCGAAAAAGCCCTTCGACTGTGGGCATTCATCGCCGGTTTCGGTCTCCTGCAGTTCGCGCAGCAGTTCCTTCTGCCTTGCCGAGAGCTTGGTCGGGGTCTCTACGACGATCTCGACCACAAGGTCTCCGTGCCCGCGCCCTTGCAGCACCGGCATGCCGGCGCCCCGCTTTCGCAACTGCTTGCCCGACTGGATGCCTGCCGGGATCCCGATCGTGTGTCGCGCACCGTCTAGCCCGGGAATATCGATGTCTCCACCCAGCGCCGCGGTCGTGAAGGTGATCGGTACGCGGGTGAGCAGCGTCGTGCCCTCACGCTCGAACACCTTGTGACGGCTGACATGGATGAAGATGTAGAGATCGCCCGGAGGTGAGCCATAAGGACCAGCTTCGCCCTTGCCCGACAGGCGGATGCGCGTGCCAGTATCGACGCCGGGCGGGATCGTGACGTCCAGGGTCTGCGGCTTGTCCACTCGCCCTTCGCCGTGGCACGCACGGCAAGGCTTCTCGATCACTTCGCCCCGGCCATGGCAGGTCGGGCAAGTACGCTCGACCATGAAGAAGCCCTGTTGCGAACGGACCTTGCCATGGCCACCGCACAATGTGCAGCGGCGCGCGCCGGTGCCGGGCTCGGCGCCCTGCCCGCCACAAGGTTCACAGACCTGAGAAACTTCGATCTCGATTTCGGACTGCTTGCCATGGAACGCCTCGTCGAGGCTGATTTCCATGTCATAGCGCAAGTCGGCGCCGCGCCGGGCTTGCTGGCGTCCGCCGCCGCCAAAGGCACTGCCGAAGATGGATTCGAAGATGTCGCCGAAGTCGCCGAAATTGCCGTTTCCGCCTCCCCCGGCACCGCCCATGCCGCCGTTCTGGAAGGCTTCGTGGCCGAACCGGTCATAGGCAGCGCGCTTCTGAGGATCCTTCAGGCAATCATAAGCCTGGCTGATCGCCTTGAAGCGGGCTTCGGAGTCATGGCACCCGGGATTCTTGTCCGGGTGATACCGCATTGCCAGCTTGCGATAGGACGACTTGATCGTCTTGTCGTCGGCACTGCGATCGACTTCGAGTAGTTCGTAGAAATCGGCTTCGACGCTGGCCATTTGTCCACCCTGCAAACTTCCCCGTCATTTCCGCAATACGGGAATGACGGGGAATGCACCTCAGTCTCAGCCCTTGTTCTCGTCGACTTCCGAGAACTCGGCATCGACCACGTCCTCGCCGCCCTCGGGCGCCGCCGCGCCGCCGGGCGAAGCAGCCGAAGCCTGCTCCTTTTCGTAGATCGCCTGGCCCATCTTCATGGCCACTTCTGTAAGCGCTTGCGCCTTGGCGGTCATTTCGGCGGCGTCGCCGCTTTCGATGGCCGTCTTGGTGGCGGAGATCGCCGCTTCGACCTCGGACTTCAGCGACGCGTCGATCTTGTCGCCGTTCTCCTCCAACTGGCGCTCGGTGGCGTGCACGAGGCTATCGGCGTTGTTGCGGGCTTCCGCCGCCTCACGCCGCTTCTTGTCCTCTTCGGCGAAGCGCTCGGCGTCCTTGACCATCTGGTCGATGTCGTTGTCGCTCAATCCGCCCGAAGCCTGGATGCGGATCTGCTGCTCCTTGCCGGTGCCCTTGTCTTTGGCGGAAACGTTGACGATGCCGTTGGCGTCGATGTCGAAAGTGACCTCGATCTGCGGCACGCCGCGCCGCGCCGGCGGAATGCCGACGAGGTCGAACTGGCCGAGGAGCTTGTTGTCCTGCGCCATCTCGCGCTCGCCCTGGAACACGCGGATCGTCACCGCCTGCTGGTTGTCCTCGGCGGTCGAGTAGACCTGGCTCTTCTTGGTCGGGATCGTTGTGTTGCGATCGATCATCTTGGTCATGATACCGCCCAGCGTCTCGATACCCAGCGAAAGCGGGGTCACATCGAGCAGCAGCACGTCCTTGACGTCGCCCTGCAGCACACCGGCCTGGATGGCGGCGCCCATGGCGACGACTTCGTCCGGGTTCACGCCGGTGTGCGGTTCCTTGCCGAAGAAGTCCTTCACCGTCTCGCGGACCTTGGGCATGCGGGTCATGCCGCCGACGAGGACGACCTCATCAATGTCCGCGGCCTTGAGGCCGGCGTCGGCCAGCGCCTTGCGCATCGGCTCCTTGGTGCGCTCGATCAGGTCGGCGACCATCTTTTCCAGGTCCGAACGGGTGACCGTCTCGACGAGGTGGAGCGGCGTGGTGCTGCCGCCTTCCATGCGGGCGGTGATGAAGGGCAGGTTGATCTCGGTCGAGGCGGTGCTCGACAGCTCGATCTTGGCCTTCTCGGCCGCTTCCTTCAGGCGCTGAAGAGCGAGCTTGTCGGTCTTCAGGTCCATGTTTTCCTTGGCCTTGAACTTGTCCGCCAGCCACTCGACCAGCTTGGAGTCGAAATCCTCGCCACCCAGGAAGGTATCGCCGTTGGTCGACTTCACTTCGAACACGCCATCGCCGATCTCGAGGATCGAAACGTCGAAAGTGCCGCCGCCAAGGTCATAGACCGCAATCGTCTTGCCGTCCTGCTTGTCGAGACCATAGGCCAGCGCCGCAGCGGTCGGTTCGTTGATGATGCGCAGGACTTCCAGGCCCGCGATCTGGCCGGCATCCTTGGTCGCCTGACGTTGCGCGTCGTTGAAATACGCCGGGACGGTGATGACAGCCTGCGTCACGGTCTCGCCAAGATAGCTCTCGGCGGTTTCCTTCATCTTCTGGAGGATGAAAGCGGAAATCTGAGAAGGGCTGTAGTCCTCGCCGCCAGCCTGAACCCATGCGTCGCCGTTCTTGCCCTTGACGATCGTATAAGGAACCAGCTCGGTATCCTTCCTGGTCACCGGATCATCGAAACGACGGCCGATCAGGCGCTTCACCGCGAACACCGTGTTGTCGGGATTCGTGACCGCCTGACGCTTTGCCGGCTGGCCTATCAGACGCTCTCCATCCTTGGTGAAAGCGACGATCGAGGGCGTGGTGCGCGCACCTTCCGCATTTTCGATCACCTTCGGCTTGCCGCCGTCCATCACGGCGATGCAGCTGTTGGTGGTGCCAAGGTCGATACCGATAACTTTAGCCATTATACCCCAGTCCTCACATCCAGTATGACACCGCGCGGTCACCTCCCGCAGGCGGCAAGGCGTATCAGCGGCTCGATAAGTCAGCACCGGGTCCGGCGCATCGTTGCGACGCGATATAGGAGCGGTTTTGCTTGGCACAAGCCCACCGTGGGATTAGCAGTCGGCCGATATCCGGTCCG
>DASWWL010000130.1:0-13435 GCA_036400975.1 Novosphingobium sp. | reverse complement strand
TAGAGGTATTTCTCGACCTCGACGACGCGACTGATCGATTTGCCGTCAACCTGCTCGTTCTGCGTCTGGGTCGTGCGGAAGGGCACCACGATCACCGGCCCGGCGATCACCTGCGGTCCGCCCCATCCCGCATTGATGGCGTCCTGCGCGGTCTGCGACTGGCTCTGGCGATCCCACACGAGCGCGTAGATCAGCGTAAGCGGAATGATGAGGACAAGACCGACTATGCTCGCCAGCAGCAGCTTCATGCCCGGCGAGCGTTCCTTGCGCACTTCCTCGGTCATTCCGCTCACCCCATCTCACCACGCGCCTGCCACGCCCAGCTTTCAGGAATCATGTATCACGGATTGCCGGAGGATGAACGGCCGAGCTGTTCCATTATGGCGGCCAAACAAAAAGGCCGGAGCATCACCCCGGCCTTCTCTGTTCGATCTTGAGGAAACGCCTCAGTACACGCGCTTCTTGGGCTTGATGTACTCGACGTCGTCGGTCAGCGTATATTCGTGCACCGGGCGGTAATCGATCTTCACCGCGCCACCCTTGCCGCCCCAGCCTTCGAACCAGGCGGCGGTATGCTTCATCCACTCGGCGTCGTTGCGATCGGGGAAATCCTCGTGCGCGTGGGCGCCACGGCTTTCCTTGCGGTTGTGCGCGCCGTGGATAGTGACGGTAGCCTGGCTTATCAGGTTGTCGAGTTCCATCGTCTCGATCAGATCCGAATTCCAGATCAGACCCTTGTCGGACACATGGATGTCTTCCATCCGCTTGTAGGTGGCCGCGAGCTTATCCTTGCCTTCAGCCATCAGTTCGTCGTTACGGAACACCGCACAGTGGGCGGACATCGCGCGCTGCATCTCGGTGCGGACTTGCGCGGTTGGCGAACCGCCCTTGGCGTTGCGGAAGTGATCGAGGCGGGTGAGCGCGAGGTCGGCCGAATCCTTCGGCAGTTCCTCGTGAGCGGTGCCCGGCTTGATAAGTTCCTTGAGGCGATGACCGGCGGCGCGGCCGAACACCACGAGATCGATCAGCGAGTTCGAGCCGAGACGGTTTGCGCCATGGACCGAAACGCAGGCTGCCTCGCCCACCGCGAACAGGCCGGGCACGACCGTTTCCGGATTACCGTCCGCGCCGATGGTGACGACTTCGCCATGATAGTTCGTCGGGATGCCGCCCATGTTGTAGTGAACGGTCGGCACGACCGGCAGCGGCTGGCGGGTAAGGTCCACGCCGGCAAAAATCTTGCCGCTTTCGGTAATGCCGGGCAGGCGCTCGGCAAGCACCTTGGGATCGATGTGATCGAGGTGGAGATAGATGTATTCGGCGTTGGGGCCGACGCCCCGGCCTTCGCGGATCTCCATCGCCATCGAACGCGATACGACGTCGCGGCTGGCGAGATCCTTTGCGCTCGGCGCGTAACGCTCCATGAAGCGCTCGCCCTGCGCGTTGGTCAGATAACCGCCCTCGCCGCGCGCGCCCTCGGTGATGAGCACGCCCGCACCGTAGATGCCGGTCGGATGGAACTGGACGAATTCCATGTCCTGCAGCGGCAGACCGGCGCGTAGCACCATGCCGCCGCCGTCGCCGGTGCAGGTATGGGCCGAAGTCGCAGTGAAATAGCAGCGGCCATAGCCGCCGGTCGCTAGGACCACGGCCTTGGCTCGGAAGCGGTGGATCGTGCCGTCATCCATGCACAGCGCGATCACGCCGACGCACTGGCCGTCCTTCATGATCAGGTCGATCGCGAAGTATTCGATGAAGAAGTCCGCGTCGTACTTCAGCGACTGCTGATACAGCGCATGGAGCATGGCGTGGCCGGTGCGGTCGGCAGCGGCGCAGGTACGCTGCACCGGCGGGCCTTCGCCCATGTTCTGCATGTGGCCACCGAACGGACGCTGGTAGATCGTTCCGTCCTCGTTGCGGCTGAACGGCACGCCAGCATGTTCGAGCTCATAGACCGCGGCGGGCGCCTCGCGCACCATGTATTCGATCGCGTCCTGATCGCCGAGCCAGTCCGAACCCTTGACAGTGTCGAACATGTGCCACGTCCAGTGGTCGGGCGAATTGTTCTGCAGCGAGGCGGCGATGCCGCCCTGCGCCGCGACGGTGTGCGAGCGGGTCGGGAACACCTTGGTGATGCAGGCCGTCTTGAGGCCTGCCTCGGCGCTGCCCATCGTGGCGCGCAGGCCAGAGCCGCCAGCGCCGACGACAACGGTATCGTAAGTGTGGTCGATGATCTTGTAGGCGGCCTGAGCCGAGGAAGCAGAAGCCATTTTCACGCGCCTCCCAGCGCCAGACGGATAACACAGAACAGGCCGAAGGCTCCGGCGGCGAAAGTGACTAGGTTCAGCAGCGCGATGCTGGCAAACTTGTTCGCGTCTTCATGGACGTAATCCTCGATCACTACCTGAATGCCCAAGCGCGCATGCCAGATATTGATCAGCACGAAGAGCGCAGCGAGCGTCGCGGGCACCGGGCGCGAAAGCCATTCGTGCACGGCGGGATAGCTGAAGTTCGGCAGCAGCAGCAGCGAAACGCCGAACCAGACCGTCAGAAGCAGGCTGCCGATCGCGGTATAGCGAATGATCAGCCAGTGATGCGAACCCGCCTTCGCGGAGCCGAGGCCGCGCACGCGGCCGATGGAAGTTCCGTTACCCATGGTTTCCTAATTCCTCAGCGCAGCAGCAGCGCGGCCCAGAAGGCAGCGGTCAGGACGAAGCCAAGCAGCGTACAGACGGTCGCCCAGAAGTTGTTCCGGGTCAGCTCGTAACCGGCGCCGATGTCGAGCACGAAGTGGCGGATCCCGGTGATCGTGTGGGCGATCACCGCCCAGCTTACGCCCACCAGCACGACGACGCCGTACCAGGCCGAGGCGTGCTTCGCGAAAATCGCATAGGCGTCCGCCCCCGAAACCAGGGCCCCCAGCCACCACAGCGCCACGAAAATGCCCACCGTAGCGCCCACGCCGCTGACGCGGTGGAGGATGGAGGAGAGCATGCCCGGGCCCCAGCGCCATATCTGGAGGTGCGGCGAAAGCGGACGGTTCCTGGATGGGCTGGCTTGGGCCATGCGGTCGAATCCCTCTGTGCACGGCAGCCGTCGTCGCTGCCCTTGCGCCTCCCCTTAGCCAAATCACCGGGTGGCGCAAGACGGTGATCGTCTTGGCTCAAGCTCTGGCGATGCCTATGGGAGTGACATGAGCCAATCCTGGAAGATTACCGTCCTTGCCCCCCGCGCCGTCATCGAGGCGGCGCTCATCGCGCACGAAGACGTGTTCGACTGGGATCATGAGATCGTCCTGTCGGGCAGCGAGATCGCCGAAAACCGGCCCGACGACTGGCAGCTCGAGGCGTGGCTACCGCGCAAGCCCGATCGCGCCGATAGGGCCGCAATCACGGACCTGTTCGCGAACGGCGCGCCAGAGCTCCAAATAGAGCGGCTGCCGGATGCGGACTGGCTGACGCTTAGCCAGCAGGGGGTTGAGCCGATCCGCGCGGGGCGCTTCCATGTCCACACCCCGGAACACCCCGCGCTCACCGCGCCGGGCGTCACCGATTTCACCATTCCCGCCAGCCAGGCCTTCGGCACCGGCCAGCACGCGACGACCGCCGGTTGCCTCGCCATGCTCACCGAAATGCGCGCCAAGGGCGTCGTCGTGCGCAACTGTGCCGACATCGGCACCGGCACCGGCCTCCTCGCCTTCGCCGCCCTGGATCTCTGGCCCCGCGCACTGGCCACGGCGAGCGACATCGACGACGTTTGCCTCGGAGTGGTGGAGGACAACGCCACGCTGAATGGAGTGGCGATGGGATCGCGCGGCGGCGAACTGACGATGCTGGTCGCCGACGGGATGAAACATCCGCTGCTCGCAGCGCGGGGGCCCTATGATCTGGTGATCGCCAATATCCTCGCCGGCCCGCTGATCGCGCTCGCGCCCGATTTCGCACGCGGGCTGGTGCCGGGCGGGCACCTCTTGCTCGCAGGTCTGCTGGAAACGCAGGAAGCGGAAGTGCGGGCGGCCTGCCGCCGCGCCGGACTGCGGCTGGCAGCACGCAAGATCAACGGCGACTGGTCGATCCTCTGGCTGCGCAAGCGGCCCGCCGTATCCGTCCGCGCCAGCCGTCCCGGCGCCTTGCCCGAATGGGCCAGGTATTGGTGAGCCTTCCTACCCCGCGGTCCTGACGATTTCTCCCCAAGCCGCCTCGTCGATCACCTCGATACCGAACTTCTCCGCCTGCTTGAGTTTGGAACCCGCGCCCGGCCCGGCGACGACGAGGTCCGTCTTGGCGCTGACCGATCCCGCCGCCCGCGCGCCAAGAGCCTCGGCTTGCGCCTTGGCTTCGTCACGGCTCATGGTTTCCAGCTTGCCGGTGAACACCACGGTCTTGCCGGCGACCGCGCTGGCTTTGGTCTCGACGATATAGTCGGGCGGCGAAACCTCGTTCAACAGGTCGTTCCAGACCTCGACATTGTGCGGCTCGTGAAAGAAGTCTCCCAGCGCTTCGAGCACGACGGGCCCGACGCCTTCGATCGACGTCAGTTCGCTCCTTGCTTCCTCATCGCCGCCGCGCGCCTTCTCCGCCGCCGCGCGCAACGCGGGCAGCGTGACAAAGCGCTTCATCAGGTCGCGGGCCGTGACCGCACCGACATGGCGGATACCCAGGCCGAAGAGCAGCCGTGCGGCATCGGGCATTCGTTTCGCCTCGATCGCCGCCAACAGGTTGTCCACAGACTTGTCCTTCCACCCCTCACGCTTCAGGATCTCGCTGCGCCGCTTGCGCAGGCGGAAAATGTCGGCAGGGCTTTCAAGCCAGCCCAGCGCAAAGAATTCGGCGATGGTCTTCTCGCCCAGCCCTTCGATGTCGAGCGCGACCCGGCTGACGAAGTGACGCAGGCGTTCCGTCCTCTGCGCCGGGCAGATCAGGCCGCCCGTGCAGCGCACATCGACTTCGCCCTCCTCGGCGACGGCCTCGCTCTCGCATTGGGGGCAGTGATCGGGGAAGACGTAGGGTGAGCGTGGTTCTTCGCGCGTAAGGTTTTCGACCACTTGCGGAATGACGTCACCCGCACGCTGCAACACGATACGATCGCCGACGCGCAGGCCCAGACGGCCGATTTCGTCGCGGTTGTGCAGCGTGACGTTGGTTACAGTGACTCCGCCGACGAGCACCGGCCTGAGGCGCCCAACCGGAGTAAGCTTCCCCGTCCGCCCGACTTGTATGTCGATCGCCTCGATCGTCGTCTCGGCCTTCTCGGCGGGGAACTTGTGCGCCAGTCCCCAGCGCGGCGCCTTGGCGACGAAGCCGAGACGCTGCTGCCATTCAAGGCTATCGACTTTATAGACAACGCCATCAATATCATATGGCAGATCAGCACGTTGTGCTTGAATACTGCGATAGTGCCGAACCATTTCCTCGACCGAATTACAGCGCGCGAGCAACGGCGAAACCCGCACGCCCCATTCGGCGATCACCCCCATCACGCCGAATTGCGTCGCAGCCGGCACTTCGCTGACCGCACCCCAACCATGCGCCAGAAAGCGCAGCGGACGCTTAGCGGTGATCGACGCGTCCTTCTGCCGCAACGAACCGGCGGCGGCATTGCGCGGGTTGGCGAATATCTTGCCACCGACCTCAGCCTGATCCGAGTTAAGTGCAATAAACGATTGTTTATCCATGTACACTTCGCCACGTATCTCGAACACGGCGGGCGCATTGCCCCGCAGCATTTGCGGAATGTCGGAAATATGCGCGACGTTTGCCGTCACATCCTCACCGACCTGCCCATCGCCGCGTGTCGCCGCGCGAACTAGCTTGCCCTGTTCGTATCGCAGCGAGCAGGACAGACCATCTATCTTGTCCTCGGCGGTCATCGCCACCTCGGCATCTTCCGGCAACGCCAGGAAGCGCCGGACACGCGCAACGAACTCGGCCACCTCCTCGTCGGAAAAGGCGTTGTCGAGGCTCATCATGCGAACCTCGTGCGCCACTTTGCCGAGCGGCGAGGCGGCGATCTCGTGCCCTACCTTGCGACTCGGGCTGTCCGCGCGGATCAGATGCGGGAACGCCGCTTCAAGCTCGGCATTACGGCGCACGAGCGCGTCATATTCCGTATCGGTGATCTCGGGCTGATCCTCGGCATGATAGAGCCGGTCATGCTTCGCGATCTCCCTCGCGAGCCGCATAAGCTCATTCGCGGCATCGACTTCGGTAATCTCGATCACACTCCCTCCAGCAACCTGTCGGCCTGCGCGCGCGCCTCGGCAGTGATTTCCGCACCCGAGAGCATGCGCGCGATTTCTTCCTGCCTCCCACCAGCATCGAGCAGATGCACCGAAGTACGCGTCACCGTACCTTCGCTCGATTTGGCGATCACATAATGGCGGCTGCCACGAGCGGCGACTTGCGGGCTATGCGTAACGGCCAGCAACTGGCCATCGGATGCCAGCCGTGCCAGGCGTTCGCCAATGGCGCTCGCTACCGCGCCGCCGACGCCCCGGTCGATCTCGTCGAAAATCACCGTCGCCGCGCCGCCCTCCTCGGCCAGCGCCACCTTCAGCGCCAGGATGAAACGCGAAAGCTCGCCGCCGCTCGCTATCTTGTTCAAAGGGGCGAAGTCCGCGCCGGGATTGGTGGCGATCAGGAATTCGACAGCATCCATGCCTTGCGCCCCCCATCGCTCTTCAGGCAACTTCGCAACCGCAGTGCGAAAACGCGCGGCATCGAGCTTGAGCGGCGCAAGTTCGTCCGTAACCGCCTTGTCGAGACGCCGCGCCGCCTCCGTACGCGCAGCCGAAAGCGCCTCTGCCTTGGCACGGTAATCCGCCCCGGCCCGCGATGCCACAACCTCAATCTCCGCGATTTCCGTCTCGCCGCCCTCTATCGCATCGAGCGCGGCGCGCATGGCCAGCATTCTGTCAGGCAAATCATCAACCGTGCAGCCATGCTTGCGCGCAGCAGCTCGCAAGTCGAACAGGCGCGTCTCGATACGGTCGAGCGCCGCGGGATCATGCGCCAGCGCTTCAGCCGCGCGGGCGATACGGTCCTCGGCCTCGCTCGCTTCGATCACCGCGCGATCAAGCGCTTCCAAAGCCTCGGCAAGCAAAGAATGTTCGGCGGCAATGCGATCCAGCCGACGCGCCGCACCGCGCAAGGCGGCCAGCGCAGAATCACTGCCCGACCAGAGATGCTGCAGTTCGGCAAGATCACCTGAAAGTCGTTCGCCCTTCTGCATTGCGGCGCGCGCTCCGGCCAGTTCTTCTTCCTCGCCGATCACGGGCTGCAGTGCATTCAGTTCAGCGAGATGGGCAAGCAGAAGATCCTGATCGGCGCCGGCCTGCGCGACGCGCGCGCGCGCGTATTCAAGAGCATCCATTGCCACGCGCCATTCGCGCCACGCCGCATCGACACCCGCCGCATCGGCCCGCGCATAGCGATCGAGCAAGATGCGGTGGCCACGCGGATTGACCAGACCCCGATCATCGTGTTGGCCATGCAACTCCACCAGATGACCGCCCAGTTCGCGCAGCAGGGCCACGCCGACGCTCTGGTCGTTGACGAAAGCCTTGCTGCCACCGTCTGCACGAAGCTGGCGTTTGAGAATAAGCGGCTCGCCCCGCTCGACATGCACTTCGGCATCGTCGAGCAGCGCGCCGATGCCGGCAGGCAGCCGCGCGAACTCGAAGCTGGCGGTAACGCTCGCCCTGTCTTCGCCTGCGCGCAGCAGGCCGCTATCGGCGCGATTGCCCAGCACCAGCCCAAGCGCATCCAGAAGGATGGACTTGCCCGCTCCGGTTTCGCCCGTCAGCACGCCAAGTCCGCCACCGAACTCCAGGTCCAGCGCTTCTATGAGCACGATGTTGCGGATGGATAACCGGGTCAGCATGTTCGCTGCGTGTTCTAGCGCAAGCACAAGGGCACGACTACCCCGTCTCGACCTCGACGTCGGTAAACGGCGGCACCAGTTCGATCGGGTCGGCCAGCGAAATCCGATCCAGCATTTCCGCCATTTCATCGCGCAGCGTCAACATCAACCCCCGCAAGCGGCACTCAGCCTCGGGCAAGCAATTGCTGCAATGCTCATGGGCATTGCGACTGGCGCAGGGAACCAGCGCAAGGCTGCCGCGCGTCAGGCGGATGATATCGCCATAGCGGATGTCCAGCGGTGACAGCGCCAGCTCATAGCCCCCCTCGCGGCCACGATGCGAGATTACCAGCCCCTCCCGCACCATTTCCGAAAGGATCACGGTCAGGAATTTGCGCGGGATGTTCTGCGCGATGGCGATGGCATCAAGCCGCACGGGCCCCTGCCGCCATTTGTCGGCAAGGTGCTGGAGCGCGCGAATAGTGTAGCGAGTCTTCTGCGACAGCATGGAAGTCGCAATCAGCGCCTAACGCACCTTAATGTCAATCTGGGGAGTAGAAATATCGCGGGGAAATCAGCTCGCGGTGGTTCCCGGCGCGTGACGATTCATCAGCTGGTAAGCCCGCTGATACCATTCGCTGCCAGGATAAGTCGCTCCGAGCACCGCCGCCGCCTTCTGCGCTTCTTCGGGGATGCCGAGCGAAAGGTAGCTTTCGACCAGACGGTACAGCGCCTCGGGTGCGTGGCTGGTCGTCTGGTAGTTATCGACGACGTTACGGAACCGCAGGGTCGCGCCCAGCCATTTGCCGCTGCGCTGATACAGGCGGCCGATCGTCATCTCCTTGCCCGCGAGATGATCCTCCACGAGGTCGAGCTTCAACCGGGCGTCAGCGGCATAGCGCGTATCCGGATAGCGGCGAACGACATCGGTCAGCGCGGTACGCGCCTGCTGCGTGATCTTCTGATCGCGGGTGACATCGCTGATCTGCTCGTAATAGGAAACGGCGATCAGGTAATATGCATAAGGCGCGTCGCGGTTTCCGGGGTGGATCGACAGGAAGCGCTGAGCGGACTGTACCGCCTTCGTATAGTCACGCGCGACGTAATAGCTGAACGCGCTCATCAGCTGCGCACGACGGGCCCAGGGCGAATAGGGATGCTGGCGCTCCACCTCGTCGAAAAGCGCCGCGGCGTCCTTGGTTTCGCCCCGGTCAAGCCGGTTCTTGGCAGCCGTGTAAAGGGTATCTACGTCGCGCGCGACGTAGGCGGTATCACGCCCCTTGCCGCGTCCGCCGCCACAACCTGCGGTAAGTACAAGCGCACCCGTTGCGAGGGCGAGGATGGCGAGCTTCAGCGGCGATCGTTCGAGCATGGCGAAGCCTATAGCCAGCGGCGGCATGAACGCCAAGTGAAGTTGCGGCTTCGTCCCCCACGCGCTTCGCCATTCAAGCGAGGCGCTCCACTTCCTTATCGAGCGAGAGCGGGCGCTGATAGGATACGTCGCTCTCGTCACGCTGACCTTTGATCCAGCCGCCGGATTTTATGTAGGGCGATTGCAGTATCTTCGCATCGGCCTGAAACATGAAATCCAGCGTGCAGCGGCGCAGTGCGATGCGCCATTCCCCATCCCGCTTTTCCAGGCGATCCACATAACGGCCGTTGATGAAACGCACCGTCACCCCATCAGGGTCGAGCAGACCGACCATCACGTAACTTTCGGCATGAGCGATATCGCCATCGATCTCGCAGGTATGAGTCGTGATATTGTGCAGGTTGAGCTGCGAGCCGCCGGCATGGATGCGATTGGCCCAGTCACCATATTCGGGACCAGGATTGATGGCGAAGCCGTGCTCGTCGAAACCGTCGACATGGTAGCAGGAAGCCATGATTTCCAGATCGAAACGGTCATGTCCACGCGCATGGCGATTCACCACGTCGGCGATGGCCTGACGGTCCTTCAGATGCTGCACATCAGCGGCGAGCCGCGCGAGGTCGATGGCTTCGGTCATAACCCTCTCACTTCACCTTGTAGCTGTATTGTTCGCGCGGCGCGCACTTGTGCAGGTCACGCACGGAAGGCGGGAAACGGCCATTGTCCTCGATGCCGTAGTGCCGCCCCATCTCGGCGCCGATCACGGTCCTGCCGCTCAGCCCCGACAATTCCGGATCGTTGTAGAGCGCCCATATCACATGACCGGTATATTCAGGGCTTTCGATCGTGCCCTCCAATCGGCCGAACTTGACCGGATCGTTGCGGATAAGCTCTTTCACCCTGTCGGTGGCGAGCGTACCCATCCAGATCGAGACTGCGGCGACATCGCTGCCGGCATCCCTGAAATCGACCGCCATGTCGGCAGCCATCTTGTCGATTCCAGCCTTGTGCGCACCATAGGCCGGACCGAGGCAATAGTGCACCGCGCCAGGAGCCGAAGTGAAGGCGATCAGTCCCCTGCCCCGGCGCACCAGCATCGGCGCCGCATGCCAACTAGCGACATAGGAACTGCGCACGCCGACATCGATCATCTCGCCGATCTCGATCGGTTTTTCCCAGAACTGGCCCGGCGCATTAAGCGCACCATGAATGGCGCAGGCATTGTTGACGAGAATGTCGAGCCCGCCCTGTTCGTGGTCGATCCGCTCGAACAGCGCCTTCACCTGGACATCGTCGGCATGATCGACCTGCACGGCGATACCCTTGCCGCCAGCCGCCGTGACCTCCTCTGCGGTGGCGACGATCGTGCCCGGCACGTCGGCGTCGCCCTCTTTCAGCGATCGGCCGGTCACATAAACCGTGCAGCCATGCCCCCCGAGTGCAATGGCGATACCACGTCCCGCGCCTCTGCTGGCGCCAGTGACGACGGCGACTGGAGCCTTGAGGCTCATCCTGTTCCCTTTCCCGAACTGTTCGGTTGCCGGCGAGGCTAACGAAGCACCAGAGGCCGGGCAACAACGCAGCCCTTATGGGAGACACTTGTCCTTCCCGTCACCGGACGCCAAAAGACAAGGCCGGGCCCACCACCCGGCCTTGTCCTTCACTCAATCGGTCAGTCGAACGATTCCTCGCCTTCCAGCTTCGTGCGCAGCATCAGGCGGCCGCTGTCGAATGCATAAGGAGTGGCGCGATGCATCGTGCCCGTGTTGTCCCAGATCACGAGATCGCCCAGCGACCACTTGTGCTGGTAGGAAAACTGCGGGCTGGTCGCCCAATCACGCAGTTTTATAAGCAGGGCCTCACTCTCGCCCGGGCTCATTCCTTCTACGCGCGTCGCCGTGTTGCCGAGTACCAGAGACTTGCGGCCCGAACGGTGCTTCCACACCAGCGGCAGCGTATTCTCGCCCACGGCCTGCCAGCGCTTGAGCAGTTCGTAGCTCGGCTCCGGTTCGTGATAGAGCTGCGACCGCCAGAACGAGTGCACCACCTGCAGCCCTTCGTAACGCGCCTTGTCCTCGTCCGAGAGGTCGTCGTAGGCGGCGTAAGTGTTGCAGAAACCGGTGTCGCCGCCTTCCGTCGCGAGCGCGTGAGCGCTCATGATCGAGGCGAGGATGGGCTTGCGCGACATCGTTCCGTCGAGATGCCAGTAGAACGCGCCGCGCAGATAGCTGGCGTTGGGATTGACCTTCGGGTCCATCGTGATCGGATAGACGCTGTCCACATCGGGCTCGCCCTCGCCATCCTGGTGCGCGAACGTACCCAGCGTGTGAGTAAAGGCGATCTGCTCGTCGGTCGTGAAATCGATCTTCGGGAAGACGATCACGCCACGCTCTTCAAGGATGCGGCGGATCTCCTGCGCCTTCTCGCCGCTTAGCAATGTTTGCTTGTCCGCGTGAATGGCCGAGCCGATGCGCGGCGCGACTTCGGTTACTTCCCAGCGGGACGATACGGCGGTGGCCATTTGGTCATGCTCCCAGTGTTGACGCAATCCTGATGTTGAACAGGTGTACAGCACACTCGATCAGCGAGTCAACAACAGGGATTTCGATCAGTGTGATCGATCGGGCCTATGCCTCGCTTCGGGGCAAAAGGCGGTCCAGCCATTGCTCGACGAAGGCCATCGCCTCCTTGTGACCGGAGGTCACGCCAAGCCCGCCTTCCATCACCAACGCACGGCCGATACCGGCAAGAACCAGGCTGAGGCCGGCAGGCGGACAGCCATCCGGCCCTGCGAGCCTGTCGCCAAGGACGCGCGAAAAGATCTCCACCTCGCGCTGGCGCATTTCCTCGACATGCTCGGCAAGATGCGCACGCACCGCCTTGCGGTGATTGGCCAGCGCCATGAACTCAATCGCCAGCGCTATGCGGCTGGAGTCGGTCAGATAAGCCCACATGGCGCGAACCGGATCCTCGGATGCGAGCGCGGCCTCGATCATCCGGTCGCTCTCCGCCGCCCCCCGTCGAGACAGCGCAAGAAACAGATCATCCGTGGTCGGGAAGTAATAGTGAACGAGCGACGGCTTGAGACCCGCAGCCGTCGCGACGCGGCGGGTGCTTACCCCGGCATAGCCTTCTTCGCGGATCAGCCTTTCCGTGGCATCGAGGATGAGCGCCCGCGTCGCCGAGCTCTCGGCACCTATCCTGCGTGTGGCGACTGCCATCCCAATCCCCCGAAACGATCTTCATCACCTAGGACACGCCTTTTCCAAGTCAAGCGCGTGTCGTCAGTGTCCCCCGGCGAAGCGTTGGGGCGGATGCCCGATCGTGGCCATCGCCAGCGCGCCGATGCTCATGAGGATCATGACCGCGATCAGCAGCGGATCGTAGCTGCCCCACAAGTCATGCATCCAGCCCGAGACATAGGGACTGATCGCCGCGTTGACCGCGCCAAAGGTAATGACGGCGCTGAACAGCGCAGCGAACGCCTTGAGCCCGAAATGGCGCGTGGCGAGATACAGCGCGGTATCCATCTCGGCCCCCGTCGCCAGGCCGAACGTCGCGACGGCGATGCCCAGCAGGAGCATGCTCGGCTCATGCATCAGCAGGATCGCGCAGCCGATGACGGGCAAGAACTGCGTCACCGCGCCGATCGCGCTGCCGGAAAAGCGGTCCAGCAGGAACCCGACCGAAAGGCGCGCAACGATGCCGACGATGCCCATTATCGATGCGATGCGCGCCGCCTGCAAAGGCGACGCGCCCGCTTCACCCAGCAGCGGAACGAGGTTCGCAGCCATCGCCATATTGTAGAACGAGAACGCGCCGAAGCCGATCAGCAGGCGATTGAACCCACGCGTCTTCAGGCCTTCGCGAAAGGTCAGCCCATCATGCTCGGGCAACGGTTCGACAGCTTGCGCCTGCTGCTTCGAACGACTGCGGCCATCGCGGAAGAACAGCAACGAGACCGGCAGGGTCACCGCCAGCCAGGCGGCGCCTACGCCGAAGAACGCGGTTCGCCAGCCATAATCGGCGATGAGCCAAGTCGCCAGCAATGGGGCTAGCGCGGCGGTGATCGGTCCGCCCGACAGGGTCACGGCGAAGGCCATGCCGCGCGATTTGTCGAACCGCGCCGCCACCGCGCTGGTCCATACCGTCGATTGAACAAGCACCACGCCCACCGCGAGGACCACCCAGAGCAGCGACCAG
>DASWWL010000129.1:0-15570 GCA_036400975.1 Novosphingobium sp. | reverse complement strand
CCGAAAACACGCCGCAGCGCGTCGGCGTGCCAAAGGCGCAGTCGGGCAACGCCAGCAAGGCGGATTGACCGGCCATGTCCCGGATATTCATCGACCGTCCGATTTTCGCCTGGGTCATCGCGATAATCACCATGCTGCTGGGCATCGGCAGCCTCTATTCGCTGCCGGTCGAACAGTTTCCCGATATCGCCCCGCCGCAGGTCAACATTCGCGCCACTTATCCGGGCGCTTCCGCCGCGACGCTGGAAACCAACGTCACCCAGGTGATCGAGCAGCAGCTCACCGGAATCGACGGACTGCTCTATTTCAGTTCGAGTTCGTCGGCGCGGGGCCAGGTCAACATCGCCGCGACATTCGAGAAGGGCACCGATCCCGATATCGCGCAAGTGCAGGTGCAGAACCGCGTCCAGCAGGCCCTTACCCGGTTGCCGCAGCAGGTGCAGCAGCAGGGCGTGACGGTGACGAAGTCCAATCCTGACCAGCTGCTGATCGTCGGCATCTACGACACCACGGACCGTTCGACCAATCTCGACGTGTCCGATTACCTCGTCTCCAATCTGCAGGACCAGATCGCGCGGCTGGAGGGCGTGGGCCAGACCGATGTATTCGGGTCGCAATACGGCATGCGCATCTGGCTCGATCCCGGAAAGCTGGCCGGCTTTTCGTTGATGCCCAGCGATGTGCAGAACGCGATCTCCGCGCAGAACGCCGAAGTCGCGGCGGGCGAGATCGGCGCGGTTCCCAGTCCCCCCGGCCAGATGCTGAACGCCACCGTCACCGCGCAGTCGCGCCTGCAGACGCCTGAGCAATTCGCCGGCATTGTCGTCAAGACGCTGCCGGACGGATCGACGGTGCGGCTTACCGATGTCGCCCGGATCGAGCTGGGCGCCGAACGCTATGGCATCATAGGCCGGATCAACGGACACCCCGCAGCCGGCCTTGCCGTCAGCCTGACGCCGGGCGCCGACGCGCTCAAGACCGCCGAACTGGTCAAGGCGGAAGTGGAGCGCCGGTCCAAGGACTTCCCGCCTGGCTACGAACTGACTTATCCGTCGGATTCCACGATCTTCATCAAGAAGTCGGTCGAGGATGTCGCGATAACGCTTGCCGAAGCGATCGTCCTTGTCGTGATCGTGATGTTCGTCTTCCTGCAAAGCTGGCGCGCGACGCTGATACCGGCAATCGCCGTGCCCGTGGTGCTGCTCGGTACTCTCGGCGTATTCGCCGTCGCGGGTTTCAGCATCAATACGATGACGCTCTTCGGCATGGTCCTGGCCATTGGCCTGTTGGTCGATGACGCGATTGTGGTGGTCGAAAATGTCGAGCGCCTGATGGCCGAGAATCCGGGGATGACGCCTCGGGAAGCGACGATCCGGTCGATGCAGGAAATCCAGGTCGCGCTCGTGGCGATCGCGCTGGTGCTTTCCGCGGTGTTCCTGCCGATGGCCTTCTTCGGCGGATCGACGGGCGTGATCTATCGCCAGTTCTCGCTGACCATCGTCGCCACCATGGTGCTGTCGGTGCTGGTCGCCCTTATCCTCAGCCCGGCGCTTACCGCCACGCTGCTGAAGCGCCACGAGGATGAAGATCACAAGACCTTCATCGGCCGCAACAGCCTGCGCATGCGCGAATGGTTCGACCGCAACTTCGCCCGGCTGGTCGAGTGGCACCAGCGCAAGGTGAGCGGCATCGTGGAGCGTAAGGGGCGGTGGCTGGCGATCTACGGCGTCGTCGTGGTGCTGCTGGTGGCTTTGTTCTTCAGGTTGCCCACAGGCTTCCTTCCCACCGAGGATCAGGGCGCCGCGATGATGCAGTTCCAGCTTCCCGCCGGCGCGACGCTGGAACGTTCCAACCAGGTGGGGCGCGAGATCGAGAAATACCTGATCGCCGAAGAGATGGACAACATCCGCGCCTTTCAGGTCGTTGTCGGCGGCGCGGGCGGCAGCGGCGGCCAGAACTCGGGTCGGGGCTTCATGATCTTGAATCCCTGGGAAGAGCGAAAGGGGCCGGAGAATACCGCCGATGCGATCGCCCGGCGCGTGACCCAGGCGATGTCGGGACTGCGCGACGTCGAATTCTATTCCACTGTACCTCCGGCTGTGCGCGGCCTTGGGCAATCTTCGGGCTTCACGGTGGAACTGCTGAATTCTTCGGGTCTCAGCTATGCGAATTTCAAGCGTGTGCAGGAGGATGTAGTCGCAGAGGCGCGGCAAAGCCCGATACTGGCCAACGTTCGCCTTTCCAACACTCCCGACCAGCCGACGCTGAAGGTCGATGTCGACGCGCAGAAACTGGCCGTGCTCGGGCTCAGCCAGGCCGACGTCAACAATACGCTATCGAGCGCGTGGGGCGGCCGCTATGTGAACGACTTCGTCGATCGCGGCAGGGTCAAACGCGTCTACATGCAGGGCGACGCGCCTTATCGCTCGAAGCCCGAGGATATCGCCCAGTGGCAGGTGCGTGGTTCGAGCGGGCAGATGATACCCTTCTCGGCCTTCTCCACGATCGGCTGGAGCACCGCGCCGACCAGCACGAGCCGGTTCAACGGCGTGCAGAATTACGAGATCAACGGACAGGCGGCGCCGGGCGCGAGTTCCGGCGAAGCCATGGACGCGATCGCTTCGATCATCACGAAGCATCCCGGCGTTTCGGTCGCCTGGGCGGGCGCTTCCTATCAGGAGAGGCTCTCGTCCGGGCAGGCGCCGCTGCTCTATGCCCTATCCCTGCTTGTCGTGTTCCTCTGCCTTGCCGCCTTGTACGAAAGCTGGTCGATCCCGGTGGCGGTCCTGCTGGTTATTCCGCTCGGCCTTGTCGGCGCGGTCTTCGCGGTGACGCTGCGGGGGCTGGAGAATGACGTCTATCTTCAGATCGGCCTCCTCACCACGATGGGCCTCGCCGCGAAGAACGCGATCCTGATGATCGAGTTCGCCGAGCATGCGGAGAAGCAGGGCAAGCGGATTATCGACGCTGCTCTGGAGGCGGCTCGCATCCGCCTGCGTCCCATCCTGATGACGAGCTGCGCCTTCATCTTCGGCGTGTTGCCGCTGGCCATTGCGAGCGGGGCGGGCGCGAATAGCCGCATCGCCATCGGCACCGCGGTGATCGGCGGCATGCTGACCGCGACGGTGCTCGCCGTATTCTACATACCGTTGTTTTTCGTGGTGGTGCGCAGGATGACGCGCGACACGCTGAAGCGATTGTTCCGCAAGCGTCGGGAAGCGAGGGCATGAGAAGCGCTTTCTCCAGCCTGTTCGCGCTCTGCGCGCTTGCGGCTTGTTCGATGGAGCCGCGCTATGTGCGCCCGGAACTACCCGTTCCCGCGAACTGGCCGCAGGGCGATGCTTACCTCCGGCCAGGCGAGGCGGTTCTGCCAAGCTATAGCTGGCGGGATGTCTTCCCCGATCATCGTCTTCAGGCGGTGATCGGGCAGGCGCTGGCGAACAATCAGGATGTCGCCCGCGCATTGGCCAATATCGAGGCTGCGCGTGCGCAGTACCGCATCCAGCGTGCGGAACTTCTGCCGGTCATCGGCGCCTCGGCGAGTTATCGTCGCGCGGATGCGGCCAATGCGAATGCCGGCCCCGGCAATGGAGCCGGCGAGCGGGACAGCTTTTCGGTACAGGGTGGAATAAGCGGCTACGAACTCGACTTGTTCGGCCGGCTGCGTTCGCTCGCGGGCGCTAACCGTAATCGCTATCTCGCCAGTGAGGCGGCGGCGCGGGCGACGCGGCTGACGCTGGTAAGCGATGTGGCTGATGCCTGGCTTGCATACGCCCGCGACAAGAGCCTGCTTGCCATCGCGGAGCAGACGGCGGCGGCCGCGCGCGACAGCGTGCAGCTCGTTCAGCGCCGGCTCGACGGCGGGATCGTGCCGCGCTCGGATTTGCGTCAGGCCCAGATCGTGCTCACCACGGCGGAGGCTGACATTGCGGAGCAGAGGACCGCAGTAGCGCAGGATCTTAATGCGCTTGAACTGCTGGTCGGTGCACGGGTCAATCCCGCGAATCTAGCCCAGTCGATCGAAGAAGCCGGCGCGCGGCTCGCCGAAGTGCCGGCGGGTGTCGATTCATCCATACTGCTGCGCCGGCCGGACGTGGTGGAGGCGGAATGGCAGCTACGCGCCGCCAATGCGGAGATCGGCGCTGCCCGCGCGGCGTTGTTCCCGCGTATCAGCCTGACCGGATTGCTGGGCTTTGCTTCTGATGCCCTCGGTTCCCTGTTTACCGGCGGGGCCTTTTCCTGGCAGGCAGGCGCCGATGCGAGTTATTCGATCTTCGCCGGCGGCGCGGCGCGGGCCAACGTCGATCTTACCAAAGCGCAGCGTGCGGCCGCGCTTGCTGATTATCGCAAGGCGGTCCAGACCGCTTTCGCAGATGTCGCCAACGCCCTCGCCCGGCGGGGCACGATAGATGCGCAACTCAAGGCCGCCAGCCAGGGGCAAGAGGCCGCAGCGGATAATCTGCGTCTGGCCGAGTTGCGCTACCGTGGCGGAGTGGATTCCTATCTTGAGAACCTGACCGCGCGACAATCGCTGTATACGGCGCAGAGGGCATTGACGAGTACGCGATATTTGCGAGCGACCAATCTTGTCGCGCTATATCGTTCGTTGGGGGGAGATGCCGCGTTGGCGGAAAGGTAGACACTCCTTCAACAAAAATGATAATCAGTCGCAATAAGGTTGACACTGCGAACGACTCTCAATAGCAGCCCCTCCCAGTATTCGCTCGATGAGGGGTAATCACATGTCGAAGTCATCCGTCGCCAACCCGGCGTTCCTTGCCTTGTCCTGCGTTGGCGCCATTGCCTTTGCGACGGCCGCCCACGCGCAAGATCAGAAACTTGGCGGCGTTACGGTCACCGACACGGCTATCGATGAAGCGCCGGTCAAGGCCGAGCGTGCGGAATCGCCGAAGTACACCGCGCCGCTGCTCGATACGCCGCAGACGATTACTGTGATCACCAGCAAGAGCATCCAGCAGCAGAACCTGCTGTCGCTGCGTGACGTGCTGCAGACTGTGCCGGGCATCACCTTTGGTGCGGGCGAGGGCGGTTTCGGTTATGGCGACCGCATCATCCTGCGCGGCCAGGACGCGAAGAACGATGTCACCATCGACGGTGTGCGCAGCTCGGCTTTCCTCAACCGCAACGAGACCTACAACTTCGAACAGGTCGAGGTCACCAACGGCGCCAATTCGGTCTACAATGGCGGCGGTTCGGTTGCGGGCACGATCAACCTTGTCACCAAGAAGCCGCTGGCGCAGGACCAGTTCGTGGTCAACGCCGGTATCGGCACGGATAATTACTATCGTGGCACGGTCGATCTCAACAAGCGCGTCAGCGACCTGATCGCGATTCGCCTCAACGCCGTGGCGCACAAGAACGACGTGCCCGGCCGTGATGTTGAGAATTACGAGCGCTGGGGTGTCGCGCCCGCCATCACCATCGGCGTCGATAGCCCGACGAACCTGACGCTGCAGTATGAACACCTCGATGATAATGCCATGCCGCAATACGGCATTCGTTATTTTCCGCAGGCGACGGGCAGCAAGCGCGCTGGTGGATTCCTGCCCGATTTCGATCTTGGCGGGTACTATGGCTTTGCCAACCTCGACCGGCAGGATTCGGTCACTAACTCGGTGCAAGCCATTTTCAGTCACGAGTTCTCCGACACGGTTCGTATTCGAAGTCTGACCCGTTATGAACAGATCAATCAGCATACGATCACCAGCCAGCCACAGGGTACGTTCTGTCTGGCCTCGACTGGTCTACAGCCTCCTGCCGGCGACGGCACGACTGCCGCTTGCCCGACCAACGTGCCTGCCGGTTATTACCTGCCCACGGGCGGCCGTGGCGTGCAACGTCTCATCACCAACGACACCGCATACACCCAGCTTGATCTCAGCGCCGAGTTTGCAACTGGCGGTATCGAGCATTCGCTGGTGATCGGCGCCTCGGCGCTTTGGGAAAATTACAAGCAGGCTCAGGCCACCCTGCCGCGTAACGCCGATGGTTCCACGCCCAACTTCCCACTCGTGCGTATTTCCGATCCGGAAAGCTTCGTGCCGGGCCCGGCTGGCTTTGCTTACGGCAACAACACCTACAATGGTCCGATCAATGCGATCCGGGCGAGCGATAATCGCGGCGAGCGCACGAGCTATGCCGTCTATCTGTTCGACACGATGAAGTTCGGCGAGATGTTCGAGATCAACGGCGGTCTCCGTTATGAACACGCCAAGGGCGAGAACCGCACGACGACTTACGTCACTACCGCTGGCGCTTCGAACCTTGGCGCGATCAGCGCGCAGACCGGCCCTTTCCGCAACGACGACAACTTGTTCTCGTACCGCATCGGTCTGGTGTTCAAGCCCACGCCTGACGTGAGCCTCTATGTTGCGACCGGCACGTCGAAGAACCCATCGCAGTCATCGGTTGACGGCGCCTGCGTCGATGCGACCTGCAATCTCAGGCCTGAGACGACCAAGAACTACGAAATCGGTGTGAAGGCCGACCTGTTCGGCAAGGCCCTGCGTC
Organism: Novosphingobium sp.; assembly: GCA_036400975.1. Taxonomy (GTDB): domain Bacteria; phylum Pseudomonadota; class Alphaproteobacteria; order Sphingomonadales; family Sphingomonadaceae; genus Novosphingobium. The sequence continues at coordinate 9,039 of DASWWL010000129.1, read as the reverse complement.
TCGAGGCTGCGCTTTTCCGCAATGATCGTGACAGCATCCGCGTCGTATCGGGCGATCCGACCGTCACCTCGCAGCAGCTTGATGGGCGACAGCGCGTTCAGGGTGTCTCGCTCGGTGCATCGGGCAATATCACTGAGAACTGGACGGTCTCGGCTAACTACATGTACATGGATGCCAAGGTGCTTCAGGGTGGTTCGGACCGCTGCTTCGCAAATCCGGCTGCAACTGGTTGCGCCACCACTATCGTCCTGCCCGGTGCCCGCCTTGCGAACGCGCCTGAGCATTCGGGCAGCTTGTTCACCACTTATCGCTTCCCGTTCGGGCTCGAACTTGGTTACGGTATCACCTACCAGGGCAGCTTCCCGCTCAACCAGCCGACAATCGCTGATCCCCGGGCCATCATTTACGACGTGCCGAGCTATACGATTCATCGCCTGATGGTCTCATACCCGATCACGCCGAACCTGATGGCGCAGGTTAACGTCCAGAACTTTACCAACGAGCGGTATGTGACCACCGTTCGCACGAACATCAACAGCAGCTGGGCGCAACCTGCTCCGACGCGCTCGGCCGTGTTCAGCCTCAACTACACGTTCTGATTGAAAGAGCCCCGGCACCCTGACTGGCGTCGGGGCTCTCACCTTTCTTCATTTGCGATTGATTCGCATTAGGACTCGCGATAGAAGCGCCCGTCCAGCGGGGAGATTGCGCGATCATGCTACGCGCCGCCGAAAGCATCGAACATGACGAGGGCGACGTCTTCAGCGCCGCATCGGGCATTCACGAGCCTACGCGCTTTGTGGCCCCTGCTCCGTTCGTCCCGGCAGGTGGTCGATACGGCGCTGAACGTCGTGTCAATAAGTCTGCGATCACGATCGCTGTCGCCATTCATGTCATCCTGATCACCGCGCTCGTCCTGATCCGTCCATCCTTCACCGATCATAAGGAGAAGCGGCTGCAGATGGTGGAGATGAAGCTCGACGCGCCGCCCCCGCCTGAGCAGAAACAGCCGCCGAAGCAAACGCCGGCCGAGGTTGTGAAGCTGGCGGTCGTGCCGCAGACTCCGCCCCCGGTGCAAATCGCGCTTTCCGTGCCTACTGTGCCAACGCCGCCGACGGTCGATATCCAGCCGCCCGCCGCACCCCAGGCTGCGCCCGCTCCCCCTGCGCCGTCGGTGCCATCGATGGTCAAGGCAGGGGATATCGGTACGCAGATGATTTCGGCCAAGCCGCCGCGCTATCCGATCGAAGCGCGTCGCAAGCATGAGCAGGGCACCGTCGTGCTCAGCGTCACGCTCGGTGTCGATGGGCGGGTCACTCTTGTTTCCATCGCGCGCAGCAGCGGCTTCGCCAGCCTTGACGATGCTGCGCGCAGCGCCGTGCGTGGGTGGCGCTGGGCTCCGACGCTCCGCAATGGCCAGCCGGTCATGGTGCAGGGAGTGGTCGAAATTCCCTTCGTTTTGCAGGGCTGAGCAAGAACATCCATGCTGCTGCCGATACCCGATGTCCTTGATGCCGCCATGCTTGCCCGTGTGCGTGCGATCGTTCATGCTGGCGAATGGGTCGATGGGAACATTACTTCCGGTCACCAGTCGGCGCTTGCAAAGCGCAATCGACAGCTTCCCGAGGAAAGCCTGGCCGCCCGCGAGGCAGGTGCACTGATCCTCGAAGGACTGGCTCGATCGCCGCTTTTCATTACGGCTGCCCTGCCGCTTAAGATTTTCCCTCCCCTGTTCAACAGCTACGAAGGGGGCGAACGTTTCGACGTGCATGTCGATAATGCCGTGCGCCTCGGTCAGGGGGGGCTGCGCGTGCGCAGTGACCTGTCGGCGACCCTGTTCCTCGAAGATCCCGATAGTTATGACGGTGGCGAACTGACCATTGAGGGGCAGTTCGGCGCGCAGCAGGTGAAGCTGCCGGCGGGGCATCTGATCCTATATCCGTCGTCAAGCCTGCACCGTGTCGAGCCAGTGACGCGGGGGCGCCGTGTAGCTAGCTTTTTCTGGATTCAGTCGATGATCCGGGATGAGGATGCGCGACGCAGTCTATTCGAACTCGATACCGCGATCCAGGCGATCGCGCAGGACAGGGGACACGACGACCGCGCGATCGTCCAGTTGACCGGCGTATATCACAACCTGCTGCGTCGTTGGGCGGATAGCTGAGGCCACCTAATCCAGCATTTCCCTGAGGGCGGGTGATATGTACTCTTCCTCCGTCGTGACCATCTGCACGGCGAGACCTTCGCTCCGCGCAAGCGCCATGCCGGCTTCCGGGCCTAGCACGGTCAGGGCTGTGGCCCAGGCATCCGCGAGCATGCAGCGTGAATGCAGGACCGTTACCGAGCGGACGCCGTTCGCGATCGGCTGACCGTTGCGCGGATCGATGCTGTGCGAATGACGACGACCATCGACATCGAGCCAGCGGCGATAATCGCCGGAAGTGGCTATAGCCATCTCGTGCAGCGCCACGCGCAGGGGAGGAAGCGTCACACCTGGAGGCAGCTCGATATCGGCCCACCAAGGCTGTCGATCGGGCCGCAGCCCGTGCCCGCGCAATTCGCCACCGACTTCGATCAGGAAATGTCGGACGCCTTGTGCGAGGAGCCATTCGGCGACGAGATCGACTCCATAGCCCTTGGCGATGCCCGAGAAATCGAGCCTGGCTTTCCCAGTGCGTCGTGCGCGAAGCCCCAACGAATCGAGTTCCACCGTACCGCGCGCCGCCATGGCCAGTGTGATAGTTTCTGCATCGGGTGTACGGACAGGGGGACGGGCAGGGCCGAAGCCCCACATATCAGTCAGTGCGCCCATCGCGGGATCGAAGGCGCCGCCGCTCTTTGCGGAAATGGCCAGAGCGGTTTCCAATACGGTGACGAATTCGGGCGGGAGCATGACCCAACAGCTGGGCGCGGAACGGTTGAAGCGGGAGATGTCCGATTCCGGCTCCCACTGGCTCATTTGCATGACGACGCGATTCAGCACCGCCTGTACGCCTTCCGCGATGCGATCCGGCGGGGAAAGCACGCTGAGGCGCCATTGCGTGCCCATGCTTTTCCCCTCACAGTGCGTGATGCACTGGCCCGCTTCGCGGTGTGCGAAAGCGGCTGGCGACAGGGAAGGCGGGATCGCGATGCGAGGCTCGGCCGTAATCAGGGGGCAAGCACCTCCAGCGTGGTGATATAGCTTGCTCGGCGCTGCGGCGGAGTCTGGCCGCTGGTGCCCGGACTGCCTTCACCTCGGTTACCGCCGGTACTCACGTTCAGCCAGTACATGCCCGGGGTTGGCCATGTGATCGTGACCTTGCCGTCCTTTCCGGTCTTGAGATCCATCTGATGCAGGGTGTCACGATAGCGGATCCCGCCTGGGATCACGGTTACCGGTAGTTCTACAGCCGGCTTGCCATCCAGCAGGAACTGGAAAGTCGCGGCTTCGCCCGATACCAGATCGTTCGGGTGGGATACGGGCACCAGTTCGATGCCCTGGCCGGTCGGTTTGAACAGGGTCGTCGTCGGCTCCCCGACGGTTACGTAGATTTCGTTGCGAGTGCTGCTTTCAGAGGTTTGTACGTTCGTCGCGCCGGTGGGGATGGCGGCGGCGAGATTTTCCTTGGTCGTCCCGCGCGGCAGGCGCGTCGTCTTGCCGTCGAGATCGTAAGAGCCCAGCACCCCGGTGCTGGCCGAGCCGATGCGATACGTGCCCTTCTGGGTCAGGTGGACGTCGAAAGTGCTGCGGTATTGTCCGGTGGACTTATGCTCCAGCGGCACTTCGGTGCCGTCGGGCGCCCAGGCCTTGACGTTGTCGATGCCCGCGGGCCTGTGTTCGAAGTAGAACAGGTCATTGGAGACGGCGGCGTCCACCGTAACCCACACATCGTCACCCGATAACGTGGTGGCCGATGGCAGGAGCCATTGACGGTGAGCAAAGGCGGGAGATGTCAGCGCCGCCGAAAGGGCCATGACAGTGATGCTGCGTGTGATGAACTTCTTCATGGTTGTTTCCCGTTCTTTAGCGACGAAACGCGATGCTGACGGCGCCAAGCTCGCTCGAACCGGACGTGCGGGCGTTCTGACCAGGCCGTGGCGGCCAGGTGAAGGGCACGCGGACGAGTTCGCGTCCGCCTACTTCGCGCGCCGCTTCCACGACCAGCGTATACTGGCCCGGCGTCAGTGCGCCGAGCGGACCGCGTCCGGCGATAAAGCTCGTCGTTTGCGGACCAGGCGCGCGGGTTGCGCCGGTTACGCCGTCGGCCGGGAACCGCATCGAACGACCCGAGGCGCGCCACCACTGGCGCACGTCGCGCAGCCATTTGGTGCCTTCGTTGTTTTTCATGTCGAAATCGTACCAGACCGCGAGCGTGCGCGCCGTACCGGCGGCGGGCTCAAGCCAGATCGCGACGTAAGGGCGGTGATATTCGGCCACGGTGAGGCGCGGGATGTTGACGGTGACGTCCATGGTCTGCGCGATGGCGGGGGCGGCGAAGGCGCCGGAAAGAGTCGCCGCGGTCGTCAGCACGATGCGGCCGGAGATGCGAAACGAAGAAAGCGGCATGAGGCGGCTCCTAATGGATGAATACGAGGGCGATGACCGCCGGAATGGCGAGTCCCAGTCCGACGAGGGGCCAGGTGCTCTTGCGCTTGGCCGAGTGAAGCTGGAGGAGGAACAGACCTGTCAGTGAAAAGATGACGCAGGCGACAACGAAAACGTCGATGAACAGTTTCCATGCGGAGCCGGCATTGCGGCCCTTGTGCAGGTCGTTAAGGTAGGAGACCCAGCCACGATCGGTACTTTCCGAAGTCGCTTCGCCGGTTTCGCGGTCGATCGCCACCCAGCCATCGCCTCCCGGACGGGGCAGGGCGAGGTAGACTTCATCAGCCGTCCATTCGGCTTCGCCGGATGCGCTGACCTTGAATGTCTTTCCTACCCATCGGGAAACCTGGAGCGGTAGCGGCTTCTTGGTGTCGGGCTTGCCGTCCGGTGCGATCAACGGGAGCAGCGGTGCGGGTAGCTGGCCGCTGCCTTCGATAACGACGGGAGAACCTTCGATCTCGGCGGCATGATTGAGGGTAAAGCCGGTGATGGCAAAAAGCATCAAGCCGATCAGGCTGATGGCCGAGCTCATCCAGTGCCAGGTATGAAGTTGCTTCAACCAGAATGCCTTACGGCCTTTCCTGGGCGGCACGCGAGTAAGCGTCGGTTCGAGCATCGGCGCCGCTGGATCCTCTCTGCGGAAGCAAGGGTGACTGTGCGAATCGCCTTATCGCGAACGATTCGCATTTTCAATGCAAGAGATTGTCGTAGAATGCGACAATCGCATTCGCATGGACAGTCAGGATGGATGAGGCCGCTGCCATTTATGGAACACCACCGCAATCGCGACGTTACATCTGATCGAGTCGTCACCAGAGAACGCGAAGGATGTTCCCATGTCCTCATCCAGATCGATCGATTTCAATCTTCTGGGCGCTTTTGCGCTTATAACGGCTAGCTTGTTCCCCATACTTCCCGCTGCCGCTCAAGCTGGCATGGCAGTCGATGACAGCCGTGCATCGATTACCGTTACCGCGCCCCGCATGCGCCAAACCGGACGCGGGACCTCAGGCGCGCCGATACAGACGATCACTACGCAATCCGTCGTCTATACCGATGACTTGAATCTGCGCACTCGGGCTGGAAAAGATGAGCTTGCGGCCCGAATAGATGCCGCCGCGAAAGAGGCTTGCGCCTGGCTCGACGAAGTCTATCCGATGTCCAATGTTGCAGCCACAACGCCGCAGAATTGTCGCGCAGATGCGGTGCAGCAAGCTCAGGCGCAAGTCAGGGCTGCGGTAAGGCGTGCCGGCGGCTAATAGTTTCGCCGCAAAGCATCTGAGAGCAAACTCTCAAGCGCGCGACTAGTCTAGCCAGGTCTTGAGCGTCATCGCCACTATGCCCAGCGCGGTGACGCTGCCCGTCCATATCGCGGCCATCCAGGCGAGCCTTCGCCACAATCGGTCCGGCGCGGTCATCAGTGATAACCCTCTGTGCCGACCTTGCCGCGAAACACCCAATAGGCCCAGCCGGTATAAGCAAGGATTATCGGTACGATCACCGCGACGCCCCAAAGCATGAACAATTGGCTGCTTTCGGGCGCAGCGGCATCCCATATCGTCACGGCGCGCGGTACGACGTGAGGCCACATCGATATGCCCAGCCCGGCCATTCCCAATGCGAACAGCGCAAGTGACAGGAGGAATGGCGCCCAGCGCTTGCGGCGGCGGATCGCGATGAAGAGGGATAGCGCTATGACCGCTGTGACCCCGGGTATCGGTGCGGTGAAGAGCAGCATGGGCATCGAGAACCAGCGTTGCCAGTATTGCGGCGCCAGGAATGGTGTGGCCAGACTCACCGCCGCCATCAGCGCCAGCGTGGCGGCGGCAGCCGGGCGCAGCAGACGATAGGCGTGGTCCTCTGCACGGCCTTCGACCTTCACGGCCAGCCAGCCTGCGCCCAGTAACGCATAGCCCGCCACCACGCCTGCGCCCGTCAGCAGCGAATAGGGCGACAGCCAGTCGATCCAGCCGCCGGCATAGGCTCGTCCTTCCACCTGGATCCCCTGCAGCAGCGCGCCCAGAATGATCCCTTGCGAAAGGGCGGCGACGAGCGAGCCGCCGGTGAAGGCGAAGTCCCAGAAGGCGCGGTGACGCGGATCGCGCCAGCGAAACTCGAAGGCGACACCGCGAAAGACGAGGCCCAGCAGCATCGCGATAATAAGCGGATAGGTCGCCGGCAGGATAATCGCATAGGCAAGGGGAAAGGCGGCGAAAAGGCCGCCGCCGCCCAGCACCAGCCAGGTTTCGTTGCCGTCCCACACGGGGGCGATGGCGTTCATCGCCTGATCGCGCTCCTCGCCCGGCGCGAAGGCGGGAAAGAGGATGCCGATGCCGAGGTCGAAGCCGTCCATCACGACGTACATGAACACGGCGAAGGCGATGACGAATGCCCAGAGCGTGGCGAGATCGGGAGAGATCATTGACCTTGCTCCTGCTTTTGCTGCGCTGGGGTGATGCCGGCGGTGCGGATCGGCGCGTGCTCGCTGTGCGGTAGGCTGGCCTCATGCGCATCCGGCGGGCTGTGCATCAGGTGGAGGATGTACCAGACGCCCGCGCCGAAGACCGCCGTGTAGACCACGACGAAGGCGGTAAGCGACGCTGCCACTGCAGGCGCCGCGAGAGGACTGGCCGCGTCGGCCGTGCGCAGCAGGCCATGGACGACCCAGGGTTGACGGCCGACTTCGGTCGTCACCCAGCCCGCGATCACCGCGACGAAGCCTGATGGTCCCATCGCGATCGCCGCCCGTTGCAGCCAGCGATCGCTATAGATGCGGCGGCGGAAGCGCGCCCAAAGGCTCCATAGGCCAAGCGCGAGCATCGCGAAGCCGATGCCGACCATTATCCGAAAGCTCCAGAACACGATCGCGACCGGGGGCTGATCGGCCCGGGCCACTGTATCGAGGCCGGCCAGCGGAGCGTCGGGATCGTGCTTGAGAATCAGTGAGGAGGCCTTGGGTATGCCGATCGCGTAGCGCAGTGTTTGCGCTTCCTGATCGGGCAGACCGAAAAGGTAGAGCGGCGCGCCTTCCGGATGACTTTGAAAATGGCCTTCCATCGCCATGACTTTGATCGGCTGGTGCTTCAGCGTGTTGAGTCCGTGCATGTCGCCAGCGAAGATCTGCACCGGGGCGACCAGGGCCGCCATCCACATCGCCATCGAGAACATCTTGCGCGCATGTAAATCGGCGGCGTTCTTCAGGAGATGGAACGCGCCGACCGCGCCGACGGCCAGAGCCGTCGTAAGGTAGGCGGCGATCACCGTATGGACGAGGCGATAGGGAAAGCTCGGGTTGAATACGATAGCCCACCAGCTATCGCCGGGTACGAAACGACCATCGGGCAGCATGAGATGGCCTTGCGGCGTCTGCATCCAGCTATTGACCGAGAGTATCCAGAATGCCGAGATGAAAGTGCCGATAGCCACCATCAGCGTCGCGGCGAAGTGCAGGCGCGGTCCGACCTTCTTCATGCCGAACAACATCACGCCAAGGAAGCCTGCCTCGAGGAAGAAGGCGGTCAGCACTTCGTAAGCCATCAGCGGACCGATCACGCCGCCGGCGCGATCGGAGAATACTGACCAGTTGGTGCCGAACTGGTAGGACATGACGATGCCCGAGACGACACCCATGGCGAAAGCCACGGCGAAGATCTTGAGCCAGTAACGGAACAGATCAAGGTAAAGTGCGCGCTTCGTCCAGAGCCACAGCCCTTCGAGTACGGCCAGATAGCTAGCCAGCCCGATGGAAAAGGCGGGGAAGATGAAATGGAAGCTCACGGTGAAGGCGAACTGCGCCCGTGCCAGGATCAGGGCAAGCGCGTCCACGGAGGCTGGATCGGCTGTCATCACGAGGAGATATAGCGGGCGCTAGCGCATGTGTCGCGCGCCCTTGCTGCAACGCCTGTTGCACGGGAATCATGTTGCAATGCGGCGCAGGACGCAGTGTTTCAGAAACGGCCGCGCTGCCGCGGCCCGTTTCAATACGTCAGCTTCAATCCGGTACGGGGCCAATCGACCGCGATCAGCAGGCCGTGGCCGGATACGGTGATGAAAGCCGTCTTCATATCCGGTCCGCCGAAGCAGATATTGGTGCAGTAGGGTTCGGGGCCTTCCCAATACTCCAGCTTCTCGCCCTCTGGCGAGAACACGGTGATGCCGCCCGTTACCAGCGTCGCGACGCAGATATTGCCGCTGGCCTCCAGCGCCATGGAATCGAAGCGCTGGTAGCCGGTGGCCTGACCTACAAGCGTGCCGCCGTTGGGGGATGGCCAAGGAACTTTCGCCAGTTCCCCGCGCCCGGTGATCGGCCACTGCCACAGCCGGCCGGTCTCGGTTTCCGAGACATAGAGCGTCGTCCCGTCGGGCGAGAGGCCGCAGCCGTTCGCCGTAACCATCGGGAAGGCGGCCTGACGGATCCACGAACCGTCGATCGAGGCATGGAACACCGCGCC
>DASWWL010000128.1:0-6512 GCA_036400975.1 Novosphingobium sp. | reverse complement strand
GACGAAAGGTTCGAAGATGTGATCGCGCATGGCGGGATCCACTCCGGGTCCATTATCGCTGACCCGAAGTTCGACCGGGAGGCGTACAGGCTTTCCGGCGGTGGTCGTGTGAAGCTGCAGGCCGCTGGCAAAGCGCGTACGGACGATTACGCGGGGCTTCGCCATGTCTCGGCATGCTTCCCGGGCATTGGCAATCAGGTTGATGAGCACCTGCACAAGCCCATCGGGAGAACCCAGCACCGGCGGCAGCGACGGATCGAATTCCTCTTCAATACGGACGCCGCCAGCCGCATCGAGAACGGCGCTGGCGCGTCGGGCCGCCTCGTGTAGATTGCAAGGCTCGACCGGCGCCGTGGTTCTGCGGCTGAGAGTCTGCATCTGGTCGATCAGATTGGCGATACGATCGACTTCATCGGCGATGAGATTGGTAAGCGCACGATCCCCCTCGTCCACCTTGCGGGCCAAGAGTTGCGCGGCCCCCCGAATCCCCGCAAGAGGATTCTTGATCTCGTGCGCGAGTATTTCGGGCGCGCGGAGAACACCCGTATCCACTCCGTTGGTATCATCTCCCATCGCTTCTGCGGCGCTGGTATCGTGCAGCGTCAGAATCTGCCAACCCGGCGTATCGACCACCGGTGTCACAGTGACGTCGAGCCGTCTGGTTCCCTGCCCCGCTACGGCCACCCCCGTCTCAAGCGCGGAAACGGGCGTTTCACTGTCATTTATCCGGTCGAGCAATCTCTCGTCGAGCGTCAATGTCTCGGCCAGGCGACGCCCGGCTAGGCGGCGCAGACTCTGGCCGAAAAACTGCTCGGCCGCAGGATTGGCCGACGCGATGCGCAAACCCGGTGACAGAAGCACGATAGCAAGCGGCAAGCTGGCCAGTTGTCGGCCCGGATCGGGGCTGTTCGCGATCTCGGAGGTCTTCATGCCGCCTTGCGATGGAGGAAGGGATGGTAGAATGCGGCAAGCATCCGGATCACTTCGCGCGCATCATCGACGAAGTTCACCTTATTCCTGAACTCCGCCGAGCCTGGCAGGCCTTTGGTGTACCAGCCAAGATGCTTGCGGGCCATCTTGACACCGGTTTCCTTGCCGTAATGCGTGAGTATATCTTCATAATGCTCGGAAATAAGAGCATACTGTTGGTCCAGGTCCGGATCCGGAATATCCGTCCCGTGGCGCAACCAGTGCATCACCTGCCCCAGCAGCCACGGCTTGCCGTAGGCTCCCCGTCCGATCATCACACCGTCCGCTCCGGATTGCTCCAGGGCCGTTGCGGCATCCTGGATCGTGCAGATGTCACCATTCACAATCACCGGCAGCGAGACCGCGGCCTTAACCTTCTGGACGAAGGCCCAATCGGCGCTGCCCTTGTACATCTGATTGCGTGTACGGCCGTGCACGGTGATCAGTTTGGCTCCAAGATCCTCGGCGATACGAGCAAGTTCCGGCGCGTTGAGACTTTCATGGCACCAGCCCATACGCATCTTGACCGTGACGGGCACATCGACCGCCTTCACGGTGGCTTCGATCAGGCGCGCGGCAAGAGGAAGGTCGCGCATCAATGCGGAGCCCGCATCCCCATTGACCACCTTCTTGACCGGGCATCCCATGTTGATGTCGATGATGGCCGCGCCGCGATCGGCATTGAGTTTGGCGGCCTCGGCCATTTCGGCCGGAACGCAGCCGGCAAGCTGCAGCGACACAGGTTCCTCAAGGGAATCCCATGCCGCCTTCTGCAGCGATTGGCGCGTTTCGCGGATCATCGCCGGCGATGCGATCATCTCGGTAACGTTGAGTCCCGAGCCGAAACGACGCACCAGCTTGCGAAACGGCATGTCCGTCACGCCGGTCATGGGCGCGAGTATGACTGGGCAGTCGATCTGCACCGGGCCCACCGCGATCGGGTTCAGCGAAGGAGGTACGGGAAGCGTCATCATACATCTGCCTAAAAAACAGGCAGCGCATAGTGGATTGCCCTATTTCCGGCAAGCGATTACCCGCGCCAGTCTATGCATTCCACCGACTCCTCCCGTTCGATCGCCGCGATTGTCGTGGCTGCGGGCCAAGGGCTTCGTGCCGGGCAACCCATGCCCAAGCAATTCGCTGCGTGGCGTGGAAAGCCGGTGATCAGGCACTCGGTGGAACGTCTTCATGCCGCTGGCCTGACACCGATCGTTGTGGCCGTTCCCGCCGGCAGCCTTGAAATCGCCACAGCCGCGCTGGATGGCATTCCCGGCATAGAGCTCGTGATCGGCGGCGCGACCAGGCAGCAATCCGTGCACCTGGCGCTGGAAGCGCTGGCGCTGTCCGGGACGGACTTCGTATTGATCCATGATGCGGCGAGGCCGCTCGTTACCGTTTCGGTCGTCGCGCGCCTGATCGCCGCCCTGGAGCATTCGCTCGCGGTCATCCCGGTTCTGCCGGTGGTCGACAGCATGGTTCACGCCGAGGATGATTTGATGGGCAGTCCGGCCGATCGCAATACCTTGCGCAGGGTTCAGACACCGCAGGCCTTCCATTTTTCGGGAATTCTGGAAGCGCACCGGGCCTGGAGCGACGCGCCAGACGCTGGCGACGACGCCCAGGTGGCACGGGCGTTCGGCATCGATGTCGCTCTGGTCGATGGAGATGAAGCCTTGCACAAACTAACCTTCGCGGAGGATTTCGTCTCCGCTCTCGCGCCCGTCCGAGTGGGTACGGGCTTCGACGTTCACCGTCTCGCCGACGGTGAAGAGCTTTGGCTGTGCGGCATGAGGATCGAACATTCGCAAGGCCTTGTCGGCCACAGCGATGCCGATGTCGCCATTCACGCGCTGGTCGATGCACTTCTCGGGGCCATCGGAGCCGGCGATATCGGTCAGCATTTTCCGCCAAACGATCCGCAGTGGCGCGGCGCATCGTCGGACCGGTTCCTTGCACATGCCGTCGGACTAATGGGCGAAGCAGGCTACGCAATAGGGAATGTCGATCTTACTCTGATATGCGAAGCACCGAAGATCGGTCCGCATCGTCACGCCATGCGAGCGCGGCTTGCCGAATTGCTGGCCGTTGACATCGGCGCGGTAAGCGTCAAGGCGACAACTACCGAGAAGCTCGGGTTCACTGGCCGGGGCGAAGGAATCGCCGCGCAGGCGGTGGCCAGCTTGGTCAGGAGTTCATGAATTCATGCGCCGATTTATCGCCGCTTCGATGTTGATGCTCGCCGTGCCGACCCAGGCCGTGGCTGCGCCTTGCCTGACCCCGGCTGAATTTACCGCCGTTACCACATATACGCTGCCCAGTATGATCCGCGGTACGAGTCAGCGCTGTGCAAGCCAGCTTGGCGCGGATGCCTATCTGCGCCGCAACGGGGATAGCCTGGCAAGCCGATATGCGGCGCGTAGAACGAGCGCCTGGCCCGGCGCCAAAGCCGCTTTTCTCAAGCTGAGCGCGGCCACCAGCGGCGAGGCCGGCAATCTGATCCGCAACCTGCCCGACACGTCCATGCAGCCCATGCTGGACGCCCTTATGGAAGGTATGGTTGCGCAGCGCCTGCCCCTCGATCGGTGCGGTACTATCGATCGCATGATCGGCCTCCTGTCGCCGCTTCCGCCAGAGAGCGCCGCCGAACTGATAGCCGTTGCCGTCGGCCTCGGCGCGAAATCGGGTGGCGGCAAACTTGGCGCGATCAGTCTGTGTCCGGCCTGACGCCATGATCGATCTGCTACCCGAAGATATCGTCGCACTCGCTGCCCGTGTGGTGAAGGAAAATGCCCAAGCCGGCAGGCGTGTCGCCCTGGCGGAAAGCTGCACGGGCGGGCTCGTAACCGCCGCGATCACGGAGATTGCGGGCTCGTCGGCGGTGCTCGATCGTGGTTTCGTCACGTATTCCAACGGCGCCAAGGTGGAAACGTTGGGCGTGGCCCCGGACATCATCGACACATTCGGCGCGGTATCTGTCGCAACCGCGTGGGCGATGGCCCAGGGCGCGCTCAGGCACAGCCAGGCGGATGTCGCGGTCGCGATAAGCGGGATTGCCGGACCGGATGGCGGTAGCGACATGAAGCCGGTGGGGACGGTGGTCTTTGCGCGGGCCGTGCGCGGCAGCGAGGAAATCAACGCCGAAGAGCGTCAACTCGACGGATCGAGCCGCGCCGCCGTGCGCCGCCAGGCGACTGTGGTCGCCTTGGAATTGTTGCTGCCCTGAACGATATCAGTCCCCAGGATCAGGCCTTCTGCGCTGGTTGGCCGTAGAGTTCGGCCGCCCGATCCTCGAAAGCCTGCACCATCTTGCGGAAAGCGCGGTCAAAATACTGGCCTGCGAGCTTTTCGAACAAGGCGTTGCGGAACGTGAACTGCACGGAGAAATCGATCTCGCACTCCGCCGGACCGAGCGCACGGAACCTCCAGATATTGTCGAGATCGCGCAGGGGACCGTCCACGTAATGGACCTTGATCTCCTCGGGCTTCAGCTTCTGGACCCGCGACGTGAATTTCTCGCGAATGGCGCTGAAGCCGACGAGCATGTCGGCGATCATTTCGGTCTCAGTCTCGGACTTGACCCGCGTGGCGATTACCCACGGCAGAAACTCGCCATAGCTGCCGACATCGGCGACCAGGTCGAACATCTGCTCCGCGCTATAGGGTAAACGCCTCGTCTCGCGAATTCCCGGCATCAGGCAACGGAAGCCCTGCCCAGCTTCGCTTCACGGGCGGCCCGCATCTGGCGGAAATCGTCACCGGCGTGATAGCTCGACCGCGTCAACGGTGATGAGGCGACCTGCAGGAAGCCCTTCGAACGGGCGATGGCGCCATAGGCGTCGAAGGCTTGCGGCGTCACGAAGTCGACGACCTTGGCATGGCGCGGAGTGGGCTGAAGATATTGCCCCATCGTCAGGAAATCGATGTCGGCGCAGCGCATGTCGTCCATGACCTGGTGAACCTCGAGCCGTTCTTCTCCCAGCCCGAGCATGACACCCGACTTGGTGAAGATTGACGGGTCATGCCGCTTGACCTGTTCGAGAAGGCGAAGCGAGGCGTAGTAACGCGCGCCGGGACGGATCGTGGGATAAAGCCGGGGTACGGTTTCGAGATTGTGATTGTACACGTCGGGCCGCGCCATGACGATCGCCTCGACTGCGGCCTCCATCTTGCCCCGGAAGTCGGGCGTGAGGATTTCGATCGTGGTGGCGGGCGCTGCGCGGCGCAATGCTTCGATCACCTTCACGAACTGGCTTGCGCCGCCATCGGGCAGATCGTCGCGATCGACAGAAGTGATGACGATATGTTCGAGGCCCAGCTTGGCCGCGGCTTCGGCGACATGTTGGGGCTCGTGGATATCGACCTTGCGCGGCATGCCGGTCTTCACGTTGCAGAAGGCGCAGGCGCGTGTGCAGACGTCACCCAGAATCATCACCGTGGCGTGCTTTTTGGTCCAGCATTCGCCAATGTTCGGACAGGCCGCTTCCTCGCACACGGTATTGAGGTTGAGGCTGCGCATCAGTTCGCGGGTTTCGCCATAACCCTTGGAGGTCGGAGCCTTGACGCGGATCCAGTCGGGCTTGCGCTGGCGTTGCGGCTGCGGAGCGGCGGAGAGGTCGTTCATCGGGCTCAGATAGGCTGATGTTTCGAAGCTTGCCAGCCTCAATCTTCGCCGCCATGGAGACGCCCATGAGCAACGCATCCTCGCCCGTCCTCGCCAGCCTTCTTGATGGCTATCGCCGCTTTCGGACCCAGGGATGGGCGCAGAACCGCGATCGATGGGCGAGTCTGCGCGAAGGGCAGCAACCCCAGGTGATGATCATCGCCTGTTCGGACAGCCGGGTCGATCCGGCGCAGATCTTCGATGTCGATCCGGGTGAGATATTTGTCGTTCGCAATGTCGCCGCGCTCGTCCCCCCGTTCGAGACGAACCCCGGTCATCACGGCGTCTCCGCCGCCCTCGAATTCGCGGTGCAAGTGCTGAAGGTCAAGGAAGTGGTCGTCATGGGCCATGGCATGTGCGGCGGTTGCAAGGCGGCCCTGACGCAGAACCTGCGGGGCGCCGCGCCGGGCGAAGGCGGCTTCATCGCCGCCTGGATCGGCCTGCTGGACGAAGCGCGCGAGCCGGTGGCGGCGAAGCATGGCACCGAGGGACGCGATGCCGAACAGGCGATGGAGCTTGCCGGCGTCAAGGTCAGCTTGGCCAACTTGCGGACTTTCCCTTGCGTCCGCAGCAAGGAGCGCAGCGGCGAACTGAAATTGCGCGGTGCGTTCTTCGCAATCTCGGATGGCGTCCTGCATCTCCTCGATGAGGATAGCGGGACGTTTTCACCCGCCGACTGAGGATAATCCCGGCAACGCCCCGGACGCAGACATGTCTGATCGCCCGCTGGCGAGGCCGGGTTTGCGCCGTGGGGTAGAGAGCAGCGAACGGGCAGTGCGGCCGGCGCTAGTGGTATGTGCCCGGCAGTACGGGCGTGGATGCGTGTGAGTTGTTATGCGAACGGCCGGCAGCATCACGCATGGCTGTCCGGCACGACCCTGAG
>DASWWL010000127.1:0-3108 GCA_036400975.1 Novosphingobium sp. | reverse complement strand
CAGCGACGAGCAATGTTGAGGAACGTGCGCATACCGGGTGCACTCACGCGAGCGCGCTCTTCGAAACTCCGTTCGGACATTTGGACCTCGTGCGGCGAATTGCTGTTTGCGGACAACTTCGCGGGAAGCTGCGGATAAACGGCGAGATCAGCCTTTGAACGCCTGAGCAAACTCGACCGGGACCACCATTTTTGCGATGCTCCCGTTCACGTTGATTCAGCCGCTAATGCGGAATTTTTCAAAACAGAATGCGTATTCCGATGAAGCCGGCCATTGATTCCGAAACGAAGCCGGCCACCTGTTCCGATTTCATTCCGGCCAGCATTCCGATTTGAAGCCGGCCAGTCGATGGTCCCTTGGGTCGTTGGTTTGATGGCTCCTGATTGCCGCGCGGTCAAGCGTCTGCTGGTGTCTGACGCTGCTTTCGCAAGCTCTCACCGGACAGTTCGATACGGTAGGCATTATGGACGAGGCGGTCGAGGATGGCATCGGCGAGCGTCGGATTGCCGATCATGTCGTACCAGTGATCGACAGGCACTTGGCTGGTGACGATGGTGGATCGCTTCTCGTAGCGGTCCTCGATGATTTCCAGGAGGTCTCGACGCTGCTCGTCGTTGAGCTTCTCCGGACCCCAGTCGTCGAGGATGAGGAGGTCGGTTCGGGCGAGCGCCTTGAGAACTTTGGGATAACGGCCGTCGCCGCGCGCGAGCGCAAGGGTGGCGAACAGCCTGGGCAGGCGATGATAGGCGACGGAGAAGTCCTCGCGGCATGCCTTGTGTCCGAGCGCGCAGGCCAGCCAGCTCTTGCCGACGCCGGCGGGCCCGATCAGCAGGAGACTGTGATGTTGCCTGATCCAATCACAGCCGGCGAGCTTCAGGAACAGGTTGCGATCGAGGCCGCGGGCGGCGCGGAAGTCGATGTTCTCGATCTGGGCGTCATGGCGGAGCTTCGCGGCACGGGCCCTTGCCTCGAAACGCTTCTGACGGCGCGTGGTCGTTTCCCGTTCGAGCAAGATCGTGAGCCATTCACCGTGCTCGAGTTGTCTCGCCTCCGGTTGCGCCTCGAGTTCGTGATACGCGCTCGCCATGCCGGAGAGGCCGAGCTCGCGCAGCATGTCGATGGTGGGGTTGGTCAGCATTGTGAGTTGTCTCCTCAATGAAAGTAGCCGGGGCCACGCAGATTGGCGTGTTCCATGACGGCGGTAGGTTCGGTGGAATGCCTTGCGCCCTTGTGGGTGGCGATGAGCGAGGCAATGGTCTTGCAGGTCAGGCCGCCGATCTCGACGGCGCGCGACGAAACGGCCTCGGCGCGCTCATGGCCGATGTCGCGATAAAGGCGCAGGATGCCGAGGCATGTTCTGAAACCTTGTTCCGGATGCGGCCGGCTGGCGAGGATGGCGATGATCAGCCCTTCGGTCTGCGGACCGATGGACGCGCCCCAGCGCCGGAAGCGCTCCGGCGTCCATTCGGCGTAGCGGCGGTGAGAGCTCGGCATGTGAGCGGGGTCTGTTCCATAGCGCGGCCCGCCATAGCGGCGCTGATGCACAGCAACGCGTTTGCCGCGATGGAATATCTCGATCATCCGGGCGGTTGCCCGGATATCGACCTGCTGGCGGATGAGGGCATGCGGGACGGAATAGAAGAAGCTCTTGCACTCGACGTGGTAATCCGTCGAGACCCGCGCCAAGCGCCATTCGGCGA
Source organism: Novosphingobium sp. (assembly GCA_036400975.1). Classification (GTDB taxonomy): domain Bacteria; phylum Pseudomonadota; class Alphaproteobacteria; order Sphingomonadales; family Sphingomonadaceae; genus Novosphingobium. Next base: position 1,408 of record DASWWL010000127.1, on the reverse strand, counting down.
ATTCGTAGTCTTCGATGGGCAGGCTTGCGAGTGCCGGGCGTTCGACCGTCTCGAAGAGGTGCCGGCGGCTGACGCCAAGCCGGCGCATGACATGATCGTTGATGCGCGCGAGCACCTCGGCGATCGCGGCATTGGCCTCGGCGAGCGAGAAGAAGGTCTGCTTGCGCAGGCGTCCGAGAATGCAGCTCTGGGCAAAGCGCACGGCGTTCTCGACCTTCGCCTTGTCCTTCGGGCGGCGTGGCCGGGCCGGTAGGACGCCGACGCCGTAGTGGGACGCCATCATGCCGTAGCTGCGGTTGATCTCGGGATCATGGAAGCTGGCGCGGTTGACGCCAGACTTCAGGTTGTCCGGCACGATCAGCCGGGGCACGCCACCGAAGAAGGCGAACATGCGCACGTGCGAGCCGATCCAATCCGGGAGCGTCTGGGTCCAGGTCGCCTCGGCGAACGTATAGCTCGACGCGCCGAGCACGCCGACGAACAGTTCCGCCTCGCGAACCTCGCCGGTCTTGCGATCGATGATCGGCACCCTCTTGCCGGAATAGTCCACGAAGGCCTTGTCGCCAGCGGCATGCTCCTGGCGCATCGTCGGCGACAGGCGCTGCTCGAAGCCGCGGAACAGTTCGCAGAAGCGGCTATAGCCGTATCCGTCGGGATGGACGCTGCGATATTCCTCCCAGAGGATCAGCAGCGTGACGCCCGGCTTCTTCAGCTCGATGGAGAGCTCAGCCCAATCAGGCTCCTGGCGTCGCCGTTGGCCCTGCTTGACCCCGGCGCGGGCGAAAAGCCGATGCTCCAGCGCATCGTCGGTCAGTTCTCCGGGCAATGGCCAGGTCAGCCCCGCCATGGCTGCTCGCTTCAGATTATCCTGCACGGTGCTGCGTGCAACGCCGAGCATCACCGCGATCTCGCGGCTACTTGTTCCACTTCCGGCAAGCCGGAGCATCTGTCGTAATTGTCTCATGGTCAGCCTTCTCTTCGCCGGCATCAAAATCTCCTCGTGTACCGGGAGGCTTGATGCCAAAGTTGCTGACCCAGAGGGGATTGTTAGTGCCGAAATCCGGCCGGTAATTGATTGGAATCGTGGCCGGCTTCAAATCGGAACGGTGGCCGGATATTGATCGGAATGCCGGCCGGCTTCACGTCGGAATCCGCAGCGGAGATCATCGAGCGAATGGGGCTGGCAGCCCGCGCCATAGCGCGGCGCCGGGTGGAGGGGGCGCTGATCGAAGGGCTGCCACCTGAGAAGCTGCAGGCGCTCGACAAGCTGCTCGAGGTTGATGCGGCGATCGGTCAGACCCGCTTCCATTGGTTGCGCTCTGTGCCAGAAGCGCCCGCGGCTTCAAATCTGGTTGGGCTAACCGAACGGATTGCGTTCCTGCGCACGCTCGGGATCGATTCCGGTTTG
>DASWWL010000126.1:0-15387 GCA_036400975.1 Novosphingobium sp. | reverse complement strand
ACCGCAGTCGATGCCGCGACGCTCAGCCTCGAAGGGGTTCGCGCCGGCAACAGCGTCGGCAACCGGACGATTCTCGATATCCTCGACGCCGAGCAGGAACTGCTGAATGCGCAAGTCCGGCTGGTGCAGGCGCGGCGCAATTCCTACGTCGCGGGCTTCTCCCTGCTGGCCGCGATGGGCCGCGCGGAAGCCGACGACCTCGGGCTGGAAGGGGGTGCGCTTTACGATCCGGAAGTCAATTACAAGCGCGTGCGCGGCAAGTGGTTCGACTGGGACGACGATCGCGATCCGGTCGCCCAATCGACACGAACCGTTGACACACCCCCACAGACCGGGGCAATCCAGCGTTAACGATGTTCCGCCAGGGGGTTAGGCGAATGCGTAATGCCGGTGAACCGACGGTCGAAGAGATCCTGGATTCGATCAAGAAGGTGATCGCGCGCGACAATCGTGCCGGTGCCGCCGAGGAAAGACGCCAACGCGAAACCGCCGGAATGCGCCAGACTTCGCCGGAAATCGAGGTTGCATCCGAAGAAGAAGACGTGCTCGACCTTTCCGAGGAATCGGAACTGGCCGAGGATGCGGAAACAGCCGAATCGCCGATGGTGACGGAGGACGCGCGTGATTCGATGCGCGAATCGCTGGCCGCACTTGCCATGCTCGCCCAGCCCGGCGCCCAGCCGCAGATCGTCCGCTCGGGCGAAACCTCGCTCGAATCCCTCACGCGCGAGCTTCTGCGCCCCGCGCTGAGCGACTGGCTCGACAGGAACCTGCCATCGATGGTCGAACGCATGGTCGCTACCGAGATCGCCCGCATCGTCGGAAAGAAGGGCTGATTTTTCAGCCTTCGGAATGCCCAAGCCCGACGCCGCACTGCTCGATCCCGCCCGCTATCCATTCAGTTGCCGTATCGAGCCGCGTTTCGGCGACCTCGATCTCAACATGCACATCAACAACGCGGCTCTCGTAGGCATTCTCGAAGATGCGCGCGTGCGCTTCCATGCGACGAGCGGATATCATGCGGCCATGAAGGGGCTCATGCCGATGGTGGCGAGCCTGGCCGTGGAATATCTGGACCAGGGCTTCTTTCCCGATCCCCTGACGATTCATGTCGCACCGATACGGCTGGGACGGACAAGCTACACCCTGAACCAGCTGGTCACGCAAGGCGAGCGCGCCATAGCCTTCGCACAAGTCGTCATGGTCTGCGTGAACGAGGGGATCCCTATCGAAATTTCCGCAGTCTTTCGCGAAAGCGTAAAACCGTGGATGCTGCGCGAATGACAACGACTCCCGAGGACATCGCTACAGCCCGGGCCGCGCTTGCCAAGAATGGCGGCGATGGCCTCCGGCGGCACATCTTCCTCTGCGCCGAACCGCAGAAAGGCGAATGCTGCAAGCCTGATGTCGGCTCGACCTCCTGGCGTTACCTGAAGAAGCGCCTGAAGGAACAAGGCCTCGACCGGGATGGCGGTATCGCCCGCACCAAGGCCGATTGCCTGAAGATCTGCGCGGCAGGCCCTGTCGCGGTCGTATGGCCGGACGGCGTGTGGTATCACAGCTGCACGCCGGAAGTGCTGGAACGCATCATTCAGGAACATCTGGTGGGCGGCATGCCGGTCGAGGAATTTCGCCTCTATCCCTCCGAAAGCTAACTATCCTGTTCTTCTTCCAGCGGGTCGATGACGGCATCGTCATGCCCCGTGCCGTTCGAGAGGAACACCAGCCCCATCAACGCCGACATCAGCAACATCGCGAAACCGATCCCCAGTGCGGTAGCGATGTAGAAATGCACCGAAACCAAGCCGTTCTCGCGATAGAGCATGACCATGGCGCCGACGACCATGGTCACCGTCACCAGCATCATCCAGCGCATCAGGCGCCGGAACCGCGCCCAGGCATAGGCTGCGGTCTCTGGATCATCGAGAGGGGAACGCGGAATCATTGCGATGTCTTTCACGCCGGAATCTTCGGGGGCAAGCCTTTTGCCGCAGGGTGTTATAATTCCCAAGGTTATGACATAATCTCTGCCGAATAGGATAGAGTCAGACACCCGCAGGAGGCAGTCATGACCATTGAACGCCTGATAGAAGGCCGCGATGCCGGTATTGTCACCTGCCGAGCGGATGCCAGCGTGCGTGACGCCGTAGCGTTGCTTGCCGAGCGCCGTATCGGCGCCTTGCCCGTTATCGATGCGGGCGAGGTCGTCGGCATTTTCTCCGAGCGCGACGTGATCTACCGGCTGGAGGAATTCGGGCCCGCGGCACTGGATCGCACCGTACGCGAGGTCATGACCGCGCCAGCAGTCACTACGACGCCCGAAACGGAAGTGCTGACCGCGCTGGCCTTGATGACGCGGCGGCGCGTCCGCCATCTGCCCGTGATGAAAGACGGAAATATGATCGGCTTCGTATCGATCGGCGATCTGGTCAAATACAGGATCGAACGCGTCGAATCCGAAGCAGAGGCCCTCAGGACTTATATCCAGACCGCCTGAACTTGCCGCAAGGCAAGGATCATCCTACATCCCCAGACATGAACGCTCAGACGCTCACGCTCAGTCCAACCGCCGCTGCGCGCATTGCGGTGATCGCGGCCAAACAGGCCAAGCCCGCCATCCTGCGTCTTTCCGTAGAGGGCGGCGGTTGCTCGGGCTTCCAATACCAGTTCGGTCTGGCCGACGCGCCCGATGCGGATGATCTCGTCACCGAAACGGACGGTGTCCGCCTGGTCGTCGATCCGGTCAGCCTCGATCTCGTCGCCGGCTGCACGGTCGATTTCGTCGAATCGCTGGGCGGCGCGGCTTTCCGCGTGGAAAATCCGAACGCCACCGCCGGTTGCGGTTGCGGTTCGAGTTTCGCGGTGTGATCAAGGTCGCAAGTTTCAACATCAACGGCATCAAGGCGCGACTGCCGCGATTGCTCGAATGGCTTGAGGAAACGCGCCCGTCGGTCGCCTGCCTGCAGGAAATCAAGACCCAAGACGAAGGCTTTCCCGCCAAGGATTTCGAGGCGATCGGCTACAAGGCGATCTGGCACGGCCAGAAGGGCTTCAACGGCGTCGCGATACTGGCGGATGGCCAGGAACCGCACGAAGTCCGGCGAGGGCTGGAAGGCGATCCCGAAGATCTTCATTCCCGTTATATCGAGGCCGATGTTTTCGGCATCCGCGTCGCCTGCATCTACCTGCCCAATGGCAATCCCCAGCCCGGCCCGAAGTTCGACTACAAGCTACGCTGGATGGAGCGTCTGCGTGATCGCATGGCCGAGATTTCAGCCGAGGAAGTACCAGCGGTGGTGATCGGCGATTACAACGTCATTCCCGAAGACAGGGATGTCTGGTCGCCCGCCGCGATGGCGAGCGATGCGCTGATGCAGCCCGAATCACGCGATGCCTATGCGCGAATCCTGGGCGACGGCTGGACCGACGCCATTGCCACGCACAATCCGGCTGGTGGCGTGTGGACCTTCTGGGATTATCAGGCAGGCGCCTGGCAGCGCGATCATGGATTTCGCATCGACCACGCTCTGCTTTCGCCCGAACTGGCCGACCGGCTGATTGCCTGCGGCGTCGACAAGAGCCATCGCGGCCGCGAAAAGGCGAGCGATCATGCCCCTGTCTGGGTGCAGTTAAGCCAGTAAGAGGCAAGCGCACCGGAATATCCGGCGCGCCATGCCGGATCAGCGATAGAAGACGTGATTGTCGACGCGGCCCATACGCGACATGCGCCAGCCGGGCGATACCCGCGCGGCGTGAAAGAACAGCGCGCCTTCGACCGGGCTGCGCCAGCTACCTGAATCGGCGATCTGCGCAATGGCGACGGCCTGGCGCCAATACTGCGAATTCGTGTTGATCGCAGGCATCGCGCGGCCACGGATGAAAGAGAACTGCGACGGCTGGTACACGACGCCGCAATAGCTGCCGGGGAAACGGCCCGACTTGGAGCGGGCGACGATCACGCGGCCGACGGCAAGCTGGCCGGGAAGCGATTCACCCTTCGCTTCGAAATAGATCGCCCCGGCAAGGCATTGCAATTCGTTCGAGAGCTGTTCGGGCTGGCCGTGGGCGGCAACGAGTTCGCCAAGGCTGCTGGCAGCGCCGGCCGCATCCGCTTCTGCGTCGACCGTCGCGACCTCGGGCGAGGCGGACGGGAGCGGCTGGACGACTGGCTGGGAAATAAAAGCGGATTGGGATTCTGCCGGGATCGCGACCGGGACATTATCCTGGGCGATGGCGCCGGAACCTTCGGCGCCGACAAGGGCAGTAAGGAAAGTGGCGGTCACGGCAATCGCGCTCGCCCGGTTAAGCTTGGACTTCATTCACTCATATTCAGCGGCGGTGGACGCGTCCGACGCAGAAGGAACGAAACCATCCTTTCGGACGTATAAGTTTCGCAGCGGTTCTGCCGACTGTCCCCCGTCTGCGTGCTAGCCGTGCAGACCGAACGCCCGCGCAGCCGCCTGCGCATGGCGGTGCGTCCCCTTGTTACCACTTGTTGACGCAGTCAAGCCGGGGGTGGGTCGATCCCGATGAACCGTTCACCATCCGCGATATCCAGTTCTATGATCCACGCGTCTCGGTCCTGAGCCGCCCGGCGGTCCAGATAATCCCGGAATTCCTGTTTATTTTCATTATTTTGCGATCGGGAGCAGGTCCAAATCCTGTCACCGTCGAGTTGAGGCATCCGTTCGTAGACCCGCGAATCCGTGCCATTTCTGGTCACTACAACCAGTATCGTCCCAGCCTCGCGCTCTCCCTTGTTCAGCACGGCCGCAAAGCCTCCCGCGCCTTCGACGCTGCGAATCAGCCCGGAAACCTCAAGGTAGGCCGGAAGCCTGTCATCCATCCGAACGTGCCTGGAAGGCGCGGGCGTATCCCTCCAGGCTCGAAAGCGCGATGCGCGATCGCATGAAAGTGCCCGTTCCCCGGCCGATCTCTTCGCCTTCGGCGTCGATCAGACGGGATTCCGCCACGAAAACGCGGCGGCGTCCACTCACCCAGCGGCCTTCCGCGACGATCTCGCCGCAGCGCACCGGCTTGGTCAGGTGAAGGTTGAAGGAAGTCGTCAGCAGAAAGCGGTCGGTGACCAGGGTATTCGCGGCATAGAAGGCCGCATCGTCGAGCATCTTGAAATAGATGGTCCCGTGCGCGGCGCCGGCGGCATGATAGTGCTGTTCCTCCACCTGGAAAGTGATGCGCGCGCGCCCTTCTTCCACGACATGCATTCGTGACGCGAAAAGACCGTTCACCGGCGCTGAATCATACAGGCATTCCAGCGCACGCCAGTGCAGGGCGGCGCCGGACAGGGCCTTTCCTTCAGGCGGCGGCGTCGCGGTCGATGACATTGGACAACAGTCCGTAAAGAGCCTCGGCTCCCGGAGCCTGCTGCAGCGATGCGCGCATGTGCTCATCGCGCATCATCCGCGAGATAGCCGCAAGCGCGTGAAGATGTGCGGCGCCGGCATGTTCGGGCGAAAGCAGGCCGAAAACGAGATCGACCGCAATACCATCCGCGGCATCGAATTCGACCGGCGCTTCCAGCCGCAACAGCACCGCCACGGGACCCGCGACGCCGGCTATGCGTGCATGCGGTATCGCAACTCCGCGACCGAATCCGGTGCTGCCAAGCTGCTCGCGCTGCTCGATCCCTTCGAACACGACCTGTCGATCGAGTCCGTAGACCGCCGCGAAGCGCTCAGCCAGCTGCGACAGGATCGCCGCCTTGCTGTCCGCGCGCACGGTTCCGACAGCGTCAGGCAGAAGAGTGAAAAGGGCAGCCATTACGTTTCAGCAGATACCAGAGGCCGTTTTCAAAAGATTCAATCACGGCGCCGCCCGGAAAACCCGGGATCGACGCCTATTTTCAGTCGGGAAAACCTGCGCAATCCAGCGTCAGGAAGGTTCGACCCAGCCAATCGAACCATCACCCCGGCGGTAAACCATATTATGCCTGCCGGTGCCAGCATTTTTGAAAAGCAGCGCGTTGGTATTGCGCAGATCCAGCATCATCACGGCATCGGATACGGTCGTTTCCGGTACATCGACGCGCGTCTCCGCAATAACGACCGGCGCTTCCGCGCTCACTTCTTCCGCTTCGTGTGCGGGCTCTTCGAAGATAACATAGGCAGCTTCTTCGGTACGCAGCGCATGTTGGGTCTGTTCATGGCGATCGTTCAACCGGCGCTTGTAGCGGCGCAGTTGCTTGTCGATCTTGTCCACCGCCTGGTCGAAGGCGATATGCGCATCCTGCGCCATCCCCGCGCCCTTCAGCACCAGCCCTTGCATCACGTGGGTCACGATATCGCAGCGGAACGCACCCGCGGGAGCGCGGCCAAATGTCACATTCGACGAAAGGGCGCGGCTGAAATACTTGTCGACTGTCGAGGTAAGCCGGTCGCTAGCGTGGGTTTGGAGAGCTTCGCCAGTGTCCATCTGATGACCGGATATGCGGATGTCCATGGGTGTCCTCCTTATGCTTCCCCGCTCCACAGCGGGGTCTTCACGGTCTGTAAAAACTCTTGGTGCGCCGCGAGTTCCGCTTCGCTCGCCGCATGAGGGCGCGCCGGACGAAACATGCGGTCGCGCACCAGCATGGCCGAAGCGGACGCGACCATACCGCCGGCATCGGCCGCGAGTTCGAGGCCGATCTGCCGGCCGCCGTGCAACTCGACATAGACTTGTGCGAGAAGTTCGGCATCAAGCAGCGCGCCGTGCCTCGTACGATGGCTGCGATCGATGCCGTAACGCGTGCAGAGAGCATCGAGGGAAAGTTTCGCGCCGGGATGCCGCGTCCGCGCGATAGCGACGGTATCGATCATGCGGTCGCGCGAAACTTCGGCGAGACCACAAAACGCAAGCTCGGTGTTGAGGAAACCGAAGTCGAAGCCCGCATTATGAGCGACCAGCGGACTGTCGCCGAGAAACTCCAGCAATTCGGCCGCACGCGAGGCGAAAAGCGGCTTGTCGGCCAGGAAAGCCGCCGACAGGCCATGCACTGCCTCTGCGGCAGCGGGCATGTCGCGTTCGGGATTGAAATAAGCGTGGAAGGTCTGGCCGGTGACCACGCGATTGACCATCTCGATACAGCCGATCTCCACCAGCCGGTCACCGCTCTTGGGATCGAGGCCGGTCGTTTCGGTGTCGAAAATGATCTCTCGCATCCCTTGCAATATCGGCCCCGAAGGATGGGGAAGCAAGGGGTCAGGCCGAATTTTCGTGTCCGGTCAGGACATGGACGAGCCGTTGTACGGCATGGCGCGTCTCCGCCAGCGATGTTCCTGTATCGATGACATAATCCGCCCGGGCGCGTTTCTCGGCGTCGGGAACCTGAAGGCTGAGGATCTGCTCGAACTTTTCCTCGCTCATCCCGGCGCGCGCGAGGACACGGGCGCGCTGCGCTTCCGGCGAAGCGGATACCACGAGCACGGCGTCGACACGCTCCCAGCCACCTTTCTCGAAAAGCAGCGGTATGTCGAAGACCACCAGCCTGCTGCCGGCATGGTCCTTCAAAAAAGCGCTTCTCATCGCGCCAACCGCCGGATGGACGATGTCCTCGAGCCGTTTCAGCGCCTCGGGATTACCGAACACCGCCGCGCCCAGCTTCGGCCGATCGACGCCGGAAGGCCCGGTCGTGCCTGGAAAAGCCGCTTCTATCGCGGGCAGCAACGCGCTTCCGGGGCCCTGCAGGGAATGCACCGCGGCGTCGGCATCGAATACGGGAATGCCAAGTCCCTGAAACATCGCCGCCACCGCGCTCTTGCCCATGCCGATAGAGCCGGTCAGGCCAAGGATATAAGGCCGCTTGCCGCTCAAGAGACCAGCCTTTCACGCAGTTCCGCGTCGAACCGGCGCGGCGGCGCATGGCCGAAGAACTTCTCGAATGCGACCGCCGCCTGCCCGATCAGCATCGCAAGCCCGTCCACCGTTCGAAAGCCCGCAGCCCGCGCGGCCTTCAAAAAGGGGGTGTCGAGAGGATGCGTAACTATGTCGTAGATCACGCTGCCCGGCGGCGCATGGCTGAAATCGAAAGCAAGCGGAGGTTGGCCGGCCATTCCCAGCGGGCTGGCGTTCACGACCAGATCAAGGCAGTCCTCGCGATCATCAAAGACGAAGTCGGTCGCGGGCGCGAAATGCGCCAGATCGATCGCGTGATGCTCGCCCTTCGGCGCGAGTTCGTCGAGCATGGCCCGCGCTTTTGCCGGATCGCGTCCAGCCAGCACGATAACGAAACCTTCGCCGGCCAGGGCAGCCACGATCGCCCGAGCCGCGCCGCCTGTCCCGAGGATACGGGCCATGCGGAAATAATGCCGCGCATCCAAAAGGTCGCGCAGCGGCTCGAGAAAGCCGGGCGCGTCGGTATTGTAGCCGGCCAGCGCGCCGTCATCCTCTCGCACGACGGTATTTACCGCACCGATCCGCGCGGCCACCGGGTCCAGCCGGTCAAGCAGCGGCATGATCGCCTGCTTATGCGGCATGGTGACGTTGCACCCGCGCCAGCCCGCGTCGGCGCGCCTTACTGCAAGATAATCGGCAAGGCCGTCCAGTGTTACCAACTGCCGATCGTAAGCCGCCTCGATGCCCAGCTTCTCCAGCCAGAAATTGTGGATCGCCGGCGATTTGGATTGCGCGATCGGATCGCCGATCACCTCGGCAAAAGGCTTGCTCATTGCGGCAATTCTCCGAACTGCCGCAATGCTCCGAGCACGGGCAGAAGCGGCATGCCCAGCACGGTGAAATGATCACCCTCGATCGCCTCGAAAAGCTGCACGCCTCGCGCCTCGATGCGGAACACTCCCACGCAGCCGGCGACCATAGGCCATTCGGCATCGAGATAGCGCTCGATAAAGGCGTCCGACATATCGATCACCTTCAGCATCGCGCAGGCGGAGTGACGCCAGATCACCTCGCCATCGCGGGCGAGGGCGGCCGCACTGTGCAGGTTCATGACCTTACCGGCGAAAAAGCGCAGATGCCGCGCGGCGTCCTCGCGGCTCGCCGGCTTGTCGAAGCGGCGCCCATCGACTTCCACCAGGGAATCACTGCCCAGAACCAGACGGCCATGCGCTTCGCCGATGGCCAGCGCCTTGGCCTCGGCAAGCGCCAGCGCGATGTCCTGCGGCGCGGCGCCTGCGAGACCCGCTTCCAGCGCGCGCTCGTCGACATGTGCGGGACTGGCGATGAATTCGACCCCGGCTGCATCGAGCATGGCCCGGCGCGAAGCGCTTTGTGATGCAAGAACGATCATATCGGCTTGGGCCCACCCGGCGTGGTGTCGCCCGACGCCATGCGCTCGTTGTAGAGGTTTATTATCGCCGCCGCCGTTTCCTCGATCGAACGCCGGGTCACGTCGATCACCGGCCAGCCGTTGTCCGCGAACATCCGCCGGGCGAATTGCACCTCGCGCGCCACTTTCTCCACATCGACATAGGCCGTTTCGGGAGACTGGTTGAGCGAGAGCAGGCGGTTGCGGCGCACCTGGACCAGCCGATCCGGCGCTGTCGTGAGACCGACCACGAGCGGGCGGCGCAATCCGAAAAGCCCGGATGGCGGGGGACTTTCCACGACTATGGGGATATTGGCGACCTTGTAGCCGCGATTGGCCAGATAGATCGAGGTAGGCGTTTTCGAAGACCGCGAAACCCCGGCCAGCACCATGTCGGCTTCTTCCCAGTCTTCCCAGGCCACGCCATCGTCATGAGCGATAGTGAACTGGATCGCATCGACACGAGCGAAATAGGCCTCGTCCATAAGGTGCTGACGACCCGGCCGCCCCCTGGCTTCCTGTCCGAGGTTTCCTTCGAGCGCGACCGTGACGGCGTCCAGCGCCGCCACCGCATTCAATCCCAGCGCACGGCAATGTTCCTCCAGCCGCCCGCGTATCTCGTCATTGACCAGGGTGAACAGCACCAGGCCGGAATTCTGGGCTATATCCCCCATGATCCGGTCGAGATGCTGGCGCGAACGCACCATCGGCCAGAAATGGCGGATGACATCCGCATCCTCGAACTGCGCCAGCGCGGCCTTGGCGACCATCTCCAGCGTTTCTCCGGTAGAGTCCGACAGGAGATGAAGATGCAGGCGCGGCATGGGCAAGGCGGCTCGGCTTGTGGATATGTGCCCGCATAAACCACGGGACAGCCGCACTGACAACTTCGGCAGCGGATTCCCTCCCCGACACCGGCGTGATGACCCGACGCTTGTGGACATGTGGACGCGGATTCCCACAGGCTGGGGATAGCGGGAAAAAGCTCTGCTTGACCGGCTGGAAAGGGGAGTCGGGCAAGGCTTGCCCCTGTTCATCACGGGACAAATCAGGCAATGCGCGGCTATGCCCGCTTTCCACAGGCCAACAGCTTTCTAAATCCTTCTTAAAGAATCCTTTATTTTATTGATTGGACTCCTTTCCCGATGCCCGGTCTCCTGCTTCGCACGCTGCGTGGTGAAAACACTTCCGAGCGACCAGTCTGGCTGATGCGCCAGGCAGGGCGCTATCTTCCCGAATATCGCGCGCTAAGGGCCCGGAAAGGCGGTTTCCTGGCATTGGTCTATGACAGCGAAGCCGCGGCGGAAATCACGCTGCAGCCGATCCGACGCTTCGGCTTCGATGGAGCGATCCTGTTCTCCGACATTCTTATCGTGCCTTACGCGATGGGCCAGGATCTTGAATTCCTGGCAGGCGAAGGGCCGAAGATGTCGCCGCGCCTGCTCGATGCCACGCTCGACAGCCTGAGCGCGGTTCCTGAGCGTCTTGCGCCGATTTATGAAACCGTCGGCAAGGTGAAGGCGGGACTGGGCGCTGGGCGCACCTTGCTGGGCTTCGCAGGAAGCCCCTGGACGGTCGCCACGTACATGGTCGCCGGCGAAGGAAGCCGGGACCAGCACGAGACGCGCGCCATGGCTTATCGCGATCTGCAGGCCTTTCAGGCGATCATCGATGCGATCGTCGCGGTGACCGTGGAATACCTTGCAGGGCAGATCCTGGCCGGGGCGGAAGCAGTACAGCTGTTCGACAGTTGGGCGGGCAGTCTGGCTCCGGCCGAGTTCGAACGCTGGGTGATCGCACCGAACGCCAGAATCGCCGAAGAGCTGCGCCAGCGTTTCCCGCAAGTGCCGGTTATCGGTTTTCCCAAGGGCGCAGGGGAAAAGCTGCCTGCCTATGCTCGAGAGACGGGCGTCGATGCGGTCGGCGTGGACGAAACGATCGATATCGCCTGGGCGGCGCGCGAATTGCCGGAAGGTTTGCCGGTACAAGGCAATCTCGATCCCTTGCTGCTGCTTGCCGGAGGAAATGAACTGGATACGCAGGCGCGCCGGATTCTCGACCTTTTCGCCGATCGTCCGCACGTCTTCAATCTTGGACACGGCATCGGCCAGCACACGCCGATCGAGCATGTCGAACAACTCCTTGGACTGGTGCGAAGCTGGCGGCGCTAATCAGCGCTTGAGCGCCATGGCGAACCTTGCCAGACCTTTCGCTGCCGTACCGGGCAGGGAGAGGACAGCATGACCAACCAGGACCGTCAGCGTATTGTCGAGCAATATCTCGACGTCACGATCAGGCACGATTTTGCCGGCATGCGGGCGCTGATGAGCGAAGATTTCACCATCTGGATGGTGCCTTCGGCGGTGGACCACGGCATTCCGGTGCCATTGGAAGGGCGGGAGAATTTCCTGGAGTTCGCTGGAAGGCTCAGCTCCGGCGGGACGATGTGGGAACCACGCGGCCACAAGATCGAGCAGTTCCTGTTCAGCGAGGATTCGGTCGCCGTGCGCGTGCGGCTGATCGGCGATTTCGCCAATGGCGATATCTACGACAACGAATATGTCTTCATCTACCGGTTCGCCGGTGACAGGATCTGCGAAATGCGCGAGTTCACCGACACGATGTTCATCGACAAGCTCTTCCGCAAGGCAGGGCTGCGTCACTGAAACGTCGGGTTCCGATGCGGGCAGGTTTAGTCGCAAGGTCCATTATCAATCCGGCCGAAGCCTAGTATGACGAGGCCATGCAGAACGTTATCGCCATGACATATCTCTGGCTCAAGGCCGGCCATATCATCTTCGTGATCTTCTGGATGGCCGGCCTCTTCATGTTGCCGCGCTATTTCGTTTATCATCAGGAATGCGCACCGGATTCGCCCGAGAACGCAGTATGGGTCGATCGGGAACGCAAGCTGCTGAAGATCATCCTGTGGCCTTCGCTGGTGGTCGTCTGGGTGCTGGGGCTGGCGTTGGCGGCCACTCTGGATGCGTTCGGGCAAGGCTGGTTCCATGGGAAATTCGCCCTCGTCCTTGCCCTTACGGCCTATCATGTCTGGCTGGCAGGCTATGCAGCCGCCCTCGCGAAAGGCGAGCGCAGGCTGTCCGGCCGGCGCTTGCGCATGTTGAACGAGGTGCCGGGAATCGCGGCGGCGCTTATTGTCGTGCTGGTCGTGGTGAAGCCTTTCTGACAGCACGGGGCAGGGGGATTCCCCTGCTAAAAGGGGGAACAGGCGATGTTGGGATATTTCGCGGCGCTTGCCGCCGCTTCGCTGCAGCCTGTCGCGGCGGAAGCCGATCTGTCGCAGGATCTTGACCTTCGCTGCATGGTGGCGATGTCTCTCGCGATCGATGGCCTGGAAGAAGACGGTTCCGTCACCGCCGAGGAGAAATCGGGGGTTATCTCGATTTTCATGTACTACCTGGGCCGCATCGACGCACGGCTACCCGGCATCGATTACGTAAAGGAAGTGTCGCGCCTGGTCGAAAATCCGAACTATCTTCGCAGTCACTTGAGGCCCGACCTTCTACGATGTTCGACCGAAGCCCAGCAGCGTGGCAAGGCGTTGCAGGAAATGGGCGAGGCATTGCAGAAACGTGCGCCGATCGCCCAAACCAGGCCGGGTTGAGGCTGACGAAGGCCAAGCTCGATTGACGGCGGGGCTCGCGCGCTTTATCTGCTTCCGGTCTTCCGGCAATTGGGCGCGCTGATCACAGCCGTCCGGCCTGCTTTCTCCAAGCCCTATGGTCCTGTCGGCCGATACAGACACACTCCATCCGGATTTCCAGGAATATGCATCTCAAGGAACTCAAGAAGAAAACCTCGGCCGAACTGGTCGAGATGGCCGAGGAACTCGGCGTCGAAGGCGCATCGACCATGCGTCGCCAGGATCTGATGTTCGCGGTCCTGAAGGAAGTCGCCGAGGACGGCGAAGAGATCATGGGCCTCGGCACGATCGAAGTGCTGACCGATGGCTTCGGTTTCCTGCGCAGCCCCGAGGCCAACTATCTGGCCGGTCCCGACGATATCTACGTATCGCCCAACCAGGTCCGTAAATGGGGCCTGCGCACCGGCGATACGGTCGAGGGTGAAATTCGCGCCCCGCGTGACGGAGAGCGCTATTTCGCCATTACGAAGCTCACCAGCGTCAATTTCGACGATCCCGATGCCGTTCGTCACCGCGTCAACTTCGATAACCTGACGCCGCTCTATCCCGACCAGCGGCTGGTGCTCGATACCTCCGATCCGACGGTGAAGGACAAGTCGGCGCGCGTGATCGATCTGATCAGTCCGCAGGGCAAGGGCCAGCGCGCACTGATCGTCGCGCCGCCGCGCACCGGCAAGACCGTGCTGCTGCAGAACATCGCCAAGGCCATTACCGACAACCATCCGGAAGTCTTCCTGCTGGTTCTGCTCGTCGATGAGCGTCCCGAGGAAGTCACCGACATGCAGCGCTCGGTGAAGGGCGAGGTGATTTCCTCGACCTTCGACGAACCGGCGCAGCGGCACGTCCAGGTTGCCGAAATGGTCATCGAGAAGGCCAAGCGTCTCGTCGAGCACAAGCGCGACGTCGTCATCCTGCTCGATTCGATTACCCGCCTTGGCCGCGCCTACAACACGGTCGTGCCGAGTTCGGGCAAGGTCCTGACCGGCGGTGTCGACGCCAACGCCCTGCAGCGGCCCAAGCGCTTCTTCGGTGCGGCGCGCAACATCGAGGAAGGCGGTTCGCTTTCCATAATCGCCACCGCGCTGATCGACACCGGCAGCCGTATGGACGAAGTCATTTTCGAAGAGTTCAAGGGCACCGGCAACTCGGAAATCGTGCTTGATCGCAAGGTTGCCGACAAGCGCATCTTCCCGGCGCTCGACGTCGGCAAGTCCGGTACGCGCAAGGAAGAACTGCTCGTGCCGAAGGACCAGCTTTCGAAGATGTGGGTGCTGCGCCGCATCCTCATGCAGATGGGCACTGTCGATGCGATGGAATTCCTGCTCGACAAGATGAAGGATTCGAAAACCAACGAAGACTTCTTCGCCACGATGAACCAGTAATCGGGAATCATGTCGATGCAGGAATTGCTCGTTCTGGCTGCCGCCGCTTCCGATCTCGGTGGGCCTGGCGATATCTGGAATCATATCGTCTCGGATTTTTCGAACATCGGTACGCCGGCTGCCATGGCAGCGTTCCTGCAGGTGCTGATGATCGATATCGTGCTTGCCGGCGACAACGCCATCGTGGTCGGTGCGCTGGCGGCGGGACTTCCCGATGCGCAGCGCAAGAAAGTGATCGCGATCGGCGTTCTCGCGGCGCTGGTCCTGCGCGTTGCCTTTGCCCTGATGGTCACCTGGCTGCTCGGCATCGTCGGGCTGGTTCTGGCCGGCGGTATCCTGCTGCTGTGGGTGGCCTGGCGCATGTATCGCGACATCCGCGGCCATAGCGGGCCTCCGGAATCGCCTGGATCGCCGGAAATCGCGGGTGACGAGCATTCCGGCGTGATGCCGGCGAAAAGCTTTGCCGGTGCCGCCTGGGCGGTCGCGGTCGCCGACGTCTCGATGAGCCTCGATAATGTGCTTGCCGTTGCCGGCGCGGCGCGCGAGCATCCGGGTATTCTGATCGTCGGCCTGATCTTCGCCGTGGCGTTGATGGGCGTCGCCGCCAATATCATCGCCAAATATATTGAGCGGTATCGCTGGATCGGCTGGGTCGGCCTCGTGGTCATTCTTTATGTGGCGGTCAAGATGATCTGGGACGGCTTCCATGAAGTCGCACCGATGATCGGATTCTGATCGAAAGATTGGCGATCGTGTCGATCGTTAAAGGGCGTGCCGCAGGGCGCGCCCTTTTTCTTTTTTATGTCGATTGGTTGAGCGGGCTGGTGCGGCACTTGGACAAGCGTCATCGCCCGCTGGCGAGGCCGGGTGTGCGCCTGGAGGTAGAGAGCAGCGAACGGGCAGTGCGGCCGGCGCTAGTGGTATGTGCCCGGCAGTAGGGGCGTGGATGCGTGTGAGTTGTTATGCGAACGGCCGGCAGCATCACGCGTGGCTGTCCGGCACGACCCTGAGGTGCGGGGCGCTGGCGGGACGGGCTCGCTGCCTTGCCGCCTTGCGTCGGGGCATACCCCGAGGTTTCG
>DASWWL010000125.1:0-16011 GCA_036400975.1 Novosphingobium sp. | reverse complement strand
CAGCTACACCTGTTCCCATTGCGCGCATTTCCAGCAGCAGGCCGATGCGCCGCTTGGCCTTGTCTATGTTGCCTCGGGCAAGGTTGCGCTGGAAATCCGTAATTTCGTGCGCGATCCCATCGACCTGACGGCGGCGATGCTCACCAATTGCGGGGATCCGGCCCGGTTCCCGCGCAATCACAGCGCCTTCCTGCTCGGTCAAGACAAATGGATCGCGGTCCTTGGCAAGGCCACCGCAGCCCAGCAGGCGCGCTGGTCGACAGGCTCCGCCATGGCGCGGCGGCGCGCGATCGCCAACGATTTCAGCTTCTACAGGATCATGGAGCAGCGCGGCTACGATCGTCCGACCGTCGATCGTTGCCTGGGCGACGAAGCAATGGCGCAGCGAATCGCCGCGCAGAGGGCGGAAGGGGATCGCATCGGCGTCGAAGGCACGCCCAGCTTCATGCTCAACGACGTGCTCCTCGCCGGCACGCATGACTGGCCTTCGCTGCAAGCGCAGCTTTCCGCCCGGTTCTGAGTCCCGCTTCCGCTTAGCTGTGGAGATTTTCTGCGGCTTTCCGCACCTTCCCTTTCCGCCCGCCATGCGTTCGGCTAGCTCTGAACGCCAGAATACAAGGATGCTTCGATGACCCGCGCTGTCCGCACCCTCGCTTTCGCCATGATCGCCGCGCCCCTCGCGCTGGGGCTCGCTGCCTGCAGCAAGGAGGGCGACGCCGCGAAGCCTGCCGGAGAACCGATCGCCAGGATCGCGGCCCCGGCCGGCAAGGCCTGGGCGGATGTCGTCAGCAAGACGGCCGAAGGCGGCTATGTGATGGGCAACCCCGACGCACCGATCAAGCTGATCGAATTCGGCTCGCTCACCTGCCCGCACTGCGCCGACTTCGCCGAAAAAAGCGCCGCCGAACTGCGGGACACCTTCGTCGCCAGCGGCCGCGTGAGCTTCGAGTTCCGCAATTTCACCCGCGACGCGATCGACATCACCGCCGCCCAGCTCGCTCGCTGCGGCGCGCCGGAAAGCTTCTTCGCGCTGACGGAACAGCTCTTTTCCAATCAGCAGGCCATGTTCACCAAGGTGCAGTCGGTGGGCGAACCCGCCTATGAAGCAGCGATGAAGCTGCCGGACAACCAGCGCGGCGTCGCGCTCGGCCAGCTGACCGGCCTGACGGAATTCGTCGGCGCTCGTGGCATCGCCCGCGACCAGGCCAACGCCTGCCTCGCCGATTCCGCCACGGCCCAGGCCCTGGCCAAGGGCACGCAGGAGCAGACGGAGAAGTACCAGATCAGCGGCACGCCAACTTTCCTGGTCAACGGCAGCAAGGTGGATATGAACACTTGGCCCGAACTCAAGGCCCACCTCGAATCACTCGGGGCGCGCTGACCGGCATGAGGCCCTAGGTCCCAGATGCGCATCAGGCGGCTCAAGCTCAGCGGTTTCAAGAGCTTCGTCGAGCCTGCCGAACTGCGCATCGAACCGGGCCTGACAGGCGTTGTCGGCCCCAACGGCTGCGGCAAGTCCAACCTGCTAGAAGCGATCCGCTGGGTCATGGGCGAAAGCTCCGCCAAGTCGATGCGCGGCGGCGGGATGGAAGACGTGATCTTCGCCGGCACCGCGCAGCGCCCGCCGCGCGCCTTCGCCGAAGTCGTGCTTTCGGCCGAGGATTCCGCCGGTGACGAACTCGAAGTAGTCCGCCGCATCGAGCGCGGCGCCGGCAGCGCCTATCGCATAAATGGCCGCGACGTGCGCGCGAAGGACGTGGGGCTGATCTTCGCCGATGCTGCCACCGGCGCACATTCTCCCGCGCTCGTCAGCCAGGGGCGCATTGCCGCCGTCATTTCCGCAAAGCCCGCCGAGCGCCGCCTGATGCTGGAAGAGGCAGCCGGGATCGCCGGCCTGCACGTACGACGCAAGGACGCCGAACAGAAGCTGCGCGCGACCGAGGCCAACCTTGCGCGGCTGGAAGACATCATGGCAGGGCTCGACGCTCAGATCGCGACGCTGCGGCGGCAGGCCCGCGCAGCCGAACGCTATCGCGCTCTGACCGACCGCATCAAGCTTGCCGAGGCCCGGCTCGTCTTCGCGCGCTGGCGCGATGCAGCGGAAGCCGCCGAGGCCGCCCGCAAGGAAGCGCAGAGCGCCGAAGCCCGCGTCGCCGAAGCGCAAGCCGCCACCAGGGGCGCGCAGGAAACGCAGGCCACCGCAGCCCAGAGGCTCGCGGAAGCGCGCGACACGCTTGCCGACCGCCGCGACGATTCGACCGCCCATGGGCACCGCATGGCCTCGCTTGCCAGCCAGCTCGAAGCCGCTGAACAGCGCTTGTCCGATCTCGACCGCCAACGGGCGCGGCTCGAACAGGATCGTGGCGACGCCGACCGCATGACGCGCGACGCCGCCGACGCCCTCGCCAGACTCGAGCGCGAGCTAGCGGAAGGCGACGCCAGGCTGACCGAAGAAGAAGCCCGGCGTCCCGCCCTTGCTGCCGCGCTCGACAATGCCGAACGCGCCGCTCGCGCCGCCGAACTGGCGGTTGCGCAAGCCACCGCCACGCAAGCCGGCGTCGAAGCGGAATGGCGCGTCGCAGAAGCCGAGCTGTCGGCCGCCCGCAGCCGCATCGAGCGGATCGAGCAGCAGCGCGCAAGGCATGAGGCGCAATGCGAGGGGCTTGCCCGGCAGGGAGACGCGGATGCAGCCGTAACCGAAGCGGTCGCCCGACGCGATGCCGCTTCCGCCGCGGTCGCGGAAAGTCGCGCCGCCATGGAAGCGCGGCAAGCGCGCAAAAGCGAGCTGCAGACGGCGCGCGATGCCGCCGCCAGCGCGCTCGCCGCCGCCCGCGCCGAACTGACCGGCATCGAACGCGAACACGCGGCGCTCCAGCGGGACCGCGAGGCAAGGGCCCGGCAGGCCAAAGGCGGAACGGGCCAACGCATCGCCATAGACGGCGTCATGGCCGCTCCCGGTTACGAACGTGCACTCGCCGCGGTTCTGGGGCGCGATGCGAAGGCTGCGCTTGGATCGGCATCCAGTGAGGCGGAAGGGCGTTTCTGGACGGGCGCGGCCCTGCCCCCGGCGGTCGCTGACAACCTCGCCGCGCACGTCGGTACATGTCCCGAGGAACTCAGGGCGCGTCTCGCGCTGGTCCATGTCACCGAACAGGACGACGGCCGCGCGCTTGCGCCTGGCGAGTGGCTGGTGACGCGCGCGGGACGACTGCGCCGCTGGGACGGCTTCGTCGCCTTCGGAGAAGGCGCCGCCGAGGCTGCACGGCTGGAAGCGGAGAACCGCTTCGCCGAACTGGACGCGCTTCTTCCGGCGAAGCGCACACTCGCTGGGGAAGCGGAGGAAGCACAGGCGGTGGTGCAGGCGCAATTGTCCCGGCTGCAGATAGAGATCGTCGCCGCCGAACGCGCACTGGCCGAAGCAGCCGACGCCGAACGCGCGGCGCTGCGCGCGGTCGATCAGGCCGAGGACGCGCGCGAGCGGCTTGCCATCCGCCGGGCCGAGCTCGACGCCGCCGCCAGCGATCTCGCGGAACAGGCAAGGCAGGCCGAAGCCGAGCAGACAGCGGCCGGGGAAAAGCGTCTCGCCTTGCCCGATCCCGAAGCAGGCCGCACCGCTCTGGCCGCCGCGCGGATGGCGCATGACGCTACCCGCCAGGCCCTGCAGAACGCCACCGCCGGGCTTTCCGCGCACGATCAGTCGCTGGCCGTCGCCCGCGAACGCGCGGCCGCTCAGCGCGCGGAGATCAAGGGCTGGCAGTCGCGCGCCGGAGACGCATCGCGCCGCCTCGCCGAGATGGGTCGCCGGTTCGAGGAGATCGAGGAGGAACGCGCGATCGTCGCCGCCAAACCCGCCTCGCTGATGCGGGAAATCGAGGAAGGCGAGACTGTGCGTACCCGCCTGGCGACGGAGTTCGCCGAAGCGGAAGCCGCGCTGGCCCATGCGGCCGAAGCGGGGCGCGTCGCCGACATGACGCTCCATGCCGCGAACGAAGCGCTCGCCTCGGCGCGGGAATCCCGCGCCGGCGCCGCAGCCCGCGCGGAGAACGAGGAAGAGCGCCGGGCCGAGATGGGCCGCATCTCGGGCGAACGCTTCCAATGCCCGCCGCCTCTGCTGCCCGAGCGTTTCGCCTTCGAATCCGCCACGGTCGGCGGCGCGGGCGAAGAATCGGCGGCGATGGACCGCCTCACCACCGAGCGCGAGCGCATCGGCCCGGTCAATCTCGTCGCCGCCGACGAGCTTGCCGCAGCCGAAGCGCGACATGGCGAAAGCGTGGCGGAGCAAGCGGAACTGACCGAGGCGGTCCACCGCCTGCGCGGCTCCATCGGCAATCTCAACCGCGAGGGGCGCGAACGGCTGCGCGCCGCATTCGAAGCGGTCGACACCCATTTTCGCCGCCTGTTCACCCGCTTGTTCCAGGGTGGCCAGGCCCACCTTGCGCTCGTCGATTCCGACGATCCGCTGGAGGCCGGGCTGGAGATCTATGCGCAGCCGCCGGGCAAGCGCCTGCAATCGCTGACGCTGCTTTCGGGCGGCGAGCAGGCGTTGACCGCCGTCGCCCTGATCTTCGCGCTGTTCCTTACCAATCCCGCTCCGATCTGCGTGCTGGACGAAGTCGATGCCCCGCTCGACGACGCCAATATCGAGCGCTTCTGCGATCTTCTCGACGCGATGGTCGGCGATACCGACACGCGTTACCTGATCGTCACGCACAACGCCGTGACCATGAGCCGCATGCACCGCCTGTTCGGCGTGACGATGGTCGAAAAAGGTGTCTCTCGGCTTGTCAGCGTCGATCTGGGCGGCGCGGAGGAACTGCTCGCGGCGGAATAAGGCGGCGTCAGGCGTTACCGACAACCCAGCAGGCAAGCGCCATGAGCAGGCCGGCAAACCGGTTCGACCGGAAGCGCGCAAGCGCGCCCTCGCCATCGTCCGGATCCAGCGTCGCAACCTGCCACAGCAGGTGCAGCCCTACCGGCAGCAGAGCCAGGAACACCAACCAGTCTGGCCGCAGCAGCCAGAACGCGAGCGCCCACAGCGCCGCCGCCGCCGCGTAGAACCCGGCAACGCCGCCGCGCACCCGCGTCCCCATACGCCGCGCGCTGGAACGAATGCCGACAAGCGCGTCGTCCTCTCGGTCCTGCAGCGCATAGATCGTGTCGTAGCCGATCACCCAGGCGATCGTCCCGACATAAAGCAACACCAGCACCATGAACTGATCGCCGCGCAGTTCCACCCAGCCGACAAGCGCTCCCCAGCTGAACACCAGGCCCAACCAGGCCTGCGGCCACCAGGTGATCCGCTTCATGAAAGGGTAGGCGGCGACCGGCAGCACGCTTGCCAGCGCGACGAGTTGCGCCTGCCAGCGCAGTTGCAGCAGCACGACGAGCCCCACGAGACACAGCAGCAGCAGCCAGGCCCATGCCGCTTTCCCACTCACCGCTCCGCTCGCGACCGGACGCGCCGCCGTGCGCGCGACCTTGCGGTCGAGATCGGCATCGACGATGTCGTTATAGACGCAGCCCGCGCCGCGCATGGCGATCGCCCCCAGCAACAGCCAGAGGATCAGATCCCAGCGGCCCTGTCCGCCCGCCAGCAGTACGCCCCAGGCGCAGGGCCAGAACAGCAGCCACCAGCCGATCGGCCGATCGAACCGTGCGAGCATCGCATAATTGCGAATGCCGCGCGGCAGCGCCGCCACCAGGCCCTTGTGCTGCGAATCGGGAACGATCGCGTCAGTCATGGGGCGCACCGGCAGGCTCAAGTTGACACAAGTTGACAGTGTCCTTTGAAAGAACCGAAAGCCCCTCCGATCGACGGAAGAAACGGGCGGCAGGAGGAAAGAAGCGGGGGCGGTCCATGTCGTTTCCTTGCCATAATCCATCCGGGTAGGACAGCGCCCGCATCGCAGGCTTGCACGCGCGCGGGCAAGCGCTATCGCCTGTCCATGCCCGCTACCCCAGCCTGGCCCCCACGCAGCGCCCCGCGCCTTTTCGTTCCCGGCCCGCTGGCCGAAGGCGCCCCCCTGACCATCACAGGCCAGCAGGCGCACTATCTCGGCAAGGTTATGCGCGTCGGCGAAGGCGACGCCGTGATCCTCTGCGACGACATGACCGGCGAATGGGCGGCCCGCGTCTCCGCCATATCCAAGCGCGACCTGGCGCTGACGGCCGAAACGCGCCTGCGCCCGCGCGAAGACGTGCCCGATTTCATGCTCTGCGCCGCGCTGCTCAAAAAACCACATTTCGACATGGTGCTGGAAAAGGCGAGCGAACTGGGCGTCCGGTGCGTCCAGCCCGTCGTCACCCGACGCTGTGTTGCCGACAAGCTCAATCCCGAGCGCGCGATGACGATCGTGACCGAAGCGGCCGAGCAATGCGCGCGCACCGCGCTGCCCGAACTGGCGGAACCGATAAAGCTCGAAGCGCTGTTGCGCGACTGGCCGCAGGATCGCGCGCTGTTCTTCGCCGACGAAACCGGCGGCGCACCCGCCGCGAGCGCCTTCGCCGCGCATTCCGGCCCGGCCGCGCTGCTCGTCGGCCCGGAGGGTGGGTTCGACGACACAGAGCGTGCGGCGATCCGCGCACTGCCGCAGGCGCGGGCGATCTCGCTCGGCCCCCGCATCCTGCGCGGGGAAACCGCGGTTATCGCCGCCGCCGCGCTGTGGATGGCGATCGCCGGGGACTGGGGTGGGAATGCCATTTAATGCTGGCGCAAGGTTCCGCGCTCACCTAACGGGCACGCCATGAGCACGCGACAGGTTTCGGATCGCAACGATCCGGTGATCGAGCACCGTCACCAGCTTGCGGAACCGATGGCCGCGGGCGAGAAGCCGCGCGAGCGTTGGCGGATCGGCACCGAGCATGAAAAGCTGGTCTTCCGCCGGGATGATTTCCGCGCGCCGTCCTATGACGAGCCCGGCGGCATCCGCGATCTGCTCCTTGCGCTGGGCGAGTTCGGCTGGTCCCCGGTGGAGGAAGGCGCCCCGGATAGTCGGAAGCAGGTCATCGCCATGACCGGGCCCGACGGCGCCGTCAGCCTGGAACCCGCCGGTCAGCTTGAGCTTTCGGGCGCGCCGCTGGAAAACCTGCACCAGACCTGCGCCGAAACCGGCCGACATCTCCAGCAGGTCAAGACCATCGGGGAGCGCACCGGCACCGGTTTCCTCGGCCTCGGCATGTGGCCCGACAAGCGGCGCGACGAGCTGCCGATCATGCCGAAGGGCCGCTACGACATCATGCTGCGCCACATGCCGCGCGTCGGCACGATGGGTCTGGACATGATGCTGCGCACCTGCACGATCCAGGTGAACCTCGACTATTCGAGCGAGGCGGACATGGCGCAGAAGTTCCGCGTCGGCCTGGCGCTGCAGCCGCTGGCGACCGCCCTCTTCGCCAATTCGCCGTTTACCGAGGGCAAGCCCAACGGCTTCCTTTCATATCGCAGCCACATCTGGTCGGATACCGACCCCGCGCGCACCGGCATGCTGCCCTTCGTGTTCGAGCAGGGCTTCGGCTATGAACGCTATGTCGATTACATGCTCGACGTGCCGATGTATTTCGTCTTCCGCGACGGAAAATACATCGACGCCGCCGGTCAGTCGTTCCGCGACTTCATGGCCGGCAAGCTTCCCGCCCTGCCCGGCGAGCTGCCGCGCATGAGCGACTGGATCGATCACTTGTCCACCGCCTTCCCCGAAGTGCGGCTGAAGAGCTTTCTCGAGATGCGCGGCGCCGACGGCGGCCCGTGGAACCGCATCTGCGCGCTGCCGGCGCTGTGGGTCGGCCTGCTCTACGATCAGACCGCGCTCGACGCCGCATGGGATCTGGTCAGGGACTGGGACATGGAAGGGCGCGAGCACTTGCGCAACGCGGTGCCGAAGCTCGGCCTCGACGCGCCGCTGCCCAATGGCGGAACGCTGCGCGACATCGCGGGCGAGGTTCTGGCCATCGCCCGCGCCGGCCTGTCCGCGCGCGGCAAGCTTAACGCCGGCGGCGACAACGAAAGCGGCTTCCTCGCTCCGCTCGACGAGATCGTCGCTTCGGGCAAGGTTCCGGCCGAGCGCCTGCTCGAGAAGTTCCATGGAGAATGGGGCGGCGATCTTCGCCGGGTCTACGAAGAAAGCTTCTGATGATCCTCGTCACGGGCATATTCCGGCTGCCCGTGGAGAACCTGGCCGCCGGGCGCGCCGCAATGGCGCGGGTAATCGCGGCTTCGCGCACCGAACCCGGCTGCCTCGCCTATGCCTATGCCGAAGACGTGATCGAACCGGGATTGTTCCGGGTGAGCGAAGCCTGGACAAGCCGCGAGGCGCTTGCCGCACATTTCGACACGCCGCACATGAAGGAATGGCTGCGCGAACGGGCGGAAATGGGCCTGACGGACCGCGATGTCATCGCATATACGGTAAGCGGGAAAGAGGCCCTGTGACGGGGTAATGATGCGCGCGGCCTATTCCGCCGGCTGCATCTGCGGACCGCGTGGACGCACCAGTTTGCCGAGCCGTGACAGGCCTCGCGTAATGAAGGCGTTTTTCGCCATCCATGCGTGGTAAGCGCGATACTTGGCGTCCTCGCTGATCAGATGCCGCTCTTCGGTTTTCGCCCGCCAATAGTAGACGGCGCTCACCAGTCCGAGGATGAAGGTGTTGCGCACTGCATCGACCATCGAATTGCTCGTCGCCAGGAACGGCAACGTCGACAACCACCAGAACAGGTTCTTCGACAGATAGGCGGGGTGCCGCGTGAAGCGGTAAGGTCCGTTGGTGATGATCCCGCGATAGGTCAGGTTCGAGAAACGGATGCCGAAGATCACCGTCGCCCAGGCGTATATGCCGGTCAGCAGGACCAGCAATGCTCCCCATATCCATAGCAGGACGGTGCGGTCATGCATCCAGTAGGCCCAGTCGGCGGTGTTGGGATGATAAGACAGGACACCGCCGTCGCTCATCAGGATGAAGGGCGGATAGCAGATCAGCGCCGCCAGCCAGCCGCCGAGATAGGGATTGGCCGTGCGGATCTGCGCGTCGAGCGGCTTCAGCGTCAGCAGGTAGCCAACCATGGCGATCTGGACGTCGATCAGGAACAACAGCTCGATCAGTGCATTGGCGATACGCACCGGATCGCCGCCGATCGCGGTTATGTCCAGTTTGACGATGCCCTCGAAACCGAAGGGCAGGATCGAGATCATGAAAGCGCAGAAAAAGCCTTTCACCGCCCAAGCGCGCAGATGGTGCTTCACTTCGTCGGCATCATGGGCCTCACGTCCGATCAGCATGGCGCCGAAGTGCCAGGCACCGTCCCGCGGATTCACCAGCACGCGGTCAAGCCAGAGCACGTAAGGTATCGACAACAGGAACAAGGGGATCGCCGCCGTGCCGATCACCTCCATCGCGAACAGGTACTGCCCGCGCCAGTACCAGCGCGCGATGCAATAGAGGAAGCCGATCAACGCCCATGTCGCCCAGAGACCGGCGAGCTTGGTGATCGAGATGTCGATCACGGCGGACAACGCGCGCGGGTTCGCCCAGTCGATGCCGGTCGAGCGGCGGCGGTGCACCTTGTCCACGAACAGGGACCAAAGCACCATCGGCGTGCCGGAAAACAGCAGCGCGGCCAGCGCGGCGTAAGCCCCCGACATAGGCGCGCGGGGGCCCGGCAGATTCAGCGCCTCGGCGATTCCCGCCCAGTTGCGGCAGATCGCGATCCACGCGAACAGCCCGAGCAGCCCCGCCAGACCCACGCCCGACGAGACGTCGCTTGCCGGGCGCCTGCCGGGAGCTTCAGCCTGACGTTCCATCGCCGCAGCCTTAGCGGCCAATGGTTAAGGGAGGCGAAACGCCCCGCCCTCAGCGGAATGCGCTGATCCGGCCGCTGTCGTCGAGCACGTAGAGCATGCCGTTCGCGACGACAGGCGCCAGCGAGAGCGGCCCGTTGAGATCGGCGAACTTCGTCACCGTGCCGTCTGCCGCGTTGCCGACCGAAAGCTCGCCTTCCGAATTGCCCAGCCAGAGATGGTTTCCAGCAAGCACCGGCCCCGTCCAGAACACCGGGTTCTTGCGCTTTTCCTCGTTCTTCCAGCGCGTGAGCTGCGTCAGCCAGCGCACCTTGCCCGAACCGCGCGCGATCGCGAGCAGCTTGGAATCGTCGGTCAGCGTGAACACCCAGTCGCCCGCGACCGCCGGGGTGGAAATGCCGGCGAGGTTCAGTTCCCAGATGCGCTGGCCCGAAAGCAGGTCATAGGCGGCCATGCGACCGCCCTGCCCAAGCGCGAAGACGGTGCCGCGATCGATGATCGGATCGGCATCGACATCGGTCAGCGAACCCACCTGGGTCGAGATCGACGTGCGGGCGAGCGCATCGGACCACAGCGTACGGCCGTTCTCATACCGATAGGCGACCAGCTCGCCCGTGCTGTAGCCGGCGATCACCGTGCCCTGTCCGGCGGCGGGCGCAGCGACGCCGAAGACGCCGGCCTGGCCGAGCGAACCGGATTCGTTCCACATCACCGCGCCATCGGCGGGATTGATCGCCAGAATCTGGTTCGACTGGGTCATCACATAGATCGAGTTGAAGGCGATCGTCGGCGATCCGCGCAGCGGACCGGCGGGTTTGACCTTCCAGACCTCGTTCCCGTTCGACGCATCGAGCGCTGCAACTTCGCCGACGCCGCTGGTCACATAGACGCGGCCCCCGTCATAGCTGGCACCTCCGCCGAAGACCGAACTCGATCCGTCCCCCTTCACTTCCATGCTGTGCGTCCAGCGGCGCGCACCGGTTGCGGCGTCGAAGGCGGTGACAGTGCCCTGCGTATCCATGACGAAGAGCTTGCCGTCGCCGATCACCGGCGCGGCGGCGAGGCGCTGCTTCTTGCCCGAACCTGCAACCGACGCCGTCCAGATGCGAGTCGGCGTGGCGCCAAGCGCAAGGTGGCCGTAGCTCTTGTTGGCGGTGCCGCCAGCCTGCGCCCATTCCTGGTTGGTTTCTTCCGGCGGCAGGATCACCGAGACGCCGGCCAGCGCCGGATCGACTTTCGCCCCCGATTCGATCGTCGAAAGGATCGGCGTGCGGTTGCCGACGGTCGGCGTCTTCGGCCCACCCTTGCCGCCGAAGACGCCGCAACCGGAAACGCCGAGCGCAAGCGCCATGACGAACGGGACGGACAGGCGGAGCGAGCGGATCGATGGCTTCATGCGGGCATCCTCACCAATGGATATCATTGCGGCGCCGGCGGACCCGGCTGTGCTGTCTGAGCGGATTCGTTCGCGGTCTTGACCGCGTCCTCGATGGCGTCGATGCCGAGCAGGCCGGCCATCTGGCGGGCGCGGCGGCGAAGCGATTCGGGTGCGGCCTTGTCCTTGGCGATGGCAGCGAAGAGCGGTCCGGCAAGATCGTTCTTGCCCTGCTTCAGATACGCCATGCCAACGAGTTCGCCAGCGCTGCCGAACCAGGGATTGCCGGCAATCGCCAACGGCTTCAACCGATCGACGACTTGCTGCGGCGGCATCGAATCGAACCGGATGGCGACCTCGCGGATCGTCGCGAGATCGCGGAAGGGCTTGGGCGCATCGGCATCGGCGGCGACTTCGGCAAAGAGCTTCGCGGCAGCGTCGGCCTTGCCCTGCTGCTGGGCGATGCCCGCGCGCATCAACCGCGCGGACGCGCCGCTGCCGTCATTCGCATCCTTGGCAAGTTCGGCCAGTGCCTTGTCCGCTTCGTCAAGGCGACCAGCCTCCAGCCGGTCGAGCGCTTGCGTAAAACGCTCGCCATGCTCCGCCGCATCCGCCTTGCCGCGATGATCCCACCAGAGGTAACCGGCCAGGCCGATCAGCAGGAGCGCGATGGCGATGCCGACAGGCAGGCCATAACGCTTGAACATGCCGACCATCTCGTCCTGCCGGACGGCTTCGTCAACTTCACGGAAGAAAACCTCGTCCTGCGCGGCGTTGCGCTGGGCGAGTTGATCGGCTCGGGACTGGGGAGGTTGCGGACGCAGGGCCAATTGGGGCGCTTTCTGCAGCTTTCAGGACAATCGGCGCTGTTTAGCGGATGGGCTAACCATTTCAACGGCTATCGTCGCTGGCCTGTGGACGGTGAAGCGATGCTGAACGAGGTCAGGGGAACGCGGCAAGGCCCAAGGCCTGACCATAGACGCCCTGATAGGCGTCCACCATCGCCTTCGCGTCGTATTCGGCGCGGGCCTTCGCACGGTTGGCCACGCCGATCGCCTCGCGCAGGCGTGCATCCCCGGCCAGCAGGGCGAGCGCCGCCGCCAGCCCGCCTTCATCGCGCGCGGGTGCGACATAAGCGCGGTTAGCCTCCGCCAGCATCGCCGCAACGTCGCCGACATCGGTGCTTGCCACCGCCAGTCCAGCCGCCATCGCCTCGACCACCGAAATCGGAAACTGCTCACTATCCGAGGACAGCGCGAAAAGGTCGAACAACGCCATCGCCCTGGTCGGATCGGATACGAAGCCCGGCAGATGAACGCGGTGAGCGATATCGAGGCGCAGGGCCTCGGCCTGGATCGCCTCGCGCTCTGGCCCTTCGCCCAGGATAACGAGCTGCCATTCCTCCGGCAGGCCGGCAAAAGCGCGCACCAGCCGGTCGAGCTTCTTGACCGGCCGCAGGCCCGCCAGCGTGCCCAGCCACTTCTCGCCCGGCCGCTTGACCACGCGCGGCAATGCGTCCGCCTTCGCCTTGCGGCCATAGGCAACCGTATCGATGCCGTTGACGATGCGATGAACCTTGCCCGCCGGCTGATGCCATATGTCGAGCGCGATTTCCTCCAACCGCCGCGAAGGCACCACCAGCGCCGAGGCGCGGCCAAGGGCGATACGGCGGAACCAGTTGCGCGCGGGCTTCAGCCGCACAGCCTCGTCCTCGTTGAAGCCATCCTCGTGGTGGACCAGCGGCGCAAGGCCGTGAACGTCGCGGAACAGGGTGTGCGCCATCACGGCATCCATCGCCCCCCAGTTGTAGGTAAGGATCAGGTCATGCCCCCGCATCGCCTTCGCCAGCCGCTGCAAGCGTGGCGGGGTGGGCCGTCCCACAAGCGATGGAAAGTCGCGCGGACAGGAAATTGGGATGCGTTTTTCGATCGCCGCCGTCGCCGCCAGCGCATCGGGCTGCGCGGAAACGACGGTATGGCTCACCTTCGGACCGAAAGCGTTCATCAGCCGCGCCGCGCGCAGTTCCTTGCCCCCGGCGTCGAAGCTTGAATGGATGTGGAGAACGCGCAAACGATCATCCGATCCGGGCGAGCAGCCGCCCTGTCGCCGCGACGACTTCCGGTTCGTCAAGCGTAGGCACATGACCGACTCTCGGCAGGGTGACGATTTCCGCGCCTGGAAGGCGGGCGGCCATCTCGACCGCGGTCGCTTCGGAAAAGACATCGGACAGCGCGCCGCGTACGATCAATATGGGCTTGCCCGCCAAAGCCTCGATTCCCGGCCAGAGATCGGGCTGCGCATGCACATCGATCCGGGCAAACGGCTCCGCGATCTTCATGTCGTAGTCGAAGACGATGCGGCCATTGCTGGAAAGCACCATCAGGCGTTTGGCCATGGCCAGCCAGTCCTCGATGGCGAAATCCGGATGAGCGACGTGATGGGCTTCCTCCAGCGCCCGCGCGGCATGCATCCAGGTGGCAAAGCTGCCCCCCTTGCCCACGTAAGCGCCGATCCGCTGCAATCCGGCAGGCTCCAGCACCGGGCCGATATCATTGAGCAGCGCCCCGGCAATCCGCTGCGGCGCGTTCATCGCAAGGATCATCGTCATCAGCCCGCCGAGCGAGGTGCCGATGGCGGCATACCGTTCGATTCCAAGCTCATCGAGCAGGAAGTTCACATCGTCGACATATTGGAACGGATTGTAGGTCGAGGTATCCTTGGCATAATCGCTGTCGCCCCGGCCGCGCATGTCTGGGCAGATCACCCGCCATTCCCCGCAAAGCCGGTCCGCCAAAGTGGCGAAATCGCGCGCGTTACGGGTCAGCGCGTGCAGGCACAGCAGTACCGGCCGGTCGCTTCGTCCCGGATAATCTCGATAATGCAGCTTCAGCCCGTCGCGGCTCGTCCAGCTACCGTCGGCGTATTCGGCCATGTCGATCCCACCTCGCCCGGCTTGCGCGGCGGGCCTCCTGTCCCCACTATCGCCTGATGCGAAGCGAACCGCAAGCCGCGCCCTACCGCCCCGACACGCGCATCGACGAGATTTCCGACTGGATCGGCGATCCGGTGATGGCCGCGAAGTTCCCCCGACACGAATTGCGCTTCCGCAACCGGCGCTGGGCGCCCGCAGTCGGCCTCGACCATCTCGACGATGCCAGCTGGATCGAACATTTCGGCCGCTTCGCGCCGCTGTTCGAAAACCTGCCGCGCCCCCTCGCGCTCAAGTATCACGGCCATCAATTCCGGGTGTTCAACCCCGACATCGGCGATGGGCGCGGTTTCCTGTTCGCGCAGATGCGCGACGGCGAGGATCGCCTGCTGGACCTCGGCACCAAGGGTTCAGGCGTCACCCCCTACAGCCGCGACGGCGATGGACGGCTGACGCTGAAGGGCGCGATGCGCGAGATCATGGCGACCGAGATGCTCGAAGCGCTGGGCGCCTATACCAGCAAGACTTTCTCGGTGATCGAAACCGGCGAACAGTTGATGCGCGGCGACGAACCCTCGCCCACACGCTCGGCGGTGCTGGTGCGGCTCAGCCACGGCCATATCCGCATCGGCACGTTCCAGCGGCTGCGCGTCCATCAGGAAGCGGAGCACATGGCAGCGCTGGTCGATTACTGCCTGAAGCACTATCCCGGCCCCCTGCCTCCGCAAGACGCCCCCGCGCGTGAGGAACCGGCTGTCATCCTGATGCATCAGGTAGTCGAACGCATGGCCGATCTCGCGGCATCCTATACGGCGGCGGGCTTCGTCCACGGCGTGCTCAACACCGACAACATGAACATCTCGGGCGAAAGTTTCGATTACGGCCCATGGCGCTGGCTACCGCGTTGGGATCCGGCTTTCACCGCGGCCTATTTCGACCATCAGGGACTCTATTCCTTCGGACGACAGCCCGAAGCGATGCTGTGGAATTGCGGCCAGTTCGGCATCGCCTTGCGCCTGCTGGCGGAAACGGAACCGCTGGTTTTCGCGCTGGAGCGCTTCGGCCCGCTCTATCAGCAAGCCGTCGCAAGACGTTTCCTCTGGCGGCTTGGCCTCGCCTCACGAGGGTTGGAGGCCGACCTCGCCCTGATCTCCGCAGCCGAGCAGCACATGCACGAGAACGGTCTTTCGCCGGATCGCTTCTTCTTCCGCTATCGCGCCGGCCGCGACGCGTCCGACGATGCGTTCGGCGGATTGCTGGGCGCCTATGCCGCGAACGCCGATCTTTCGCACCCTCTGTGGCAGGAAAACGAGCCGCCAACGCTGGTGATCGAGGAGGTCGAACGCGTTTGGAACGCGATCGACGAACGCGACGACTGGGAGCCGCTGGCAGCCAAGCTCGCCGATATCCGGCGGCTGGGCGACGCGCTGGGCGAGCCGCCCGCGCCGCCGGCCACGTTTCATGGTCAGAAAACAGCGGATTTCTCGCGTTAACGGGCTTCCCGGACCGGCCGTTTTACGCTTTATGCTACATGTAACATGACGTTCCCGTGAAGGATTGCCGTTCAGGGTGAGTGAAGCGGAGATTATTTCCCACGAACCGGCCACGGGCGCGGAGATCTGGCGCGGGCCGGTAAGCGACATCGACGATGTCGTGGACCGCGCAAGGCGGGCCTGGCCGGCCTGGGCAGCGCAGCCGCTGGCCACCCGCATGGAACTGGTTCGCCGCTTCGCCAACGAGATGCGCAAAGACGCCGAACGGCTCGCCACGACGATCGCCCGCGAAGTCGGCAAGCCGCTATGGGAATCCAATGCGGAAGTAGAGGCCACGATCAACAAGGTCGAGATCTCGATCCGGGCCTATGCGGAACGATCCGCCCAACGCAAGCACGACAACGCGATGCAGGGCGTCACC
>DASWWL010000124.1:0-16182 GCA_036400975.1 Novosphingobium sp. | reverse complement strand
TATAGCCTCTGGCACGATTCTTGATAGAAAGTAAAAGGGGCATTTGGACGTCCGGGCCACCTCGGCGGTGCCGGGTCAATGCGCAGGGGTTTTCAGCGACCGTGAAAAAGATCGAAGCGATCATCAAGCCGTTCAAGCTGGACGAAGTGAAGGAAGCGCTCCACGAAGTGGGCGTATCCGGCATCACGGTGACCGAGGCCAAGGGCTTCGGCCGCCAGAAGGGCCACACCGAACTTTATCGCGGCGCGGAATACGTCGTCGATTTCCTGCCGAAGGTGAAGCTCGAGGTCGTCGTCGCCGACGGCCTGGCCGAGCGCGTGGTAGAGGCGATCGCCTCCGCCGCCCAGACCGGACGCATCGGCGACGGCAAGATCTTCGTCATCCCGATCGAAAGCGCGGTCCGCATTCGCACCGGTGAGCGGGACGAAGACGCAGTCTGATCCCGGTACGGCGGCCCATCCGGCGCCGCCGCATCCTGAATTTTGACGTATCAACCAGCTCCGGTTTCCACTGGAGCGACGAGAAAGGCGAAAAATGGCTAAGGCAAGCGACATCATCAAGCGGATCAAGGACGAGGAGATCGAATGGGTCGATCTGCGCTTCACCGATCCCAAGGGCAAGTGGCAGCACCTGACGATGGTGTCCTCGGTGCTCGGCGAAGATGAACTCGAAGACGGTCTGATGTTCGACGGCTCCTCGATCGAGGGCTGGAAGGCCATCAACGAGTCAGACATGATCCTCAAGCCCGACCTCAACGCCGTTTATATCGATCCGTTCAGCGCCACGCCGATGCTGATCATCTGCTGCGACATCGTCGAACCTTCGACCGGCGAACTCTATGCCCGCGATCCGCGCTCGACCGCCAAGCGCGCCGAAGCCTTCGTGAAGTCGAGCGGCGTGGGCGATACCGTCTACGTCGGGCCGGAAGCCGAATTCTTCCTGTTCGACGATGTCCGCTTCTATGACGGCTACGACGGCAACGGCTTCAAGATCGACGACATCGAGCTGCCGACCAACTCGGCCAAGGAATACGACGGCGGCAACCTCGCCCACCGTCCGCGCGCGAAAGGCGGCTACTTCCCCGTCGCGCCGGTCGACAGCTGCGTCGACATCCGCGGCGAGATGGTCTCGACGATGATCGAGATGGGCCTGCCCTGCGACAAGCACCACCACGAAGTCGCTTCGGCCCAGCACGAGCTTGGCCTGACCTTCGGCACGCTTGTCCAGACCGCCGACCGCATGCAGGTCTACAAGTACGTCGTACAGCAGGTCGCGCAGGCTTATGGCAAGACGGCAACGTTCATGCCGAAGCCGATCATGAAGGACAACGGTTCGGGCATGCACACCCACATGTCGATCTGGGACGGCGGCAAGCCGCTGTTCGCGGGCAATGGTTATGCCGGCCTTTCGGATCTCTGCCTGTACTACATCGGCGGCGTCATCAAGCATGCCAAGGCCCTGAACGCCTTCACCAACCCGACCACCAACAGCTACAAGCGCCTGGTGCCCGGCTATGAAGCCCCCGTGCTGCTCGCCTATTCGGCGCGCAACCGCTCGGCCTCGTGCCGCATTCCTTACGGTTCGGGCGAAAAGGCGAAGCGCGTCGAGTTCCGCTTCCCCGATGCGATGGCCAACCCCTATCTGTGCTACGCGGCGCTGCTCATGGCCGGCCTCGACGGGATCAAGAACAAGATCCATCCGGGCGAAGCGATGGACAAGAACCTGTACGACCTGCCGCCGGCCGAGCTGGCCCAGGTTCCGACCGTCTGCGGCTCGCTTCGCGAAGCCCTGGAATCGCTCGAAGCCGACCACGACTTCCTGCTGCAGGGCGGCGTCTTCACCAAGGACCAGATCGATGCCTACATCGAGCTGAAGTGGCCCGAAGTGATGCGTTGGGAAACCACGCCGTCGGCGGTCGAATTCGACATGTACTACAGCTGGTAATCACCAGCCGCCAGTTACACCGAGAGGGGCGTCCGGGAAACCGGGCGCCCTTTTCGTTTGGCGATCTCAATCGGATGTCCTTCTGTAAACATTCGGTACAGAATGTAACATTGCGGCGAAAGAAGCGGGAGCTTATCGATTCCACGATACGGATTGGTACGTGGATCAACAGGCCGGCGAAGATCGGCAAGTCAGGGGGAAGGCTCGAATGCCGCAATGGCAAGTCGCGCCCGATGTACGTCAAAAGACCGCAAGCAGTCAGGTCGCCCCTCTGCCACATCGCCCAATTCCGCAAGGATAAGGCAGAAGAGCAACGGCAAGGGGAGAACATCATGAAACTGACATCCGCAAGGGCGGCGCTGATGCTCGGCGTCGCCGCTGGAACCCTCGGCGCATCCGCACCCGCACTGGCGCAATCCGGGGCAAACGCCAGCGTTGATAGCGGCGAGATCATCGTCACCGCCCGGCGCGTCGAGGAACGCCTGCAGGACGTGCCGATCTCGATCACGGTGTTCAGCCAGGACCAGCTCGACAAGCGCAACGTCACGGCAATCAACGACCTCGTCAACTATACTCCCTCGCTCTCGATCAACGAACGGTACGGCCCGGAAAAGGCCTCGTTCGCCATTCGCGGGTTCAATTCGGATGCGAACACCGCCCCGACCGTCGCCGTTTACTTCGCCGACGTCGTCGGCGTGCGCGGCGCAGGCAATACCACGTCAGGCAACGTCGTAGGCGCCGGCGCCTTCATGGACCTGCAGAACGTGCAGGTGTTGAAAGGACCGCAAGGCACCTTGTTCGGCCGCAACACCAACGGCGGCGCGGTGCTGCTGGTGCCGACCAAGCCGACCGGCCAGCTCGAAGGCTACATCGAGGGAACGATCGGCAATTACGATGCGCGCCGCGTGCAAGGCGTCCTCAACGTCCCGGTCAACGACACGTTCCGCGTCCGCGCCGCCTTCGACCGCAACAAGCGTGACGGATATATGCGCAACCGCTCGGGCATCGGCCCCAAGGACTATAACGACACGGACTATTTCGCCGGCCGCCTGAGCGTGGTCGCGGATCTGACGCCGAATCTCGAGAACTATATGATCGCGCACTATTCGCGATCCAACACCAACGGGTATGGCGCCCGCGTGTTCGCTTGCGACCGGACGCTGACCGTTCCGGCCAACGGCGCCGTCAGCGTGCGCGGCCTCTACGGCATCGCCGCCTGCAACCAGATCGACCGACAGGGCTCTTCCCCGCTCGACATCGAATATTCGATCCCCGATCCCTACGTGCTGATCGAGCAGTGGCAGATCATCAATACCACTACCTGGCAGGCCTCGGATTCGCTCACGATCAAGAACATCATGAGCTACGGCCAATTCCGCGAGCGGACGCATATCCAGCTTTTCGGCGGCAATTTCCGGGTGCCGGCGAACGTCACGGGTATCCAGCGCGGCGCGGCGATCACACCGGTCACACCAGGCTCGCCCGCCCCGGTGATCATCCTGGGTCCGAAGCCGGGGCAGGATTCGACCAACCAGTCGACTTTCACCGAGGAACTACAGCTACAGGGCGACGGCCTTGGCGGCCGATTGAAGTATGTCCTTGGCGGCTATCTCGAATTCAGCCGTCCGCTCGGCGTCAGCACCAGCGCAAGCGAATCCTTCACTCAGTGCCGCAATCCCGACGACCTTTCGACCTGCGTATCGATACCCGGCTCCGGCAACATTTCGGACCAGTGGAATCAGGTCAATTTCGACAATCATGGCATATTCGCGCAGGGCACCTTCAATTTCACCGAGAAGCTCGCCCTCACCCTGGGCGGGCGCTACACGTTCGACAAGATCGTCGCGAGCGACAAGAGCATCCGCATCACCGTTCCGCCCTCGCCCGGCGTCCTGCCCACCTGCCGCGACAGCTTCCGCCACTTCACCATCGTCGCCGGCAGGCGGGTCGCCCTGCCGGTCACCAACCGCGACCAATGCCTCACCGTCCTCACCGAAAAGTCGAGCGAACCGACCTGGCTCGTCAACCTCGACTACAAGCCGACGCCCGATGTAATGCTCTATGCCAAATATGCGCGGGGTTATCGCCAGGGGGGCATCACCTTCACGACCACCGGCATCGAGACCTGGAAGCCTGAGAAGGTCGATGCCTACGAGATCGGCGCCAAGGCCAGCTTCCGGGGCGCAGTGAGCGGCTATTTCAACATCGCCGCGTTCTACAACGACTATACCGATCAACAGATTCAGGCGACGCCGACGGTCGATGCCGTCAACTTCCCCCAAGTCACCGGCGGCACCGTCATCATCAACGCCGGCAGCTCACGTATTCAGGGCATCGACGTAGATGCCTCCGCGACTTTCTTCGACAGCCTGAACCTTACGGCGAGCTACACCTATCTGGACACCCTGCTGAAATCGATCGACACCAGCGGGATCAACCTTGTGGGCACACCCTACACCGCCGTCGTCTCCCGCACCGCGAAGGGCGGACCGCTGAACTTCGCGCCCAAGCACAAGCTTTCGGTATCGGCGACTTACACGCTGCCCATCCCCGAAGAACTTGGCCGACTGTCGATCGGCGCGGTCTACAGCTACACCTCGAAGCAGGAAGGCGATACCTCGCTCACCGGCTTCGCGGCGCAGTTCGGCCAGCTCGGCCCTCGCAATTTGCTCAACCTCAATCTCGACTGGAAGGGCGTGGGCGGTTCGCCGGTCGATCTCTCGGTCTTCGCCACGAATATCACCAACGACCTCTACCGGACGACGCCGGGCACCGGCTACCAGTCGTTCGGCTACGTCGATACGCAATACGGCCCGCCACGGATGTACGGCGTACGCCTGCGCTACAACTTCGGAGAATAAGGAAGAGCGTTCCCGCGCCGCCGCCTATACCGGCGGCGCGGAAGAAACGCGGCTCAATTGATCGTTCCAGCCGCCTTGAGCGCTTCTACCCGGTCCCATTCCAGACCCAGCTCCAGCAGCACCAGTTCGGTATGCTCGCCAGCGGCAGGGGCCCGCGTCGTCTCCAGCGGCTCGTGATTGAATTGCACCGGGCCGCGAACGACCTTGAACGGCCTTCCGTCCGCGCCTTCGATCTCGGCGACCATGTCGTTGGCCAGCGCCTGCTCATCCTCGGCGATCTCGATCGCGGTCAGCGCCGGGGCCCACTGCCCTTTCATCGTCTTGAGATGCTGGCGCCAATAGGCGAAAGGCTTCGCGGCAATCGCGGCGGTTATCAGGTCGCTGGCCGCACGGGCGTTCGCGATCAGGCCATGGACATCCGCAAAACGCGGGTCGTCCGCCGCTTCCGACAAGCCGAGATGCTCGAAGGTATCGCGGATCAGGCCGGTGGGGCTCGGCATCGACAGGTTGATGACGCGTCCATCCGAAGTGAAGAAATAGCCTAGGAACGGATTCTTGTGCGCCCCGCCCTGGCCCGGCATCGGCGCACGCGTGGTCACGCCGTATTCCATGCCCTGCGTGATGTTGGCCCCCGCCGCCCACCAGGCCGTGCTGAGCAGGGATACGTCGAGCTCCACCGCCTCGCCAGTCTTCTCGCGGTGGAACAGGGCGGCCGAGATACCGCCGGCAATGTTCATTCCGCCGATCGAATCGCCAAAGGCCTGCCCGCCTTGCGGGATGATGCCTTCCATCTCGGCCGGCGTCTGCATGTGGCCGACACCGCTGCGCGTCCAGAAGGCGGAACCGTCATAGCCACCCGTTTCACGCTCGGGACCCTTATCGCCATAGGCGCTGCCGCGCGCATAGATGATGTTGGGGTTGGCCGCGCGGATGTGCTCAAGATCGAACTTGTGCTTCTGGCGATGGTGGGGCCGGTAATTGGTGAGGAACACGTCCGCCGTCTTTGCGATCTCGTAAAGCACGGCCTGTCCTTCCGGCGTCGAGATATCCAGGCCGACGCTGCGCTTGCCGCGGTTGGGATGCTCGACCAGCGGCGAACGGTCGGGCGCGACGGCGACCCCGCCCAGATTTAGGAAACCGCGCTGCGTGTCGCCGCGCAGCGGATGCTCGATCTTGATGACGTCGGCACCCCAATCCGCAAGGATCGCCCCCGCCGCCGGCACGAACGTGAATTGCGCAACTTCCAGTACGCGCACACCTTTCATCACGCGGGTATTCATCGACTGTCCCTTCCAAATAGCTTTTCAGGCCGCAACGAGCTGCTAGCGGATCGCCGGATGGCCAGACAATGAAAAATGAGATGGTGTCATCAATGACGCCGGAGCGATCATATAATGCGCTGGAGATGATCCCGCCCCGGCCGACGGAGAACATGCGCAAGGCCGCTAAAACGCCTTCAGGCGATGGCCCATACAATGATGCGCTGCGGCAGCCGCCTATTCGACGAGGCGATGCGCCTGGATGCCCGACATGCCGTCCTTGACCTTGCCGTCGAGTGGCTCGGCATCGTCGCGGCGGGTTTTCGCCGCGCTTTCGATCAGGCGATCCTGTTCGGCGGCGGACATCCGCTCCCAGCCGACCCGGCCGAGCTTCTCGAGCGGACGGTAGCGCACCTTGTACTGCATCCGCGCGGAACCTTCGACCCAGTAGCCAAGATAGACATAAGGCAGCCCCATATCCGCCGCGCGACGGATATGATCGAGGATGATGTAGTTGCCCAGCCCGCTCCGGCTCGCATGGTGCGGATCATAGAAACTGTAGATCATCGACAAGCCATCGTTCTGCTTGTCGGTAAGACAGGCGCCTACGAGACGGCCAGGCGTAACCCCGTCCTCGGACGGTTCGCGATACTCGATCACGTATGTCGTGACCGGGGTATGTTCGACCATGTCGGCGAAATCGACTTCGTCCATCGTAGCCATGCCGCCGCCGGGGTGCCGCACGCCGAGATAGCTCTGCAGCAGTTCGAACTGCTCGCTGGTCGACCAGGGCTTGCACAGCGTCGCCACAAGATCGTCGTTGCGGCGAAGGTTGCGTTTCTGCGTAGCCGAAGGCGCGAATTCATTCGCCACCACACGAACGGAGACGCAAGCGGCACAATCGAGACAGGACGGGCGATAGGCAACCGTCTGGCTGCGGCGAAAACCGATGCGGCCCAGCGCATCGTTCAGCGAGTCCGCATGGGAACCCTTGAGTTCGGTAAATACCTTGCGCTCGCTCCGGCCCGGAAGGTAGGGGCACGGTGTCGGGCTGGTAACGAAGAACCTGGGAAAGCGGACAGGTGCCGTCACGGGTGAACGCGTTCCTCTGCATAGGCTTTGCGGGACAATCCACGCCCGGTAACTATGCATATAGCCCAGACACGTTGAAAGTCTTTTAACCAAAGAAATATGGTTAATCGCCGATTATTTTGCACGGGATATTCGTCCCTGACCGCGCATAATCAGTTCAGCTCGACCTGGCTCACCGAATAGCCTTCCACCCGCAACGCCGCGACGAGCGCATCGAGCTGGTCGCGGTCTCGCGCTTCGCATTCGATGTCGGTGACGAGGCCCTTCGCCGGCAAGTGCGTGAAGATGCGCTGATGCCAGATCTCGATGATGTTGATCTGGTGGGCATCGAAAATCTTGACCACCTTGAACAGCGCACCGGGACGATCCTGCAGCGTAAGGCGCAGCCGGGCGAGACGGCCCGAGCGGGCAAGATCACGCAGCAGCACGTTGGCGAGCAAGCGAGTGTCGATATTCCCGCCCGACAGCACGATGCCCACCTTGCGCCCGGCGAACATCTCGCGGTTGGCCAGTACGGCCGCGAGGCCGGCGGCGCCCGCGCCCTCCACCACGGTCTTCTCGATCTGCAGCAGCAGCGCCAGCGCGCCTTCAAGCTGGGCTTCCGTAACGAGCACGAAGTCGTCGAGCAGCTCGCCCAGCACCTGCCGGGTAAACTCGCCCGGCGCGTGGACCGCAATGCCCTCGGCCAGGGTATCCCCGCCGGAAGGCAGACTCGTATCCTTCAGCGCATTGTACATCGACGGATAAAGCTCCGCCTCGACGCCGATCAGGCGGATGTCGGGCTTTATCGCGCGCGCGATCGTGCCCATGCCCGCGGCGAGGCCGCCGCCGCCCACGGGGATCGCGAAAGTATCGATTTCCGGCACGTCCTCGAGCATTTCCAGCGCAACGGTGCCCTGCCCCGCCGCCACGGCGGGATCGTCGAACGGGTGGACGAACGTCAGGCCCAGCTCATGCTCCAGCTTGCGGGCATGCGCATAAGCCTCGTCGTAGTTCTCTCCCTCCAGCACGACGGTGCCGCCGACGCTCTCGGTCTGCATGACTTTCACGGTCGGCGTGGTGCGCGGCATCACGATCGTCACGGGGATGCCCAGCTTCCGGCCATGATAGGACAGGCCCTGCGCATGATTGCCCGCCGAAGCCGCGATCACGCCGCGATTGCAGCGCTCGCCGCCCAGCAGCAACATCGCATTGAGCGCGCCGCGCTCTTTGTAGGCGGCGGTGAACTGGTGGTTCTCGAACTTGATCCAGATGTCGGCGCCGGCAAGCCGGCTCAGCGTTTCGGAACGCAACGTCGGCGTGCGGATCACCGAACCGGCAATTCGCTTCGCCGCCGCGCGTACATCGTCGGCGGTCAGCAGCGCGGTAGCGGCTGGAGCATTGCGGTTAGCTGGATTGTGCATGGCGCGCGAACTAAAGGAAAGCGTGACGAAATGAAAGCGTCACGCTTGGATCGCACAAGCGCGCGGCTTCCCCCCGCGCGGAACTGTCCCTAAGGTGCTGCGATGAGCGACAAACGCAACGTTTCCTTTCTCGGCCTCGGCGTCATGGGCGGGGCCATCGCCCGGCATATCGGCCATGCCGGCCATGCCCTGACCATCTATAACCGCTCGCCGGGCCGCGTGGAGAAGTGGCGTGCCGCCAATCCCGGCATCGACGCGCGCGTGGCGAAGAGCCCGGCCGATGCAGCCTCCGGCGCCGACGTCGTCATCACCTGCGTCGGCAACGACGACGATCTCGCCGACGTGGTTCTGGCGCCGCAAGGCGTGTTTTCCACCCTGCGCAAGGGCGGCGTCTTCGTCGATCACACGACCGTTTCCGCCCGCATCGCCCGCCAGATCGCGGTCGAAGCGCGCGACAAGGAAGTGCATTGCGTCGATGCGCCGATGACCGGATCGCAGATTGGCGCCGAAAAGGGCACGTTGACGCTGATGTGCGGCGGCCGTCCCGATGCGATCGAGGCGGCCCGGCCGGTCATGGAAGCCTATTCGCAGCGCATCGTTCACGTCGGCAAGGCGGGCGCCGGACAGACCGCCAAGATGGCCAACCAGATCTGCATCGCCGGCATTGTCGCAGCCCTTGCCGAGGCCGTGCGTTTCGCTCAGGCGTCGCATCTCGACATGGCCAAAGTCTATGAGGCGATCTCGGGCGGCGCAGCGCAGAGCTGGCAGATGGACAACCGCTGGGAAACGATGGCCAACGACGAATTCGACTTCGGCTTCGCCATCGACTGGATGCGCAAGGACCTGGGCCTCGCGATGGACGAAGGGCGCGGGCTCGGCGTGTCGCTGCCTATTACAGCCCTGGTGAACCAGTTCTATGCGGACGTTCAGGCCCTCGGCGGCGGACGTCAGGATACCAGCGCGCTGATCCGCAGGCTGCCGCGGAAGGGGAAGAAGTGAAGCGTTTCGCAGTCGCCGCAGCCCTTCTCGCCCTGCCCCATCCCGTCCAGGCCGACGTCCTGATCGACAATATCGACGGCTTCACGCTGGATGCCGAAGGCAAGGTGTTGCGCTTCACCGGGATGCTGGTCGGCGATGACGGCCGGATCGAACAGATCTTCGCCAAGCGGTCCGACAAACGGCCCGGCAAGGTCGATTATCTCGTGGACGGCAAAGGCCGCGTGGTCATGCCCGGCCTGATTGATTCGAACGTCCGCCTGATGCCGCTCGGTCTGTCGCGCATCGCCCCGCCGGAACCCGCCACTAACGGCAAGCCCCGCCCGGAAGACCGCGATCAGGCGCTTTCGGAAGCGCAGCAGGCGCTGCTTTCCACCGGGATTACCGCCGTGGCGGACATGGGCACGACGATCGAGGACTGGCAAACCTATCGCCGCGCGGGAGATCTGGGCACGCTGCGCCTGCGGGTGATGGCCTATGCCGCCGGCAGCGACGCGATGATCCTGATCGGCGGCCCCGGCCCGACGCCCTGGCTCTACGATGACCGGCTACGCCTGAACGGCATGGCGCTGACGCTCGACGGACCATTGGCGTCACGGGGCGCACTGTTGAAAGCGCCCTATGCCGATGCCCCGGCGCAAAAGGTTACGGCAAAGCTTTCCGACACGCAGCTCAAGAACTTGATGAGCCGCGCGGCGATGGACAATTTCCAGGTCGCGGTCGAAGCGAGCGGCGACAAGGCGACCGCCGACATGCTGGCCGCGCTCGATGAGCTGACCCAGACTTACAAGGGCGAACGCCGCTGGCGCATCGAGCGCGCGGAAGTGATCGACCCCGCCGACCTGCAACGCCTCGCAAAGAATGGAGTGATCGTTTCAACGCAGCCGGCGCTTGCGACGAACGGCCCGGCGACGGAGGCGAAGCTGGGTCCGGCGCGGATCGCCTATGCCTGGAAGTCGATCGCCGACAGCGGGACGAAGATCGCTTTCGGTTCGGGATCCACGGCGCAGACGCCTGCACCGTTCGCCGGGCTCGCGACCGCGATCACCCGGCAGGATGCGGCGGGCCTCCCCTATGGCGGCTGGCAGGGCCAGGAACGCCTGACCCGCGAGGCGGCGCTGGCGGCATACACGACCGGCGCAGCCTTTGCCGGGTTCGCCGATGGACGCTTCGGACGTCTGCTGAAGGGGGAACGCGCCGATTTCCTGATGATCGACCGCGATCCCCTGCTGGCCACCCCGGCGGAGTTACGGACCACGCGGGTGCTGCAGACCTGGGTCGGCGGAAAGCTGGTATATCAGGCAAAAGATGCGGCAACGCTTACGCCTGCGCAAACGACGCGCTGATATTACTGACCCGGCTCGCTTTCGACTATCGCGACATCCGTGCCCGCGGCCGCCTTTTCCTTCGCCTGCCGCCGTTCGCCGAACCACATTACCAGCAACGAGCCTTCGAACAGCAACAGCATCGGGATCGCCAGCATCAGCTGCGAAACGACATCGGGCGGCGTAATCACTGCCGCCAACGCGACGATGGCGACAATCACATAGCGCCGCGCGCCGCTCAACTGCTGTCGCGTGACGATACCGGCGCGATTGAGCAGCATCAGCAGTACCGGCAGAAGGAAGCTGATGCCGAAGGCCAGGATGAACTGCATGACGAGCGCGAGATAGTCCCCGGTTCCGGGCAGCGCTTCGAGCTTCAGGCCGCCACGCGTGCCTTCGAAGCCGAGAAACCAGCGGAAAGCCGTGGGCATGACGATGTAGTAAGCCAGCGCCGCGCCGCTGACGAACAGCACCGGCGTCGCAATCAGGAACGGCAGGAAGGCCCGCTTTTCCTTTGCATAGAGTCCCGGCGCCACGAATGCCCAAAGCTGGTTGGCGATGATCGGGAAGCTCAGGAAGAACGCGGCGAAAAGCGCCACCTTGAGCTCCACGAAGAACGCCTCGTAAAGCTTGGTGTAGACCAGCCGTCCCTGCCCGGCCGGAAACGCCTCGGTCAGCGGACGAACGAGGAAGCCGAAGATATCGCCAGCGAAATAGAGGCACACGCCGAAAGTGATCGCCAACGCCACGATGCAGCGTAAAAGACGCGCCCGCAACTCGAGCAGGTGATCGAGCAGCGGCGCCTGGCTATTGTCGAGATCGCGATATTTCAGCATGGGCGTGCGTTCATGGCGGCGGAAGGGGAAGCTGCGGTTCCGCGTCCGTCTTCTTCTGTTCG
Source organism: Novosphingobium sp. (assembly GCA_036400975.1). GTDB lineage: Bacteria > Pseudomonadota > Alphaproteobacteria > Sphingomonadales > Sphingomonadaceae > Novosphingobium. The sequence continues at coordinate 4,404 of DASWWL010000124.1, read as the reverse complement.
GTCTCGTGATGCTGAAGCGCCGCTTCGGCCGAAGCGGGAGCCACTACAGCGGCTTCTTCCGGCGCGCCGGGGTGCGCTTTCATGATCGCCTCGTTCTGCTCGCGCCACTTCTTTTCCATTTCTTCAAGCTCGGCCTCGCGGATCATCGCTTCGATGCCCGAGCGGAAATGGCCTGACATTCGCCGTATCTTGCCGATCCAGCGCCCGGCGGTACGCAGCGCGACCGGCATGTCCTTTGGACCGATCACTACGATTGCGACTATGACGATCAGCAACAGTTCGGAGGCGCCGACGTCAAACATACGCTATTCCCGGACTAAGGATCAGCGCGAGCCGGGCTGGTTCGGATCGACCACGGTTTCGCCATTGAGTGTCGCCTGTTGCGGCGCGGCCGGCTGGGGCGGGATCTGCGCCGCTGGCGGAGGCGTTACTGGCCGGTCGGTTGTCTCGTCGGCAACACCCTGCTTGAAGCTTTTGATTCCCTTGCCGAAATCGCCCATAAGCTCGGAAATCTTGCCTCGGCCGAACAGCAGCAGCACGACCAGTGCGAGCACGATCAGGTGCGGAAGCGACAGACCCATCGAATAACTCCTGAAAACAGCGTGGATGGCATGGAAGTGCCTGAGTCCACTGTCACCGCGCCTATTTAGGCCTTGTTACCGCAAAGTGAAAGGACTGTGACGCAAGGCCGACTATTCCTGCGCCGAGGACGGCTCTTCGCTGTCTCCCGTCATCAGGCCAGCCATCACCTCATTCACGGGATCGAGCAGGCCGGCCGCGCGCAATTCCTCGATTCCCGGCAGGTCGCGGCGCGAAGCCAAGCCGAAATGGGCAAGGAAATCGGAGGTGGTCGCATAGATCGCGGGCCGCCCCGGCACCTCGCGCCGTCCCGCGATGCGCACCCAGCCCGTTTCCAGCAATACGTCGAGCGTGCCCTTGGCGGTCTGAACGCCGCGGATCGCCTCGATCTCGGCACGGCTGACCGGCTCGTGATAGGCGACGATAGCCAGTACTTCAGTGGCGGCGCGCGACAGGCGGCGCACTTCCTCGCGCTCACGACGCAGCAAGTGCGCAAGGTCCGGCGCGGTCTGGAAGTGCCAGCGCCTGCCCCGCTCGACGAGTTCGATGCCGCGTCCACGGTAATGCTCAGCGAGTTCCGCCAGCGCCGCACGGACTTCCGCCCCGCCGAGGTGGGTGGAGATCGCCTCTGCCGTCATCGGCTCTTCGGTCGCGAAGAGCGTCGCCTCGACCGCGCGGACGAGATCGTCGGGGCCATTCATGCGCTGGCCCGGCGTAAGTGCAACGGTCCGAAAACCTCCTCCTGCTGCAGTTCCGCCTTGCCCAGCCTCGCCAGCTCCAGCGCGGCGACGAAACTGGAAGCCAAGGCCGAGCGACGCAAGCGCGGGTCCGCATGCGGCGGCAGGAAATCGCGCAGCTCCATCCAGTCGAGATTGACGCCCAGCATCGAAGAGACGCGCGACAGCGCGCTATCCAGCGTCATCACCATACGGTCGCGGACCATGTGGACGACAGGCGCGGTGCGGGCCTTTACCTGACCATAGGCCTGGACCAGCGCGAACCAGTCGCATTGCCACGAATTGCGCCGATCGACGCGCAACCCCTCAGGCGCGCCACGCACGAACACGTCGCGGCCAAGGCGATCGCGCGCCATCAGCCGCGCCGCCGCCTCGCGCATCGCGCCGAGCCGCTGGAGACGCAATTGCAGGCGCAGCGCCAGTTCTTCCGGGCTCGGGTCCTCCTGCTCCTCGCGGGGCAGGAGCAGGGCGGACTTGAGATAGGCGAGCCATGCCGCCATCACCAGATAGTCTGCCGCCAGCTCCAGTTTCAGCGCACCCGCGCGATCGATATAGACAAGGTACTGATCGACCAGTTCGAGGATCGAGATACGGCGCAAATCGACCTTCTGCCGCCGCGCGAGGTCAAGAAGCAGATCGAGAGGGCCTTCCCAGCCGTCCAGTTCCAGATAGAGCGCGCTGTCTTCGGACGGCGCCGATGCCGGACCATCCCAGTCGTCGCCGTCTTCGGCTTCGAAGGGATCGGTCAGCAGTTCGTTCATGCCCGCAACGCCTCCACCCCGCCCAGCAGCGCGTCGCGCCTCGCCAGCAGCGCTCCCTGCCCGGCGATATCGCCACGCGCGGGATCGGTGATCGACAAGGCGCGATCAAGCCGCGCGGCGGTCGCTTCCGTCATTGCCGGCAGCAGTCCGGCGATGCCGATCATGTCATCCATCCTGGCCCAGCAATTGAGCGCGATGTCGCAGCCTGCCGCGATAGCGCGCGCGGCGCGTTCGGGAACGGAACCCTTGAGCGCCTCCATATCCAAATCGTCGGTGAGCAGCAGGCCGTCGAAGCCGATGCGCCGGCGAATGATCTCCCCGATCACGAAAGGCGATTGCGTCGCAGGATTTTCCCGGTCCCATGCGGTGAACAGGACATGCGCGGTCATGGCGATCGGCGCATGGGAGAGCGTACGGAACGGCTCTATGTCGATCGCCAGTTCGTCATCGCTGGCGAAGACTGTCGGCAACGCCTTGTGGCTGTCGGCATTGGCCCGGCCATGGCCGGGCATGTGCTTGACCACGCCCGCGACGCCAGCCGCCTCCAGCCCTTGCAGAGTGGCCCGTCCCAACGCGGCGACGCGCATCGGCTCGCTGCCGAGCGCGCGATCGCCGATGATGTCGTCGGCGCCGGGCTGGCGCACGTCGAGCAGCGGCAGGCAATCGACCGAGATACCAGCTTCGGCAAGGTCCAGTCCGATAGCCTGCGCGTTCGCCCGCGCCGCCTCGATCGCGCTGGAAGGAGCGATGTCATAAAGCCGGTCGAACACTTCGCCTGGCGGGTAGGACAGCCATTCGGGCGCCTTCATCCGCGCGACGCGGCCGCCTTCCTGATCGATCGAGATGAAGGTCCGCTCACGCCCGTGAATCGCGCGCAACTCTTCGGTCAGCGCGCGGAGTTGCACGCGGTCCCGGATGTTGCGACCGAACAGGATATAGCCCGCCGGATCGGCGTCACGAAAAAAGGCGCGCTCGTCAGCGGAAAGAGTCAGGCCGGCAAGACCGAAGATCGCGGGCGTCATCCTGTGAAAATCGCAGCCCTGCGCGATTTTCGCAAGTTCCGGTGCGGCGCGGGTGTGGATAGCGCGCCGCGCCGCGCGTCAGTTCTTCACCTGGCAGGCGAGACCCGCAGACTTGAGCCGGCCACAAAGCGCGCGCGCCTCGGCGGCATCACCCGCCACTGCCTGCAGGCGATAGACGGTGCCGATATCGGCCTTGCCCTCGACCACACGGTGGCGCTGACCCGAAAGCGCTTCATATTGCTGGGAAAGACGTCCCCAGGCCTCTTCGGCCGCCGCCTGCTTCGAATAGGCGCCGATCTGCACGCCGACGCCACCGCCCACGGGGGCAGCTTCGACGGACTTGACGGAAACAGGCTCGGCGGGTTTGACAGGCGCAGGCGCTTCCTCACCCAGCCGCGCGGGGCGCGTCTGGCCTTTGGATATCGCGAAGCTGGTATCACCGGTGCCCTCGAAAGTCTTGCCGCCCGGTTTCTCGGGAGCAGTCTTGTAAGGCTCTTTCGGAGCCTCGATCACGCCGCCATCTGCAACAAGAGCATCGCCGCGATCGCGATGGACGATCCACCAGATGCCGCCGCCGATCACCGCGATAGCTGCAAGACCGAGCAGGATAAGACCAATCAGTTGGCCCGAACTCGGTCCGGCCGGCTCATCCTCGTCGTCATCGGCTTCCAGCCAGGGCAAGCGGACATCGTCGTCGCCCAGCTCCAGCTCGGCCGTGTCGAGCGGCGGCTGGCCGTTGCCGGTCGAGCTGCCCTGCTCGAAAGGCGTCTCGTCCTCGCGCTCCGTCGATGCCATCGCTACATTTCCTCCACCGCCTCGACGCCCAATAGCGCCAGACCGTTACGAACAAGTTGCCCGATTTGCGTGGCCAGATAAAGCCTTGCGCCGGTAAGCGCGGGGTCTTGTGCCACTATGAAGCGCTTTTCGGGGCGATCGTTCCCCACGTTCCAGTAAGCGTGGAACGCCGCCGCCAGGTCCTGCAGGAAGAAGGCGATGCGGTGCGGCTCGCGCGCATTGGCGGCCGCCTCGACGATGCGCGGGAACTGCGCGGCCAGCTTGACGAGTTCAAGCTCCTCCTCGCCCAGCAACGCCAGATCGGCGTCAGACGGGGCGAAGCCCTCGCCCGTCGCCTTGCGCAATGTCGAGCGGACGCGGGCATGGCCATACTGCACGTAAAAGACGGGATTGTCCTTCGATGCCTCGACCACCTTGGCGAAATCGAAATCCATCTGCGCCTCGGGCTTGCGCGTGAGCATGGTGAAACGGACGACGTCCTTGCCCACCTCGTTCACCACGTCGGCCAGG
>DASWWL010000123.1:0-16533 GCA_036400975.1 Novosphingobium sp. | reverse complement strand
GAGGGCCTCAGCGCCGTGGCCGCCGGAGCCGGCGGCCACGCCGGCTCACAATCGCCCTTTGCGCTCATGCAGGAAATCCGAAGCTGGTTCACCGGTCCCGTAGCGCTCTCGGGCTCCATAGCCCACGGCCGCTCGATCCTTGCAGCGCAGGCGATGGGCGCCGATCTCGGCTATATAGGCACGCCATGGATCGCGACCCCCGAGGCAAATGCCCCGCAAGCCTACAAGGAGGCCATCGTCGCGGGCCGGGCTTCAGACATCGTCTACACCAACCTGTTCACCGGCGTGCATGGCAATTATCTGCGCCCTTCGATCGTCGCCGCCGGGCTCGATCCGGACAACCTCCCACATAGCGATCCCAGCAAGATGGATTTCGGTTCGGGAGGCAACACCGCAGCGAAAGCCTGGAAGGACATCTGGGGATCAGGCCAGGGGATTGCCGCAGTCCAGACCGTGGAAAGCGTCGCCTCCCGGGTCGAAAGACTGGCCCATGAGTATCGCTCCGCCCAGGCCGAATTGGCAGCGCGGATCACGCTCGCCCTGCCCATCACACAACCGTCCGACGATACGGAAGGCCTGGCCGGCTAGCGAAGCGACCAATGCGAGAAAGGGCAGCATGGCAACGCGCCGATCAAACGGCTCTCCTGACGATCAGTTGCCGATCCATGGGCTCGATCAGCAGCGGCTGGCCGGCCGGTCCCCGGAGCGCCTGCGCCTGATCCAAATGCCCGCAGGTTATCAGGTGATCGATTACGCGAACCGCCAACTTGATCGTGTCTGTCTGCGCTTCACCAAAAGCCGCTTCTATCAGGATCTCCTTTCCGATGAAGAATCCCAGGCCAACACTGACGAAGGATCCGTCGAACCGACGCTCAACCCCACATAGCCCGAGCGCCGGAAACGCACCGCCAGCCAGCCAGCCCAGTACCAGCCTCGCGAAATAACGGACATCCATCCAGCTACCTGTCGGATGCCAACACACCGTCTTCACCGGCAGATTCAATGCCAGATTCGCGACGAGCCCCACCATAACGCGCACGATGGGAAGCATCGCGCCCCCTGCTGCAATGTGCGCACCGGGCAACAACGATATGCCTTCGAACTCAAAGACACCCACATCTTCCGGCAATCCGAATGTTCGCCGCGGTTCCGGATAAGACGTGGGAGGCGCGGGAACGAGACCGGTAAGATCGAAAGTCAGGCTGTTGACAAGCAATTCAATCCATCCCCGCTCTTCTCCGGGTCGGTAGGTTATCTGCGCCATCGATCCGGCCATCGCCATGGATGACAGGAGGACTTCGATTTCACCTATGGAAGGACGATCGCCGGGTGCAAACAGGAGCGACATCCCTGCCCGGCCAAGTTGAGATTGCAGAATACCTCCTTAGCGTTCCGCAAGCTTTCGCGGCGACCCTTGTTTTTGAAACCCTTTCCGACACTGTTCAAACCAACTCGCCGAGTCTGCCAAGGCAAACTGGGTCCAGTTCGGATCATGTAAAATCAGAACACCCCGAGCCGCAGTCCTTCGACGAAAGCCCGTCCAAGATCGCGACATGGCTTCAGCATCTTCGGCGTCAGTCGCTTGGGCGCCAGGATCGCATCGGGGGTCTGTGCGCCAAGGTTGACTATCAGCGGCGGGGCGATGCGGCGCAATCGCCATCCCGTAACGATGCGGTCGATCTGCTTCTGTGCACCTTGCCCGTCGGAGCCTGCGGCGATGGCGGTCGCATAAGGCCGCCCTTGGACCTGCCCCAGCAGAGGATAATAACACCGATCGAACATTTCCTTCATCATGCCGGTCATCGACCCCAGATTCTCGGGGCAGACGAACAGATAGCCGGCCGCCCCCAGCAGCAGGCCGGCATCGGCATCGGCCGCCGAAACGATCCGCGCCCCATCTCCCGCGCCAGCCAGTGCGGCGCAGGCCATCGCTTCCGCCGCCCCGGTGCGGCTGTGCCAGAGGATAAACAGTTTTCCGCCGATTTCATGGGCTTCCATCGCAGAACTCCTCACCGTGACCTTTCCTACCGGCACTGGATGGAGTAGCGCATCGGGATGGCTTCGCAATCGGCATCGATCCTTGGCGCGGGAGCATCGCTCAGCGGCCGGATATGGTGCTGGCGCGGTGGCAATATGGACCTTGGCGGCGAAGCGGACCTTGGTCACGACATCATAACACAACTGCTTCTGTCGCGTGGCGTGCCGCTGGAAGATTTGGAGAGGCATCGCTCGCCATCGCTTCGTGCCTTCCTGCCGGACCCTTCGGCGTTCCGTGACATGGATGCCGCTGCCGAGCGCCTCGCGCAGGCAGTCATCACGCAGGAAAGCGTCACGATATATGGCGACTACGATGTCGATGGCGCCACAAGCTCGGCGCTGCTCATACGCCTGCTGCGCATGCTGGGCCATGACGCGCGCTATTATATTCCCGATCGCCTGCTCGAAGGATACGGCCCTTCGGGCGAGGCGCTGGTCCGCCTGGCCAAGGAAGGCAGCAGCCTGATCGTCACCGTAGATTGCGGCGCGATGGCGTATGAAGCGCTTGCGATGGCCCATGATGCCGGTGTCGATGTGATCGTCGTCGATCATCACAAATGCGCGGCGGAGCTTCCGCGCGCTGCGGCGCTCGTCAATCCGAATCGGCTGGACGAAAGCGATGCCGGAGCCGCTCACGCTCATCTGGCGGCCGTGGGCGTCGCGTTCCTGCTCGCCGTCGCGACAGTCCGGGCGCTCCGCCAGCGCGAATACTTCGCGCAGCGGGATGAGCCAGACCTGTTCGCGCTGCTCGATCTCGTGGCGCTGGGCACCGTAGCCGATGTCGCCGCCCTCAAAGGCCTGAACCGCGCATTCGTCGCGCAAGGGCTCAAAGTCATGGCCCGGCGCGAAAATATTGGCATGTCCGCCCTGATCGACGCCAGCCGCCTAAATCGTCCGCCGAATTGTTCCGACCTCGGGTTCGCATTGGGCCCGCGCATCAACGCGGGAGGCCGTGTCGGCGAATCGACCCTTGGGGTGCGCTTGCTGACCACCAAAGACCCAGAGGAAGCAAACGCCATTGCCGCCCAGCTCTCACGCCTGAACGATGAGCGCCGCGCGATCGAGGCAAGCGTACAGGAAGCCGCCGAGGCGCAGATCGATCGCCAGCATAACCGTGCGGTGCTGGTGCTGGCCGGAGCAGGCTGGCACCCCGGCGTAATCGGAATCGTCGCAGGACGCATCAAGGAAAAAACTGGCAAGCCGGCGCTGGTGATCGCACTGGATGCCGATGCGGAAGAGCATGGCAAGGGATCGGGCCGCTCGATAGCTGGAGTCGATCTTGGAGCCGCGATCATCGCCGCACGGGCCGAAGGGCTGCTGGTGGCGGGCGGCGGACATGCCATGGCCGCGGGATTCACGATTTCATCCGACAGGATCGAGACGCTGGGCGACTGGCTAGACGCGCGGCTGGGCGCGGAAGTCGCACTGGCAATGGCGCAGCAATCCCTGTCGCTTGACCTTGCGGTAGCACCTGGCGGCCTCAAACCTGAACTGGTCACAACGCTGGAAAGTGCTGGCCCCTACGGCATGGGCTGGCCGGGACCGCGCATCGCGGTCGGGCCGGTGCGTGTCGTCAAGGCGGACCTTGTCGGCGTCGATCACGTTCGCCTGATCGCGCGCGGCCAGGATGGCGCGACCTTCAAGGCGATAGCCTTCCGCGCGGCGCAGAGCGACATGGGACAAGCGCTGCTGCATGGCGTGCGGGACCGCCGCCTCTGGCTTGCCGGCCGGGCCAAGATCGACGACTGGGCAAGTCGTCCCCAGGCCGAACTTCATATCGACGATGCAGCCTGGGCAAACTGAAAGATTCAATCAGCAAACGGGGCTTGACCCCTCTCGCCGCCTTCCCTAAACGCGCGGCCTGCCTTCGGCGCAAGCCGGCATGGCCCCTTCGTCTAGCGGTTAGGACGCGGCCCTTTCACGGCTGAAACACGGGTTCGATTCCCGTAGGGGTCACCATCTTTCCTTCGGGACAGAATGGGCATGTCGGTTGACCATGGCCCCTTCGTCTAGCGGTCAGGACGCGGCCCTCTCACGGCTGAAACACGGGTTCGATTCCCGTAGGGGTCACCACGGCGCTACCCAACTTTGACATTTCGCTTGCGAGTTCGCGACGGTCCTTTGCACCGTAGCAAAGCTGTCATTGATGTGACGCCGGGCCGTCATCAGCGATCTCTAAGCGCCCCCATCGTGCCTAGGCAAAAGGGGGCAAGCCAATGTTTTCAACTACCGGAATTTCCCGCTCTTCACTGATCTGCAGCGTTGCCTTCTCGGCGATACTGGCCGCACCGGTTCATGCCGAGGAGACAGCCGATGAGCAGGACCGCGCGATCCAGTCGAGCCGCGAGATCGTCGTCCAGGCCGACATCGGCTATCGTAACCGAAGCGAACAACCTGAACCCGTCCTTGTTTATGGAGAGGAATATTTCCAGCGCTTCGAACCGCTGACCGCCGGTGACGCGCTGAAGCGCGTACCTTCGGTCACTTTCCTTTCCGACGTCATCGAAAGCGATGGCGCACGCCTGCGCGGTCTCGATCCGGGCTATACCCAGATCCTGATCAACGGCGACAAGGTGCCCGGCAGCAATGCCGACCGCTCGTTCTTTCTCGACCGGATTCCCGCGGAGCTGGTCAAACAGGTCGAAATCGTCCGCTCCTCGTCGGCCCGGCGAACGGGCGATGCGGTGGCTGGCACGCTCAACATTGTACTGCGCGACGCCTACACTCTGGACGGCGGCTATATCCGCGGCGGCGGACTGCTATTCGACGACGGTGAGGTCAAACCGACCGCGGGCCTGTTTTATGGCGGAAAATTCGGACCGGGACGCCTGCTGATCGGCGCGAACATCCAGGGCCGCTACAATCCCAAGAAGAAGACGAGCCTGCGTTTCTCCGATTCACCGGAGAACAATCCCGCCTACGAGACTCAGGACTTCGACAATCGCGAGGACCAGACCGACACGCGCGACGGCACCGATTATGCCTTCAATGCCGCCTGGGGCATCGACGGTGCTACCACCGATTTCGAAATAAGCGGCAACTATGTCCGCACCGATCGCACCGAAAACGAGCGGTCCTTCGAATATAATGACCGCACTTCGACGACCGGCCCAGTCCGCGCGGCTCAGCCCGGTAATCTCCTGACCGACAATGCCAACGTCAACGAAATCGATCAGGAAAACTACAGCATCGCCGCCAAACTCTCGCACGAGTGGAGTTTGGGCAAAACGACGCTGCGAGGCAGCTTCTCGCGCTTTGACGACCATCAGGATGAAACCGAATACGAGGTCGATTTCGACCGCGCCACACCACGCTTCACGGGCGACGTCACGGCCCGCCGCATTCGCGACGACGAACTCGCATTCAACCTCGAACACGAGATTGAGGTGGCGAAAACCGTAAAGTTCGCGCTTGGCGGTTTCTTCCAGAACAAGGATCGCGATACCGCCATCACTACTGTCCAGAACCGCTTCAATCTCACCGCGTCGGCGCGCACGGGCTATGATCAGTTCAAGCGCAACCCGACGGAATTCATGACCACTCCGGGCACGCTCACGCCCGAATCAGGCGGACTCAACAGGATCGAGGAACATCGCCGCGATGTTTATGCCCTGTTCGAAGGCAAGAACGGTCCGATCAGTTGGGAGGCGGGCCTGCGCTGGGAAAACACCAGGGTCGATATCAACGACCTGACGGTCACGCCTGCGCTGGCACGCACACGGAAAGATTACGACGTGCTGCTTCCTTCGGCTTCGCTCAAGTGGGATATTGGTTCGGGCCGCATCACCGCCTCGGTCGCACGCACGGTTCGCCGCCCGCGCTTCGACTATATTTCGCCGGCGCTCCTGGAAGCGGAACTTGGGGACAACGATCTGCTGGGCAATCCGCTTCTGCGGCCCGAAACGGCCTGGGGCGGCGATCTAGGCTATGAACAGCACATCGGCCGCACCGGCGTGATCGGTGTCAACGTGTTCTACCGCAAGATCGAAAACCTCGTCGAAATAACCAATACAGGTATGGTCGGATCGGAAGGCCCGGGCACATTCGTGTTGCAACCGCGCAATACGGGCGACGGAAAAGTCTGGGGCGTCGAATTCGACATGTCGACCGATCTGGGTTTCCTGGGGCTTCCCGATCTCGGCGTTTTCGGCAACTTGTCCCTGATCGACAGCGAGATCACGGACGCATTCGGCAAGCGTCGCTTCAACGGCCAGTCAAAGTACGTCTACAATTTCGGCTTCATCCAGAACTTGCGTGACGTTGGCGCGGCGTTCGGCGTTACATATCGCAAACAAGGCGCGGCATTCGACCGGAGCGTGGGTGAAGAAGTGACGACGACCTATGGCGCCGACCTCGAAGTCTTCGTGGAAAAACGCTTCGGCAAGAGCTTTACCATCCGCGCGGTGGGTTCGAATCTCCTGGATGGCCGCAAGGGGGAAACCTTCAACAAGTTTACGACGATCGCCGATCAACGTAGCCGCGACTTCGACGAGTACGAACTGGAGAGCGAACGCGCTGGCCCCGTCTTCCAGCTCGTCGCGCGTTACGCATTCTGATGCGGTGCCTCCTTATCGCCTGTAGCGCAGTCGGCCTTGCCGGCTGCGCCGCCACTTCGCCGCCAATCACCTCCTTGCCGGCATGGAATGTAACCGCCGTGACGGAAACCGTGCCTGTCGGAACCGCAGCAGCCGATGCGGCCGACGACCCGGCCATCTGGCGAAATTCCGCAGACCCCACGAAAAGCCTGATCGTCGCAACGGACAAGAAGGCCGGCCTGCATGTCTACGGGTTGGACGGCGCATCACGCGCCTTCGAACCCGATGGTCGTCTCAACAACGTGGATCTTGTCGATCTGGGCGCAGCGGGCGTCATCGTCGTCGCAAGCGACCGGAACGATCCCTCCGCAGCGAAGCTCAGGCTTTACCGTCTCGATACGAAGGCCGCGAAATTGATTCCGCTGGGCGTGGTCGCAGGTGGCCGTGGCGAAGCTTATGGCGTCTGCCTCTGGCTGAACGGCGATGCCCTGCATGCCTTCTCGGTGCTGAAGGATGGAACGGTCGAGGAGTATCGCCTGGACGAGCTGACAGAAGCACCTCGCGCCGTGCCGCTACTTACCCGCAAGCTACCAACCCAGACCGAGGGCTGTGTTGTCGATCCGCGTAACGGCGCCCTCTATGTAGGCGAAGAAGACGTGGGTATCTGGCGTTTCGCCAATGGTCGGCCCCAGGGTGTCCTGATGGTCAAAGCGGATGGCAAGCAGCTCGTTGTCGATGTTGAAGGCCTCGCGATCCTGCCTGAGGGAATCGATGAAGGCTATCTGATCGCCTCGAGCCAGGGCGACAACGCCTATGCCGTCTACCACCTGCCCGGTATGGAGCCCGCCGGCCGTTTCCGCATCATCGCCGGCAAAGTTGGCGCGACAGAGGAAACGGATGGCATTGCGCTGGCAGGCGGGAATTTCGGGCCGGAATACCCGGAAGGCCTGTTCATCGCGCAAGACGGCAGCAACGGTGCGCAAGCGCAGAATTTCAAGCTCGTTTCCTGGGCCGATGTGATGCGTGCACTCGAATCCGGGAGATAGGCTTGCCGGCTCGCGCTTCAGTTTGCGCGAGCCGTACCCGCCTCACCGCCAAGGCGCTCCCGGAAGCGCGCGTATGCCTCGTCTCCGACGAAAGGATTCTCGCGCCTTTCGCGGCCGAATGTGGACGTCTCGCCATGCCCCGGCACAAAGGCCACGTCGTCGCCTAAGGGGAACAGACGGTCACGGATCGAGTGCATCAAGACCGGCAGGCTTCCGTTCGGATGCTCCCAGGCGCCGATAGCGCCGCGGAAAAGGATATCGCCAACGAAGGCCTGACGCTCCGAGGCGCTGAAATAGGCGACGTGCCCCCGGCAATGTCCGGGACAATGAAGCACCTCCAGGCTTTCCTCGCCGAAAGTCACGCGGTCTCCATGTTCCAACCAGCGATCGGGTTCATAGACCCGCGTTGCCGCGCCATAGCGGGAGGCGAACTCTTCAAGGCGGGCGATGATTGGTGCATCTCCCCGATGTGGCCCCTCAATCCGCGCTCCGGTAAGCTCTGCAAGCTGCGCCGCACCGCCGCAATGATCGCCGTGGCCATGGGTTACGAGCAACACTTCAGGCGTGACGCCGACAAGATCCATGAAGCCGAGGATGTCGCCGAGATCACCGCCCGGATCGATCACCGCCGCCCGACTGGTCTTCTCGCACCACAGGATCGAGCAATTCTGCTCGTAACGTGTGACCGGAATGACCGAAAATTCCATGGACGAAATATGCCACCCCATATCCGAGTAGGAAAGGCCGATGCGGAACCATTGTAGCGGGGGAAGGTTGCCTCTCCACAAGACGAGGAGATTCCACGATGCCGACGATCGAAACCCGTGATGGAACGCGTCTCTATGCAAAAGTATGGGGCGATGGTCCGCCGGTCGTCCTGATACATGGCTGGCCCCTGTCCAGCGACAGCTGGGATCCCGTCACTCAAGCCCTTGCCGAGAAGGGATTTCGCGCGATAGCCTATGACCGGCGTGGCTTCGGCCGATCGGAACAGCCTTCCAACGGATATGACTACGATACGTTCGCAGATGATCTGGCGGAAGTGATCGAACAATTGGCCGGCGGACAGGATTCTGCGCTCGTCGGCTTCTCGATGGGAGGCGGCGAGATTGCCCGCTACCTGTCGCGCCATGCCGGCAAAGGCGTGGATCGCGTCGCATTGATAAGCTCGGTAGTGCCTTACATGCTGCGGACGGAAAGCAATCCCGATGGAGTGCCGCAGGACATCTTCGACCAGATAACGCAAGGCCTCCTTGCTGACCGCGCCCATTTCTTCACGGGGTTCTTCGAAGACTTCTACGGGGTCGGCTGGCTCGACAAGCCGGTGAGCAAGGAAATGCTCCATGCATCATGGCAGATGGCCATGCAGGCTGGCCTGCGATCGACGCTGGCCGCAGTGCAGGCCTTCGCCACCACGGACTTTCGGCCGGACCTTGCAAGCTTTACCGTGCCCACGCTGGTGATCCACGGAACCGCTGACAAGACTGTCCCGATCGATGCGACGGGACGCGAAGTGGCCAGGAAAGTCCCCAGTGCACAACTGGTCGAATATCGCGGCGAAGCGCATGGAGTCTTCGCAACGCAGACACGACGCCTCACGGAAGACCTGCTGGCGTTTCTGCAAGGCCGCCCCATCGAGGACCGCCAGGCGATCTTAGATGAGATAACCGCCCAGACGATTGTCGCACCGCCGCTCTGAACGCGGCAGTCTTAATCGAGCGCCGCGCCAGGCATGGGCGGCACCGGCTGAGGTGGAACGTCGGCATCTTCCTCATGCACTTCCACGATGCCCCGCCCAACGTGGCTGTGCTTTCGGCTGTACGCGAAATAGACCAGCAGACCGATCACTGCCCAGCCGGCGAAGAGGCTCAGCGTGTATGTCGACAAGCTGAAGAACAGATAGAGACAGCCGATTACCGCGAGTGGCGCTACAAACCAGACGATGGGAGTGCGGAACGGCCGATGGCGATTAGGATCGGTCCGCCGCAGCACCAGCACCGCGATCGCGACCATGGCAAAGGCAAACAGCGTCCCCGAGTTCGAGATGTCGGCGAGCGCGCCGACCGGAAAAAGGGCGGCGAAGAACGCAACGAAAACACCCGTGATCATCGTCACCACATGCGGCGTGTGATATCGCGGATGAACCTTGCTCAGGAATTCGGGCAGCAAGCCGTCACGGCTCATCACGAAGAAGATGCGGGTCTGGCCGAACATCATCATCAGCACAACGGAAGGCAGCGCCAATCCCGCAGCGAGACCGACCAGGTTGCCGATCTGCTGCCAGCCAAGCTCACGCAACGTCCAGGCCAGTGCCTCCTTCGAACAGACCACAACTTCTTGCGCATGCGCGGCACAGGCGGCAGTCAATTCCTTGCTGCCGGGAGCAATGCCGTTGCCTGCGGCATCGAGCAACGGCTGGGCGCCCACGCCGCCGATGACGCCCGAAGCCACGAGCAGATAGAAGATCGTGCAGATCGCAAGGCTGCCGATCAGACCGATCGGCATGTTCCGTTGCGGGTTCTTGGTTTCCTCCGCAGCGGTGGAAACCGCGTCGAAACCGACATAGGCAAAGAAGATTGAAGCAGCAGCAGCCGAGATTCCGGCGAAGCCCAGAGGCGCGAACGGTTCGAAGTTATGGGCATTCATTACCGGTAGGGCCAGTACGCAGAACAGCGTGAGGGCGGTAATCTTCACCGCCACCAGGATGGCGTTGACGAAAGCGCTCTCGCGCGTTCCGATCACCAGAAGCCAGGTGACGAAAAGCGAGATGATGAACGCAGGCACATTGAACAATCCGCCATCGATCGGCCCCAGCGTGAAAGCAGTGCCGAGGTCTATACCAAGGAAATTTCTGAGCAGCCCGACGAAATAGCCCGACCAGCCTACCGCGACGGCGCCCGCCGCCACTGCATATTCGAGGCATAGCGCCCAGCCGACCATCCAGGCGATGAGTTCGCCCATCACCGCGTAGCTGTAGGTATAGGCGGAGCCAGAAACCGGGACCATCGAAGACATCTCGGAATAGCAAAGCGCCGCGACCGCGCAGACCACACCGGCGATGATGAAGCTCAGCAGCATGCCTGGACCGGCCTTCTGGGCGGCTTCCGCCGTGAGCACGAAAATACCGGTGCCGATGATCGCGCCGACGCCGAGCATGGTAAGCTGAAAGGCGCCGAGCGATCGATGCAACGACTTCTTTTCTGCCGTCGCCAAAATGGCGTCGAGCGGCTTGACGCGTCCGAACATGCAGGTCCCCACCTAATCCCGAAAGATGGGCCGGAAAGCTATCGCAATGCCGCAGCTTGGCAAGGGGCAAGCCGCGCCCTTCCCCAGCTTTGCGAGAGCGTCTAGAAGACGGTCATGTCCACGACCTTCCAGCTCGACACCGCCACCAGCCGGGCCAATCCCACCCCCGCGCCGATGAAACGGCTGACCATTCCCGCGATCCGCAAGCGCAAGCAGGATGGCGTGACGGCAGAACCCATCGTCATGCTTACCGCATACACCGCACGGCAAGCCCAGTTGCTGGACGCGCATTGCGATCTCCTGCTGGTCGGGGATTCGCTCGGTCAGGTAATCTACGGGCTGCCTTCCAGCGTACCGGTCACGCTCGACATGATGGCGGCACACGGCGCGGCTGTCGTGCGCGGGAGCTATCATGCAGCCGTCCTCGTCGACATGCCGTTCGGCAGCTACGAGGGTTCTCCGGAGCAGGCATTCGCCAGTGCCGCGCGTCTGCTGAAGGAAACGGGCTGCGCCGGCGTGAAGCTGGAAGGCGGCGAGGCCATGGCCGAGACGGTCGCTTTCCTTACCCGGCGCGGCATCCCCGTGATGGGTCACGTCGGCCTTACGCCGCAGGCGGTCAACGTGCTTGGCGGCTACAATGCCCGCGGCCGCAACGATGCGGAAGCGGCGAAGATCGTCAGCGACGCACGCGCGCTGGACGAGGCCGGCGCCTTTGCAATCGTCGTCGAGGGCGTGGTCGAACCCATCGCCATCGAAGTTACGAAGGCCGTCGCCTGCCCCACCATCGGCATAGGCGCTTCGGCACAGTGCGACGGGCAGGTTCTCGTCACCGAGGACATGCTGGGCATGTTCGAGCGGGTCCCGCGCTTCGTGAAGCGTTACGAAGCCATCGCAGAAACGATTTCCGGTGCGGCCGAAAAATATGCCGCCGAGGTACGGGCGCGGAGCTTTCCCGGGATCGAGCAGACCTATCAACCGAAGTAGATCAATGCGCCGGAACCACTCCGCCCTCTCCCCGCAAGCGGGTCGCCATGGGCGCCGCGACGATCATCTGCACGAGATGATAGACCAGCAGGGGCAAGATCACGATCCCGGCTGAAGCCGCCGGAAAGATCACCGTGGCAAGGGGCGCGCCCATCGCCACACTCTTCTGCGCGCCGGCGAACAGCATGGCGATGCGGTCTCCGCGCGGCAGGCGCAGTGCAGCGCCCAGAAACCATGCTCCTGCATATCCGAAAACCATGGCGAGCGCGCAGCCGAAAAGCATCCCGGCCCAGCCTGCGCCATCGACTTTCCCCCATATGCCCTGCTCCACCGCGCCCGAGAACGCGACATAGACAGCGATACCGATCGAAGCGCGATCCATGGTCGTTATGAGCGAGCGGTGCCCCGAAACCCAGGTGCGCGTGAAGCCTTGCAGGATCTGGCCCGCAACGAAAGGCAGCAACAGCATCGTCGCCACTTTCACCAGTTGGTCGGTATGGAACACCGCGCCATGGCTGCCCGCCAGCAGCGAGAACAAGGGCGCGCTGACGAAGACGCCGAGGATATTGATCAGCGCCGCCGCCACTACGGAACTCGCGACATTGCCACCGGCAAGCGAGCTATAGGCCGTCGCTGACTGCACCGTGGAAGGAAGCGCGCCAAGATAGAGGAAGCCCAGCGCAAGAAGCGGCGGCAGGAACGCGCTTCCCGCCTGCCACAGTCCCCAGCCCGCCAGCGTCATCGCTCCGAACACCCACAGGACCAGCGGAACGAGCAGGCGATGGTTGCCAAGCCCGGCCAACACCTCGCGGCGCGACAGCCTCAGGCCATAGAGCAGGAACAGCACGAACACTGCCGCATTCGAAACGAACTGCGCGATCGCGCGCGCTTCGCCCGTTACCGGCAATACGGTCGCGAGAAGGATGGCCGCAGTGATAAGGCGCACCATCGGATCGATCCGACGCCATAAAGCATTCATCGTGCCGATAGCCCTGAAATTGTTATCGGTTCCGCGATTGCCCTTGAAGACAGGCGATGTCGAGGATTTCAGCGCAGCCCTTGCGATCGGGCCTTGTCGAGCAACGTCCTGGCAAGGGCGCCCTCCTTGTGCTGCGCATTCAAGGCCATGCCCCAGCTCACCGCCGCTTGCGGGCGCGCCCGCTGCAAGGCGTAAGCCGATCGCGCCGTCACTTCCGCCGCCGCCGCATCGCCGCTGCGCAACTGCGCCAGCGACAGCTCCACCAGCAGCATCGCGTCCCCATCGCCTCCGTTGGCGCGGACATGCTCCAGCAAGGTCCGCGTGCGCGGCCAGTCACCGCGTCGGGCGGCAAGCGAAGCCACGATACGGGCAGCGGCGATGCTTCCGGGATGCTGGGCAAGGTATGTTTCAGCTAATCGGCCGGCAGCCAGACTATCACCGGATTCCTCCAGGGCAGCGGCCATGCGCAGCATCAGCCCATCGCTCAGCCTGACCCGTGCGGACCGGCGATAATATTCAAGCGCAGCCGGGCCTTGTCCGGTCGCCAGCCGCATATCGCCGGCGATAGCCTGAGCGATGGCGGAACCATCGGCCTCGGACAGACCCTGATCCGCGAGCAAGGCCGCATCGGCTGCCGAGCCGGTGGCGAGAAGATTGCCGACCGGCGATCCCTCAGCGATCGGCTGCAAGGGTTGCGGCATGGCCATTGCCGCGCGATCGAGCAGCGCAGCCGCAAGATCGCGGCGGCCGAGCATCTCATGCGCCCGGCCCGCCAGGGTAAGCAGATAGGGCGAAGCGTCCGGACGCTCGGCGGCGGCTCCGAAATCGCTGAGCAGCAGGCGATATTCCCCCGCGAGGAACTCGGCGCGCGCCAGCAGAAGCTGTGCGCGGATATTGGCCGGCTGCTGCCGTACCAGCCGTTCCAGCACTTCCATCGCCAGCCGGTAATTGCCGGCATGCATCTCAAGGATGCCCTGCAGGAGCATCGCCGCCGGCATCGCATCGAGCTTTCCGTTAACGCGGCCCATCACCCCCCGCGCCAGCTCAAGGTTACCGGCCCGTGCGGCGAGCACCGCCTGCAGGAACAAGGCTCGCGGATTGCCTGGATCGAGTTCCAGCACCTTGCGGGTCACGCGCAGCATGTCGTGCGCCCGTCCCATTTCCCCAAGCGTCGCCGCATACTCCGTCATCGCCGAAACGTCGTTCGGCGCGATCACCAGCGCACGCTCGAACCAGGGCAACGCCGCGACCAGTCCGACGCGATCACGCTCTATCTGACCGCGGAACTCGATGGCGCGAACGTTCTTGGGATCGAGTTCGAGCGCATGAGCCGAAGCATCAAGCGCCAGCATATGTTCGCCGCCGGCATAACGAAGCCGGCCGATTTCGACCCACATCGTCGCATCGTTCGGGGTGATCGCCAGGGCGCGATCGAAGGCCGCACCCGCCGCGGGCAGATCGCCCTCCTGCTGCTCCAGCCTTGCCAGCAGGCGAAAGCCGTATGCCGCCGTATCGGACGAGAACCGACCGGGGCCGAGCCAGTCGCGCGCTTTGTCCGGCTGCTCCTGATCGAGAAAAGCTTCCCCCATCATCGCCGCGACCGTCTCGCGCGGAGCCCCCGCGTCCAGCGCGCGGCGCAAGGCGACTTCGGCGGCGATACCGTCGCCGCGTGCAAGCGCCGCCTGCGATTGCGCGATAAGATCGCCACCCGGAGCGGCCATAGCGACAGAGGCGGACAAGATGATGACCAGACCATACGCGAACCGGCGAAGACCGGACCGCGATATGTCGCCCGCGTTCCCCGCCCGCGAACGGATGAGCTTACCCGTGCAGGTCATACTGCTTGAGCAAGTCGTAAAGCGTCGGCCTGCTGATCCCGAGCAGCTTTGCCGTGCTCGAAATATTGCCCTCGCTGCGCGCCAGCGCATGGCGGATCACCTTACGGTCGGTCTGCTCGCGCGCGCTCTTGAGGTTCAGCACCTGCCCCTGCGCCTCTTCGGGTTCGGCAAGATCGAGATCGGCGGCCAGCACCAGCTTGCCGTCAGCCATGATCACCGCGCGCTTCACGCGGTTTTCCAGCTCGCGCACGTTGCCCGGCCAGGCCCAGGCATCGATCGCGGCCAGCGCACCCGGTGAAAAGCCCCGCACCTGCGGATTCATTTCCTTGGCGAAGCGCGCGAGGAAAGCCTTGGCCAGAAGCGCCGGATCGCCCGGACGCTCGGCAAGACTGGGTATCTTCACGACGATCTCGGCCAGGCGATAGAACAGGTCTTCACGAAAGCGGCCATCGGCGATCATCGCCTCGAGGTTCTGGTGCGTCGCGCATACGATCCGGGTATCCACCGGGATCGACTTGCGCGAACCGATGCGTTCGATCACCCGCTCCTGCAGGAAACGCAGCAGCTTGACCTGCAGTTGCAGCGGAATGTCGCCGACTTCATCGAGGAACAGCGTGCCTCCCTCGGCCTGCTCGATCTTGCCTTCCGTGGTCCTGACCGCTCCCGTGAAAGCCCCTTTCTCGTGACCGAAGAGTTCGCTTTCCAGCAAATTCTCGGGAATCGCTGCGCAGTTGATGGCGACGAAGGCTCCCTCGGCGCGTCCGCTCGCCTCATGCAGTCCGCGCGCGAGCAGTTCCTTGCCTGTGCCGCTGGCGCCCAGCAGCATGACCGATACGCTGGTATCGGCGACGCGCTCGATCGTGCGGGCAACGCGCACCATTTCCGGCGCGGCCGTAATCATGCGACCCAGCACGCGATCGTCCGGCCCGGCCTTGCCGGCAAGATGGCGGTTCTCGGTCTCTATCCGGTGAAGCTGGAACGCGCGCCGTACTATAAGGCCCAGGGCCTCTATATCTACGGGTTTCTGGTAGTAATCGTATGCTCCGCTGGCGATCGCGCGCAGCGCGCTCGCCCGCGCGCCGTGGCCGGTTGCGACAATGACCTTGGTATCGGGCTTGAGCGCCATGATCTCGTCCAGCACGGCAAAGCCTTCGCTCGTCCCATCGGGGTCAGGCGGCAGACCAAGATCGAGCGTGACCACAGCCGGTTCCTCGGCGCGCAACGCGGCAAGCGCAGATGCGCGATCGCCCGCCACGACGACGTCGAAATCCTCGTAAGCCCACTTGAGCTGCGCCTGCAGCCCGGCATCATCCTCGACAATGAGAAGTTTCGGTTTGAGATCGCTCATGACGCGGCTTTCGCTTGCATTCCGTCCAGGGTCGCGCCGAATTCGCCCGCAACGGCGAGCGGCAGACGCACGATGAAGCGCGAACCGAGGCCTTCGCGCGATTCCACCTCGAGGCGCCCCTGCATTGCGCGCACCAGTTCGCGGGCCTCGAAGGCGCCGATGCCGAACCCTCCGGGCTTGGAGGAATCGAAGGGCTTGAACAGACGGTTCCGGATGAATTCGGCGCTCATCCCGACACCGCTGTCCACCACCTCGAAACGGGCATGCATCCTGTCGTTGACCTGGCTGACGAAGACTTGCGCACCGGCTTCGCTGGCATCGACGGCATTCTGGATCAGGTGAACGAGCACTTGTTCCAGGGCATCCCGGTTGGCCATGACCAGGCAATCCTGACTCTCCACCAGAACGACGCGATGCCCGCCGCGAAACCGATCGACCGCCGTACGGGTAATGTCCGTCGCCGCCACGGGCTCGATCCGCTCGACCACGCCGCTGCCATAGCGTGACAGGCGGGTCAGCA
>DASWWL010000122.1:0-16027 GCA_036400975.1 Novosphingobium sp. | reverse complement strand
ACGACGAGGCCCAGATGCCCTTCGGTGGCCTCGGCGCCTCCGGCTATGGCCGCTTCGGCGGCAAACAGGGCATCGACAGCTTCACCGAAACCAGATGGATCACCATCGAAACTCAATCAGGACACTTCCCTATTTGAGAGGTGCACATGCGTAGGTTCATCCCCGCTGTTTTCGTCCTTGCATGTAGTGGCTTCGCCCCCGAAGTCGTTGCGGAGACAGGACCTGTGGCGCCCGCTCCCTTGCTGGAATATGCCTTTACCGCGAATGTCATGGTCGCACCGCCGGTGGAGATGGGGCAGGCCGACGGCGGGCGAAAGCGCTTCATCGCCATTACCGGCGGCACGCTGACGGGGCCTAGGTTGAGCGGTGAGGTGCTGCAGGGCGGCGGTGACTGGCAGGTGATCGAAACCGGCGGGCTCGCCCGGGTGGAAGCGCGATACTTCCTCAAGGCCAGCGATGGCACGGTGATCGAAGTGACCAATCCCGGCGTACGCGTCGCAACGGCCGAAGTGACAGACAGGCTGGCCAAGGGCGAGCCGGTCGATCCTGCGGAATATTACTTCCGGACGACGCCGAGCTTCAAGGTTGCCGCCGGACCGCATGACTGGCTTCGCCGCAATGTCTTCGTCGCGCGTGGGGTCAGGCGACCCGACAGGGTACTGATCGACTTTTACGTGGTACGCTGAAGCCATGGGAATCGACCTGTCCAGTATTCAGGCAATCGATGTGCATGTGCACGCCGAAGTCTCGTGCCATGATCTGGAAGATCCGGTGATGGGCGAGTTCTTCGATGCGGCATCCGCCTATTTCAAGGCCCCGCGCGAGCGGCCCAAGATGCCCGAGATCGTCGAGATCTACCGTGAGCAGCAGATCGCCTTCTGCCTTTTCACGGTGGATTGCGAGAGCGGGCTCGGCGCGAAGCGCGTGTCGAACTATGAGATTGCCGAGTTCGCCGCACGTCATGACGATATCTGCATCCCCTTCGCCTCAATCGACCCCCGCAAGGGCAAGCTCGGCGCTCGCGAGGCGCGCGACCTGATCGAGAACCATGGCGTGCGGGGGTTCAAGTTTCACCATGTCATGCAGGACTGCGACCCCCGCGACCGGGTGGGCTATCCGATCTACGAAGAGATCGCCGCGCATGGGCTGCCGGCGATCTTCCACACCGGCCATTCCGGGATGGGCACCGGCATGCGCGGCGGCGGTGGGATGCGGCTGAAATGGGCGCAGCCGATGCTGGTGGATGATGTCGCGGTCGATTTTCCCGACATGAAGATCATCCTCGCTCATCCAGGCTGGCCCTGGACGGACGAAAGCCTGTCGATGGCGCTTCACAAGGAGAACGTGTTCATCGATCTGTCAGGCTGGAGCCCGAAGTATTTCCAGCCGCAGACCGTGCGCTATGCCAATACCCAGCTTCGCCACAAGATGCTGTTCGGCAGCGATTTTCCGTTGATCCACCCGTCGGCCTGGCTGGAAGCGGCTCGTTCGGCCGGATTTCGCGAAGAAGTTCTGCCCGGCATCATGAAGGACAATGCGGCGCGCGTCCTGGGGCTGGGGGCAGGGCTCTAGGTTAACAGCGATTGCAGCGCCGGCAGGAAGTGCTGGCGGTGTTCCGGAGGGATACGGTCCAGGAGATCGGCCTCGAACCGGTCGATGATCGCGCGTACTTCTGCCAGCTTGCGCTGGCCGTCCGGGGTCAGGCGGATCGCCTGCGACTTGAGGTTGATCGGCACGCGTTCGATCAGCCCGGCTTCATCAAGACGGTTCAGCAAAGGCACCATGTTCGCTCGCTGGATATCGAGGATCTTGCCGATATCGCTTGAGGTCCGGTCCTTTCCGTCGGCTGCCAGCAACAGGATCGAGGCATCCGATATCCGCAGGTCGAACGGATCAAGGCGCGCCGACAATTCCGCCATCATTGCGTTCGCCGCCCGTCGCAGAGCGTAGCCGGGTAGAGAAATCAGCGGATCGTCATGTTTGCGGCGGGTCAAAAGGGGCTCCATAATGCTATTGACTATAGCAATTCTGAGGCTATGTTGAATAGCAATATTGCTAGATATCAACCGGGGTTTGCCATGTCCGATCGCGCAGAAGAAGACACTGTTTCCTGCATCGTTGAAAATCGTATCGCCTGGGTCTCTTTCAATCGCCCGGAAAAGCGGAATTGCATGAACCCGAAGCTCAATCGCCAGATGAAACGGGTTCTGGAAGATCTGGAGTTTCGTGAGGACGTCGGTGTCGTTGTTCTCGGGGGTGAGGGCACCGCATGGTCTGCTGGCATGGACCTTAAGGAATACTTCCGCGAGAACGAGGAAAAGGGGCTTGGCGCCATTCGTCAGGCCCAGCGTGAAGCGTATGGCTGGTGGGAGCGCCTGCGCTGGTTTGAGAAGCCGACGATCGCGATGGTGCAGGGTTGGTGCTTCGGCGGGGCTTATGGTCCGTTGTTCGGCTGTGACCTTGCGGTCGCGGCTGAGGATGCGCAGTTCGGCCTTTCCGAAATCAACTGGGGAATCCTGCCCGGCGGCGGCGCGAGCAAGATCATCGTGGAACTGACGGGTTTCCGCAACGCCATGTATCATGCGATGATGGGTGAGAACGTCGATGGACGGAAGGCGGCCGAATGGGGCCTTGTCAATGAGGCGGTGCCGGCTGACCGCCTCAGGGAGCGCGTCAGCGAGATCGCCAGCGTCCTGCTGGGCAAGAACGCCCATGCGCTTCGCGCTACCAAATGGGCGGTCCGCCGGGTGCGCGAGATGACGTTCGACAATTCCATGGATTACCTCGTTCGAACACAGGAAGCCGCCAACTTCTTCGATAGTGAGGGACGCAAGGAGGCCACGCGCCAGTTCATCGATGACAAGACGTTCAAGCCCGGTCTCGGCGCTTATGAACTGAACAAGCCGCGCGGCTGACTACGGCTGGCGGGGAGGGAGAATGATGGACCAGCGGCTGGACAAGGCTATGATCGACCGGCTGTTGCGGCCTCGCTCGGTCGCATTAATAGGTGCGAGCGACAAGCCGGGGGCGCTCGGCGCCTCGGTATTGGGCAATCTCGATCGCAACGGCTTCACAGGAAATGTCTGGCCGATCAATCCCAATCGCGCTTCGATCGGTGGTCGCCCGTGTTTGCCTTCAGTCGAGGCGTTGCCCGAAGGTGTCGATGTGGCGGTCCTGGCCATCCCGCAGCCGGCCGTACTCGATACCGTTCGCGGACTCGCCGCGCGCAAGTGCGGCGCCGCGATCATCTTTTCCGCCGGCTTTGCCGAAGGGGGGGCGGAAGGACTGGCGCAACAGGCGGAGATTGCCCGTATCGCCGCCGAAAGCGGCATGGTGGTCGAAGGACCGAATTGCCTGGGCATGGTCAATCACGTCGATGGTGTGCCGCTGACCTTCGTCGAGACCGAGATCGTGCCTCCCGCCGGGCGGCGCGCGATCGGCGTCGTGTCGCAGTCGGGCGCGATGGCCGCCGTGCTCTGTACTACGATGCTGGCGCGCGAGCTGGCGCTGAGCTTCTCCGTTTCTACCGGCAATGAAGCGGCGAGCGGAGTGGAGGACTATGTCGACTGGCTGGTCGATGAGCCGAACACCCGTGTCATCGCCATGATCGTCGAGCAGTTCCGGGCGCCGCGCCGCTTCCTGGCGGCCGCGCGGCGTGCGCATGCCGCCGGCAAGCAGATCGTCCTGCTGCACCCCGGCAAGTCCAGCGCCGCGCGCGAATCCGCGGCCACTCATACCGGCGCCATGGCGGGCGACTACAAGCTGATGCGCGCGAAAGTGAAACGCGCCGGCGTGATATTTGCCGAGACGCTGGAAGAGCTGGGCGACATCGCCGAGATACTCGTCCGCTGTCCTCCGCTCGCTTGTTCCGAAATCGCGGTCCTGGGAGAATCCGGGGCATTCAAAGCATTGACGCTTGATCTTGCCGAAGAGCTCGAATTGGCGTTGGCCCCGCTTGATGACGCCAATGCGCCGGGTTTGCGTGCCGCGCTGCCGCCGTTCGTGCCTGTCAGCAATCCGCTGGACATCACTGCGCAAGGGCTCAGCCAGCCGGAGATATACACCAACACCCTGGATGCGCTGTTCGACGACGGGCGTGTCGGTGCCATCGTCGCGGGCATCATCCAGGGTGATCCGGTCACTTCCAACATCAAGGTGCCTGCTATCCTTCGCTCGGTCGAGACGCGGGGCAGCGCCAAGCCACTCGTCTTCGCCGGGCTTGACGAAGGGGCGGGTATTCCCCCTGGCTTCATTGCCGCGCTTCGGGAACGGGGCGTGCCCTGGTTTCCTTCCACGGAGCGCGCCTTCCGTGCCCTGGCCCGTCTCGTCGGACCGGTTAAGCGCGACCTTGCCGATCGTTCGCCCGATCTACTTGCGGTGCCGGGGCTTGCAGGCGAAGCAGGCATGGTTCCGGAATATCGCGCCAAGGAACTGTTGGCGCCGCTTGGCATATCTTTTCCGCATGGACGCTTCGCGGCGTCGGTCGAAGCCGCTGTCGCCGCCGCCGAGGCCGTCGGCTATCCGGTGGCGATGAAGGCGCAGGCGGCGGCGCTGGGCCATAAGAGCGATGCAGGCGGCGTGATCCTGAACCTTGCGGACGCTGCCGAAGTCAGGGCGGCTTGGAATCGCATCCATGCAAGCGTCAAGGCGTATGACGCAGTCATCCTTCTTGACGGCGTGCTGATCGAGAAGATGGGCAAGCGCGGCATGGAGATGATCGTCGGCGCGCGTAATGATCTCGACTGGGGCCCAGTGGTGCTCGCCGGGTTCGGCGGCGTTACGGCGGAAATCCTGCAGGATGTTTGCCTTATCGCGCCCGATCTTTCCGAAGAGGCGATCGTCGATGAACTGATGCGCCTGAAAAGCGCGGCACTGCTGCGGGGATATCGTGGTGCGCCGGCGCTCGACGTCCGCGCGCTGGCGATGATGATCCGCAGGATCGCCGGGATTCTGCTGGCGGAGCCCTCATTGCGCGAACTCGATCTCAACCCTGTCATCCTTCATCCCGAGGGAGAGGGTGTGGTCGCGCTCGATGCACTGATGGTGATTGATGGTGAACCGAGGGACGGATGATATGTCCATGCATCGCTTTCCGGAGCGGATCATGCAAGTGAGGGGGCCGGAACATACTGCTTCCGGCCGCTCTGCGCAGATGGCGATTGCCCGAAGTCATGTGGGATTGCCGATATAGCGGGTGGCGCGTGAATCCGGACGACGCGGATAACGATGGGAAGGGAGGCAGCGATGGAACAACCGGCGGCAGGCCATTCGGCCATGGATCCGCGAGACAGGCTGGCGCGGCTGCCGATGACGGCGCGGCAGTTGCTGGCCATAACCATGTGCGTGCTGCTGAACGCGCTCGATGGTTTCGACGTCCTGTCCATAAGTTTCGCGTCCCCCGGCATCGCCGCCGAATGGGGCATCGATCGCGCGGCGCTGGGGGTGGTGCTGTCGATGGAGCTTGTCGGTATGGCGGCCGGCTCCATCCTGTTGGGCCAGGTGGCCGATCGCATCGGACGCCGGCCGACCGTACTGTGCTGCCTTGTCGTGATGACGCTGGGTATGCTGGGCACGACGCAAGTGAACGGTATCACTGCTCTTGCCGCCAGCCGCCTCTTCACGGGGGTAGGGATCGGCGGCATGCTGGCGACCACCAATGCACTCGTCGCCGAGTACGCCAACGATCGTTGGCGCGGAACCGCCGTGGCCATCATGGCGGCAGGTTATCCGCTCGGCGCGATCATCGGCGGCGCGATCGCCAGTTCGCTGCTCGAAACCGGCGGCTGGCGGCATGTGTTTCTTCTTGGCGCAGGGGCGACGGCGCTCTGTCTGCCGCTTGTTCCCCTGCTATTGCCCGAACCGGTCGGTGCACTGCTGCAGAAGCGGGGAAACAATACGCTGGAGCGGGTCAATCGCAGTCTCGCTGCATTGGGACATGAACCGGCCGACCACTTGCCTCCGCCCGCCCCCCGGCCCATCAAGCCCCGTTTCGGCGAGTTGTTCGTCCATGGCATGGCGCCAATCACGATCCTTCTGACAATCGCCTATTTCTTTCATATTCTGACTTTCTATTTCATCCTCAAGTGGGTGCCGAAGATCGTCGTCGACATGGGTTTTTCGGCGGCGGCGGCGGGTGGTGTGCTGGTCTGGGCGAATATCGGCGGCCTGACCGGAAGTGTATTGTTCAGCCTGTTGAGCTTGCGCTTCGCCCTGAAAACGCTGTTGGTCGGCTTCATGCTTGCGTCCACCGCGATGGTCGCATGGTTCGGGCAAGAGCATGGTGATCTGCAGGGATTGTCCCTGGCGGTGGCTATGGGCGGTTTCTGCACCAATGCGGTTGTGGTGGGGATATACGCCCTCATCGCCGCATCCTTCCCCACCGCCATACGCGGGGGTGGAACCGGCTTCGTCATCGGCATGGGACGGGGCGGCGCGGCGCTTAGTCCGATTGCCGGCGGTCTGCTGTTCCAGGCGGGATTTGGCTTGCCGACGGTGGCAGCAATCATGGCGAGCGGTTCGCTCATCGCCGCGATGGCGTTACTGCTGTTGCCCCGGCGGGCGGCGGAGGGGGTGTGAGCCTCGCCTGATCGTGTCAGGCGCGTTTCTCCGGCCAATAGAGGCGCATGGGATTGGCGACGAGCAGCTTCGTCTGAAGCTCGGACGTGGGCGCGATGCGGGGGATCATATCGACTAGGTGCCCGTCATCGGGGATGGCATCCTGCATGTTGGGATGGGGCCAATCGGTGCCCCAGATCACACGATCCGAATAGTCGGCCACCAGTGGAGCCACCGATCGGGCAAAGGCATTCCAGGGATCGCCATTGTCAATGTCGAGCCGATCCGGGCAGGTCGCCTTGAACCAGATGTCCTCACGTGAATCGAGCAGGCGGCGGAACGCTTGCATGTCCGGTCCGTCCGGCCCCTGCGTCACATCCGGCCGGCCCATATGGTCGATCACCAGCGGTACGGGAATCGCGTCCATGAAGGAGCGCAGTTCCTCGAGTATGTCGGCCTCGAAATAGATGACGACATGCCAGCCTTCGGGCAGGCGGTGGGCGACATCGAGGAACTTGTCTTTGGGCGCATCATCAACCAGCCGCTTGAGGAAGTTGAAGCGGATGCCGCGAATGCCGCCCTCGTGCAGCGCCGCAAGCTCCGCTTCGCCGATCGCCGGATCAACTACCGCGACGCCGCGCGCTTTCCCCTGCGACCTGGCGACGGCGTCGAGCGTCGCGGCGTTGTCCGTCCCATGACAGCTCGCCTGGACGATGACGTTGCGCGCGAATCCCAGGTGGTCGCGCAATGCGAAGAGCATGTCCGGCCCGGCATCTTCCGGCAGGTATTTCGCCTTGGCGCTGAAGGGGAAGCGTTCCATCGGACCGAAGACATGGCAATGTGCGTCCACCGCTCCGGGTGGCGGAATGTAGCGGGGTTTCGAAGGGCTGGAGTGCCAGCTTACGATACGGTCAGGCATAGACGATTCCGTCCATCAACTTGCGGGCTGTGCGGAGCAGGGCGGCGCTGGCGACGGCGCCGCTTTCGTCGATTTCGAGCACGCAGCTCATTTCCCCGGTCGGATGTTCAACCGAAAGCGTCTTACGTGGTCCTGTCGGGATTTCCGCGACTTCTGCTGCCGGGGATCCGGGGATCAAGCAGGCTGTCGCCACGCTCACCGCCCCTAGTACGCCGATGGTTGCATGAGCGCGGTGGGGGATGAAGCTGCGCACCGTCACCGCGCCGCCGTGGCGCGGGCGGGCGAGCAGCATCATCTTGGGAACCGATTTCTCCAGCACGTCGCCAAGGTTCATGCGTTCGCCAACCGCCAGTCGGATCGCTTCGATACGTGCCTTGAGTTCCGTGTCGGCATCCAGCGTATCGCGGTCCTCATAGCCGGTGACGCCGACATCGGTCGCCTTCATCACCACGCAGGGCATGCCGTTGTCGATCAGCGTCACCGGTACGCCGTTCACCATGTCCACGGCATTGCCGGTGGGTAGCAGCGCACCGCAGGAGGAGCCGGCGGTATCGCGGAATTCAAGCGGGACAGGCGCGTGGGTGCCCGGAACTCCGTCGATCGCGGCATCGCCGTCATAACAAACCTTGCCATCCGGAGTATTCACGGCGGCGATGGCGACCTGACCGGTATTCTCCATGTAGATCGTGACGCGAGTTTCTCCGTCTTTTGGTTTCACGATCCCCCGCTCGATTGCAAAGGGACCGATGCCGGCCAGGATATTACCGCAGTTCTGCGCATCGGTGACGATTGCCTGATCGACGAAGACCTGGAGGAACAGGTAATCGACGTCGATACCTTCGCGCGCCGAGCGGTTCACCACTGCGACCTTGCTGGTCAGCGGGTCTGCGCCCCCCATGCCGTCGATCTGGCGAGGGTCGGGCGAGCCCATGATGCGCAGCAGGAAGGCGTCGCGTGCAGCGATGTCGGAGGGCAGATCGTCTTTCAGGAAATAGCCGCCTTTCGACGTGCCTCCACGCATCCACATGCAGCGGACGCCGTCAGACATATTTCAGTCCTTCTTTCTCCAGCCGTTCACGCATCTTGTACATGTCGAGGCCGAGGATGCCGGAAGCCAGCTTGGCGCGCTTGTCGGCTTCGTTCGCCTCACGCGCCTGCGCGGCCTTGAGCACTTCTTCGGCCTTCTCGCGTGGAACGACGCAGACGCCATCGTCATCCGCGACGATCACGTCGCCGGGGTTGACCAGGGCATTGGCGCAGACGACCGGGATGTTGACGCTGCCCAGCGTGTTCTTAACGGTTCCCTGCGCGCAGATCGCCTTCGACCAGACGGGGAAACCCATTTCGGTAAGGTCGCGCACGTCGCGCACGCCTGCCTCGATCACCAGGCCACGGCAGCCCCGCGCCATGGCTGAGGTCGCCAGCAAGTCGCCGAAATAGCCGTCCTCGCATGGGCTGGTGGGGGCGAGCAGAAGGATATCGCCAGCCTTGAGCTGCTCGATGGCGACATGCACCATCCAGTTGTCGCCCGGTGGCGCGCTGATCGTCACCGCCGATCCGGCAACGCGCGCGCCGCGATAGATCGGGCGCATGTAGCTGGCGAGCAGGCCGGTGCGACCCTGTGCTTCATGCACTGTCGAGACACCGCAACGGGCCAGCCCGTCGATTACGTCCGGTGCTGCGCGCACGATGTTCTGGACGACGATACCCGACATATGCGGCTCCCATGAAACTAGGTCGGGCTTCCATGCGGCTGTGATGCCGCGCCAGCCAATGCAATCTGTGGTGCATGGCATAAGTAAATGCTAATCGAATATTCGTGACTGAAGGCATGACGAATATCCGCCATCTGGCTGCATTCGCCGCGACCGTACGCCATGGCAGCGTTACCCGCGCTGCGCGCGCGGTGAACCTGACTCAGCCAGCGCTCACGCAGGCGATTGCGCGGCTGGAAGCGGTGCTCGACTGCGCCCTGTTCGAACGGGAAGCTTCGGGCATGAAGCCGACGGAACCGGCGCTGCTGCTGACCCCGCGCGCGGAGGCGGCGATTGCCTATATCGGCAGTCCGCGCGTGACGGGCACGCAAGTGCGCGCTTTTCTGGCATTGGCGCGGGCGGGCGGTTATGCGGCCGCAGCCGAGGCAACGGGTCTTTCCCCCGCTTCGCTCCATCGCGCCGTTGCCGATCTTTCCGTCGCTCTGGGGCAGAGGCTGGTCGATCGACGGGGGCGCTCGATAATGCTGACGCCTGTCGGGGAGCGACGTGCGCGGGGCTTCGGTCTCGCCATGGCGGAATTGCGCAGTGGACTGGCGGAAGTCGCCGCTTGGCAGGGCAAGGCCGCGGGCCGCATCGCCATTGGCGCGATGCCGCTCAGTCGTGCGCGCTGGCTGCCGGATGCGATCCTTCGCTTTACCGCCAGCCATCCCGGTATCGACCTGGCGGTGCTTGAAGGCAGTCATGCCGAACTGGCCGGACCTTTGCGCGATGGTGAGATCGACCTGATGCTGGGTGCCCTGCGTGAGGCGACAGTGCTGGACGATCTCGTTCAGGAATCGGTGTTCGAGGATCGGCCCGCGCTGGTCATGCGGGCAGGCCATCCGCTGGGCGGGGGATCCGCGCCCGATGGCGCCGCGTTGGCCCGCTTTCCCTGGATACTTCCGGCGCGGGATACTCCGCTTCGGCATTACTGGGAGGACATGATGCGCGCGGTCAGGGTGCAGCCGCCCCATGTCGCGATCGAGTGCGGATCGGTGCTGACGGTGCGCCAACTGCTTCTGGGGTCGGATGCGCTGACCCTGCTGTCACCCGCGCAACTCGCCATCGAGCTTGAGGCAGGCACGCTGGTCAGCCGGCAAACGCCGGTCCCTGTCGTGCGGACGATCGGCATCACCACCCGCGCGGGCTGGCGGGCTACCGCCCCGCAGGCCGCTTTCCTTTCCGTTCTTCGCGAGATAGCAAAAGAACAATTTGCATAAAATTATAACTCAGGCGCTGTTTGCATTGGTGGTGTGTGGGCTGGCGGCGCAGGACAGGCGCCATGGTAAGCGCAAGCACAATCGCCCTGATCGGTTTTGGAGAGGCCGGGTCGACTTTCGCGATGGCTGCCGGGTGGGAGGCGGCCGCATCGGCCTATGACTTGCTACCTGCCCGCCGCGAGGCGATGCGTGAGGCGCGCGTCGTTGCCTGCGCCTCTGCCGGCGATGCGCTGTCCGGCGCGGATATCGTGCTGTCGCTGGTCACGGCCGAAGCCGCGCTTCAGGTGGCGCGAGATTATGCGGCGCTGCTTGGACCGGGCGCGATCTGGTGCGACATGAACTCGGTTGCGCCCGAGACAAAGCGGGAGGCGGCGCGTGTGATCGAGGCTGCGGGCGGACGGTATGTCGATGTGGCGGTTCTTGCCCCCGTCCATCCCGCCCGGATGAATGTGCCGCTCCTGCTCGCTGGCGCGGCGGCGGCCGAAGCGGAAGACTTGCTGCATCGCGCCGGCTTTTCGAATGTCCGCTGCGTCGGTGCGGAAGTGGGGCGCGCCTCAGCGATCAAGATGATCCGTTCCGTCATGGTGAAGGGGGTTGAGGCGCTGACTGCGGAGATGATGCTGGCGGCCACGCGCGCGGGGGTGGAGGAGGAAGTGCTCTCTTCGCTCGACGCCAGCGAGAAGACCGACAGCTGGTTCGCGCGCGCCGCCTACAACCTTGAGCGCATGACGACCCATGGCCTGCGCCGCGCGGCTGAAATGGAGGAGGCGTGCAAGACGCTCTCCGGTTTCGGCGTCGAGCCGGTCATGACCGAAGGGACCGTGCGGCGCCAGCGCGAGCAGGCGGGCAAGGCGATGCCGTTTCATGCGGAAAGGACTGGAGCCTGATGACCATGATCATCGATTGTCATGGCCACTACACCGTGCTGCCCAAGGCGCACGACGAATGGCGCGAGGCGCAGAAGGCCGCCTTCAAGGCGGGTGAGGCGCCGCCGCCCTATCCCGACATTTCGGACGACGAGATTCGCGCGACGATCGAGCAGAACCAGCTTCGCCTGATCCGCGAGCGCGGGGCCGACATGACGATCTTTTCCCCGCGCGCCAGCGCCATGGCGCCGCATGTGGGCGACCAGTCCGTCGCGGTAAAGTGGGCGGAAGTCTGCAACACGCTTATCGCCCGGGTGGTGGGCCTGTTTCCCGAAACTTTCGCGGGCGTGTGCATGCTGCCCCAGTCGCCTGAGGCGGACATGAGCAGTTCGATCCGCGAACTGGACCGCTGCGTCAACGAACTGGGCTTCATCGGCTGCAACCTGAATCCCGATCCTGGCGGCGGTCATTTCCGCCACCCGCCGCTGACCGACGCCTATTGGTTTCCCTTCTACGAAAAGATGGTGGAGCTGGATGTCCCGGCGATGATCCACGTCTCCGGGTCCTGCAATCCCGCCATGCATGCGACCGGGGCCTACTATATCGCCGCCGACACCATCGCCTTTATGCAGCTGCTGGAAGGTGATCTGTTCAACCGTTTCCCGACGCTGCGCTTCATCATACCGCATGGCGGCGGCGCGGTGCCCTATCATTGGGGGCGCTATCGGGGGCTGGCCGACATGCTGAAGAAACCGTCGCTGGACACGCACCTGATGAACAACGTGTTCTTCGACACATGCGTCTATCATCAGCCCGGCATCGATCTGCTGGCCGACGTGATCGAGACCAGGAACATCCTGTTCGGCAGCGAGATGGTCGGCGCGGTGCGCGGCATCGATCCGACTACCGGCCACTATTTCGACGATACGAAGCGTTATATCGATGCGCTGGAGATCAGCGCCGAAGCGCGCCACGCGATCTTTGAAGGCAACGCCCGCCGCGTGTTCCCGCGCCTCGACGCCCGATTGAAGGAGAGGGGGCTGTGAGCACCTGGATCCGCGATGCCTGGTATGTCGCCGCATGGGATGCCGAAGTGGATCAAACGCCGATGGCGCGGACGATCTGCGGCGTGCCGATGATGTTCTATCGCCGGCTGGACCGGTCGGTCGTGGCCATGCGCGATGCCTGCCCGCATCGGTTGCTGCCCTTGTCGCTGGGCTTGCGGGAAGGGGACTCGATCCGCTGCAAGTATCATGGCCTCAAGCTGGGGCCGGACGGGGCGGCGGAAGAGATGCCAATCCGCACCGACCCGGTAAACCGCCGCATCTGCGTGGAGACTTTCGTCACCCATGAACGACATCGGTACGTCTGGGTGTGGGTGGGCGATGCGGAGAAGGCCGATCCGGCGCTGATTCCCGATCTCTGGCCTTGTTCGGCGGAAGGCTGGACGTTCGACGGCGATTATTATCATATCGACTGCGATTATCGCCTGATGATCGACAACCTCATGGACCTGACGCACGAGACTTATGTGCATGGCGGCTCCATCGGCCAGCCCGAAATCATGGAAGCGCCGATCGAGACTCGGGTGGAAGGAAAGAATGTTGTCGTAGAACGCTGGATGCCCGGGATCGACGCGCCGCCGTTCTGGCGCGCTGCGCTGAAGCGTCCGGGTCCGGTGGACCGTTGGCAGATATGCCGCTTCTTGTTGCCATCGGCGGTGATGATCGACGTCGGCGTAGCGCCAGTCGGAGCCGGAGCCACGCTGGAGGCGCATGATCAGGGCGTACGGGGCATCGTGATCGATTTCATGACGCCCGAAAGCGAAACCACGCACCATTATTTTTGGGGGATGGCGCGTAATTTCGACGTCGATGATCCGGGCTTCACCGCGCGTTTTCGCAAGCAGCAGGGCGGCGTCTTCGCCGAGGATCGAGAGATACTGGAGGCGCAGCAGCGTGCGATAGACACAAACCCCGGCATGAGGCTCAACGCTTATTCCATCGACGAAGGCGGCACCCGCGCGCGGCAGATCATCGCGCGGGAAATCAGGGCCGGGGAAGGGAGCCAGCCATCATGACGAGCGGCCACGCCAGCATCCAGGACTATCTCGCCGAGTTCGAGGATATCCCCGGCACCCGCGTCTATACGGCAGCGCGGGCGCGGCAGGGCTATCATCTCAACCAGTTCGCCATGAGCCTCATGAAGCCGGAAAACCGCGAGCGCTGGAAGGCAGGCGAGCGCGCCTATCTGGATGCTTGGCCGATGAGCGAGGAGCAGAAGCAGGCCGTGCTTGCCCGCGATTACAACCGGTTGCTCGACCTTGGCGGCAACATCTATTTCCTGGCCAAGGTCTTTTCGACCGACGGGCTGAGCTTCGTCCAGGCGGTGAGCACGATGACCGGGATGAGCGTTGAGGACTATCAGGCGATGATGAACGCCGGCGGCCGCTCGCCCGAGGGTGTCCGGTCAATCAGGGAGAAGCGCTGATATGGCCCGCATCACCGCAGGCGTCGGCTCCAGCCACGTGCCGCTGCTCGGTGTCGCCGCCGATCAGGGCAAGACCGGGGACGCCTATTTCCAACCGATCTTCGCCGGCTATGAATGGACGAAGCGCTGGGAGGCCGAGCAGAAGCCCGACGTCGTGGTCCTGGTATACAACGACCACGCTTCCGCATTCGACATGAAGATCGTCCCCACTTTCGCCATCGGCTGCGGTGAGCGCTACCGGCCTGCCGACGAGGGCTGGGGACCGCGTCCGGTTCCGGATGTCGAGGGCCATCCGGATCTCGCCTGGCATATCGCGCAGAGCCTGATCCTCGACGATTTCGACATGACGATCATTAACGAGATGGACGTCGATCACGGGCTTACCGTGCCGCTGACGATGATGTTCGGCCAGCCCGAGGCATGGCCGGTCCGGGTCATTCCGCTTGCGGTCAATGTCGTTACTTATCCGGTGCCCTCGGGCAATCGCTGCTGGTTGCTGGGGGAGGCCATAGCCCGCGCCGTCGAAAGCTTCCCGGAAGACCTCAATGTGCAGATATGGGGCACGGGCGGGATGAGCCACCAGTTGCAGGGAGCGCGCGCGGGCCTCATCAATCCGGAGTGGGACAACATGTTCCTCGACCGTCTGGTCGGCGGCAGCGATTCCCTGCGTCATGTTCCCCACATCGAATATCTGCGCGAAACCGGCAGCGAAGGCATCGAGATGGTGATGTGGCTCATCATGCGCGGCGCGCTGGGTCCCAGCACGCGCTGCCTCCATCGCCATTATCATGTGCCGTGCAGCAATACCGCGATCGGGCATATCGTCCTCGAACCCGCATGAGTTTCACCCAGCCTTCCGGTCCGGCGTAATCCGCCGGACCGGACTTTTTGAAGGATCATCTGCAATGCGTATCGCTCTGGTCGGCGCCGGCGCCTTCGGTGAGAAGCATCTCGATGCGCTGAAGGCCATTCCGGACGCCGAAGTCGCCACCATCGTCAGCGTCTCGCACGAGGAGGCGGCGAAGCTGGGTGACAGGCATGGCATCGCCGACATCAGCGACAGCTACGAGGAAACGCTGAAGCGTTCGGACATCGACGCCGTTATCCTGACGACGCCCACCCCGCTGCATGCGCGGCAGGCGATCCAGGCGATGGACGCGGGCAAGCATGTCGAGGTCGAAATTCCCGTGGCCGATTCCTGGGCCGACGCGCAGGCGGTCATGGCCAAGCAGCGGGAAACCGGTCTCGTCTGCATGGTTGGCCATACGCGCCGCTTCAATCCCAGCCACCAGTGGGTGAAGCAGAAGATCGATGCGGGAGAACTCACCATCCAGGCGATGGATATCGAGACCTTCTTCTTCCGCCGCAAGAACATCAACGCCAAGGGTGAGCCGCGTTCCTGGACGGATCATCTGCTGTGGCACCATTCGGCGCATTCCATCGACCTGTTCCAATACATGACGGGATCGAAGGTGGTGAAGGCCAATATCCTCCAGGGTCCGAAGCACCCCGAGCTGGGGATCGCGATGGACCAGTCGATCCAGATGAAGACGGAGGCTGGGCAGATCTGCACCCTGGCGCTGTCCTTCAACAACGACGGTCCGTTAGGCACCTTCTTCCGCTACATCGGCGATACCGGCACTTATATTGCGCGCTACGACGATCTGGTGAACGGCAAGGAAGAGCCGATCGATGTTTCGAACGTGGACGTATCGATGAACGGGATCGAACTGCAGGATCGCGAATTCGTCGCCGCCATCCGCGAAGGGCGTGAACCCATCGGCTCGGTCGCCAGCGTCCTCGACTGCTATCGGGTGATCGGCGAACTCGCCGCCAGTCTCGAGGAGCAGGATGGCTGGTCGTAAGGCTGGCGGGTGGCCTTCGATAAGGTCAGGCTGCGCGAGGGCGGGATGTTGGGTTGGATGAAGGAATCGGAATAGTTTCCTATATTTTCAATTATTTATATCCATTAACACTACAAAGTCCGCTCAGGCTAAAGCTCTCCCGGGCCACGCGCCGAGGGCAGCCCCAAAAACCACGCATATGCGCTTGACATGTAGGAATGTTCTTCATACGTTCTGCGTATGTCAGTTACCAGACTGGCACTGTGACGGGTGCGGGGGCGCAAGCGCTTCGGCTCTGCTCCTTCGCAGTGCGGTCGGCGCCCGCGCGGTCCGGAAAGGCCGCCACGGGATGCGGCGGATGGACAAGCCGGTGAATGCC
>DASWWL010000121.1:0-21897 GCA_036400975.1 Novosphingobium sp. | reverse complement strand
CTGCCGGCCGTTCGCATAACAACTCACACGCATCCACGCCCGTACTGCCGGGCACATACCACTAGCGCCGGCCGCACTGCCCGTTCGCTGCTCTCTACCTCATGGCGCACACCCGGCCTCGCCAGCGGGCGATCAGACGCGCCTGCGTTCCGGAACAACCCGCAATAACCTGCTGGTCAAGTCCTCCCGCGACCGCTAACGGCGGCCATCTTCAGGTTTTGGTGGAAGGGTTGGACATGGCGACGGTCGCGGTCATCGGTGCGGGCATGATGGGTGCGGGCATTGCCCAGACGGCGGCGCAGGCCGGCTATGACGTGCTGCTGTCCGACATCGATCTCGCTATCGCCGAAAAGTCCAAGGGCGGCATCGAAAAGGGCCTGTCGCGCCTTGTCGCCAAGGACAAGCTCTCCGCCGCCGACGCCGAAGCGCTGCTCGGCCGCATCACCCCCGCGGGCGACTATGCGCGCCTCGGCGAAGCGGAGTTCGTCATCGAGGCGGCGACCGAGCGCGAGGACATCAAGCACAGGATCTTCGAGGCGGCAGGCAAGGCGCTGAACGCCAACGCCATCCTGGCATCCAACACCAGCTCGATCCCGATCACGCGCATGTCGGTTTCCTCGCCCGATCCGTCGCGCTTCGTCGGCATCCATTTCTTCAATCCGGTGCCGGTAATGAAGCTGGTGGAAGTGATCCCCGGCCTCGCGACCTCGGAAGAGACCACCAATCGCACCCGCGTCTTCGCCGAAAGTCTGGGCAAGCAGGTCGTGCTCGCGGGCGACGAGCCCGGCTTCGTCGTCAACCGCATTCTCGTGCCGATGCTCAACGAGGCGATCTTCGTCCTCGGCGCGGGCGTGGGCAGCGTCGAAGATATCGACAAGGGTTGCCAGCTCGGCCTCAACCACCCGATGGGCCCGCTGACGCTGGCCGATTTCGTCGGCCTCGATACCCTGCTCGAGATCGTGAAGGTCTACCAGGCGACCACAGGCGATCCGAAGTACCGCCCCGCCCCGCTGCTGGTGAAGTACGTCGAGGCCGGATGGCTGGGCCGCAAGAGCGGACGCGGCTTCTACGACTACTCCGGCGAGAAGCCCATCCCGACGCGCTGAGCCGGAAGCTGCCGGAACCACGTCCGAAGCAGCATTATTTCGCGTCCTTTGCCCAGGGATTCACATGCTTGCCGGAATGGGCCGGCTGGCTCTGGTGCGTCAACGCAGCCGCAGCAACTTCGGCCCGCCTGTCCGCGTCCTTGCCGTCATCGGGGGCCGGGATGGAGAAATAGGCGCCGACGAGAACGCTCGCCGCCCACCACAACGCCCGCCAGCGGCTGCGAAAGACCGTCGTGAGGCGAGGACCGAACATGCGCGAAGGATAGCGCCGCACGGTTAACGATCGGTGCCTGCCTCACGTTTCAGTTCGTAAAGCAGATCGAGCGCCTCGCGCGGGCTCAGCGCATCGACATCGAGCCCGTTCAGCCGCTCGCGCATCGTGTCGAGCACCTCGACTTCGGCCTCCAGCGCGGCGGCGAACAATGGCAGGTCGCCAAGGCCCGCAGCAAGACCGCCCGTTTCCGCGCGGCCTTTCTCCAGCCGGTCGAGCACGGCCTTGGCGCGCTTCAGCACGGGCGCGGGAACGCCCGCGAGCCGCGCCACGGCAAGGCCGTAGCTGCGGTCCGCCGGACCTTCCGCCAGCTCGTGCAGCAGCACCAGATCGCCCTTCCACTCGCGCGCGCGGACGTGATGGAGGGACAAGGCCTCGCAGCTTTCGGCAAGACGCGAAAGCTCGTGATAGTGGGTGGCGAACAGGCAACGGCAGCGGTTGCTGGAATGTACCGCCTCGACCACCGCCCAGGCAAGCGCGAGGCCGTCATACGTGGAAGTGCCGCGCCCCACTTCGTCGAGGATGACGAAGCTGCGCTCGGTCGCCTGCGACAGGATCGCCGCCGTCTCCACCATCTCGACCATGAAAGTCGAGCGCCCCCGCGCGAGATTGTCCGAAGCGCCCACGCGGCTGAACAGGCGGTCGACGAGGCCGATCGTGGCGCGCTGCGCCGGCACGAAGCCGCCCGCCTGCGCCAACAGCACGATCAGCGCGTTCTGCCTGAGGAAAGTCGACTTGCCGCCCATGTTGGGCCCGCCGACGAGCCAGAGCCGGTCCTTTGGATCGAGACGGCAATCGTTGGCGACGAAGCGCTCGCCTTTCGCCCCGAGCGCCGCTTCGACCACCGGGTGCCGTCCGCCCTCGATTTCGAGGCAGGCTTCCTCGACGATGCGCGGCAGCGTCCAGCCGCCCTCGGCCGCGCGTTCCGCCTGTCCCGCCGAAACATCGATGCGGGCCAGCGCCTCCGCCGTCGCGGCGATGGCATGCCTCGCCTCGACGGCGGAGGCGACCAGCTCCTCGAAATGCGCCTCCTCGGCGGCAAGCGCATGGCCGCCCGCCTCGGCGATGCGGCTCGCCTCCTCATGCAGCGCCAGCGCGTTGAAGCGCACCGCTCCCGCCATCGTCTGCCGGTGCGTGAAACCGCTGTCGGGCGCCATCAGCCGGTCGCCGTGCTTTGCGGGCACCTCGATGAAATAGCCGAGCACGCCGTTGTGGCGGATCTTGAGCGCGGCAATGCCGGTCTCGTCGCGATACCTTGCCTCCAGCGCGGCGATGGCGCGGCGGGCGTTGCCTGAGGTGACGCGCAACGCATCGAGCGCGGCGTCGTAACCCTCGGCGATGAACCCGCCTTGGCCCCGCTCGGTCGGCGGCGCGGGAACGAGCGCGCGCGAATAGAGATCGGTCAGTGCGCCATGCCCGCCGAGGCTGGGCAGCAGCGCATCCAGCAACGCCGGACGATCCTGCCGCGCGGCGAGATGATCGCGCACCCGCCGCGCCTCGGTAAGGCCGTCGCGAAGCTGGCCAAGATCGCGCGGGCTGCCACGCCCTGCGACGACGCGTCCCAGCGCCCGGCCGACGTCGGGCAGCGCGCGCAGCACGGCACGCAAGTCCTCTCGCAACAGTGCGTCGTCATGCAGCCATTGCACCAGTTCCAGCCGGGCATGGATCGCGGCCATGTCGGTAAGCGGCGCCGAAAGGTCATCGGCAAGCTGCCTCGCCCCCGCGCCGGTCACGCAGCGGTCTATCGCATCGATCAGGCTGCCGCGCCGCCCGCCCTGGCTCGATGCGAGGATCTCAAGACTGGCGCGCGTCGCCTCGTCCATCGCCAGATGCATCTCGCCCGCGCGCGCCACCGGCGGCAGCAGGAGCGGCAATGTCCCCCGCCCGACGTGGTCCAGATACGAAACAAGACCACCCGCCGCCGCCAGCATCGCGCGGCTGAAGCTGCCGAAACCGTCCAGCGTCGCGACACCATGCGCCGCCTTCAGCCGCGCCTCGCCCTCCTCGCTGGCGAAACCGCGCGGCGTGCGCGCAATAGCTTCGAAAGGCGCATCGCCCCAGTCTTCCGGGCAGACGATCTCGCTGGCGCCGAGCCGCGCCAGCGCCGCGCCGAGCCGATCCGCCGCGCATTCCTCCAGCTCCATGCGGCCGGTCGAGATGTCGCAGGCGGCGATGCCGATCGTCCCGCGCACATCGCAGACCGCCGCCAGAACATTCGCCCGGCGCGGTTCGAGCAGGGCCTCCTCGGTCAGCGTGCCAGCGGTGACGAAGCGGACGATATCGCGCGCGACCAATGCCTTCGATCCGCCGCGCTTCTTCGCCTGCTCGGGCGTTTCGACCTGCTCCGCGATGGCGACGCGGCAGCCCGCCTTGATCAGCCGCGCAAGATAGCCCTCGGCCGCATGGACCGGCACGCCGCACATCGGGATCGGCGCGCCGTTATGCTCGCCCCTGCTGGTAAGCGCGATATCGAGCACTTGCGACGCCGTCTTCGCATCGTCGAAGAACAGTTCGAAGAAGTCCCCCATGCGATAGAACAGCAGGCAATCCTCCGCCTGCGCCTTCAGCGCGAGATACTGGGCCATCATCGGAGAAGCAGCGGCGGACATGGGCCGAGGGGTTAGCGGCTGCGTGCGCGATTCGGGAAGGTGAAGGGAAGAGCTTTCCCCCGCTTAGCACGCTCGCCGCCCCTCCTTAGGCGCACTGTATGAAACTGTCGGCCACTACCCCCTATCGCGCGGTTCCATCATTGGTTAGGGCAAGGATGAAAAGCGGGGATTCACTGATGGCCGACGAAAGCAACGTCCGTTTCACCGAGCGCGAAGCGCTGTTCTACCACAAGACCATTCGTCCGGGTAAGATCGAGATCATCGCATCGAAGCCGATGGCGACGCAGCGCGACCTCAGCCTCGCCTATTCGCCCGGCGTCGCGGTGCCGGTACAGGCCATCGCCGACGATCCTGCGACCGCATACGACT
This sequence comes from Novosphingobium sp., assembly GCA_036400975.1. GTDB lineage: Bacteria > Pseudomonadota > Alphaproteobacteria > Sphingomonadales > Sphingomonadaceae > Novosphingobium. The sequence continues at coordinate 17,542 of DASWWL010000121.1, read as the reverse complement.
ACACCGCCAAGGGCAACCTCGTCGCGGTGATCTCGAACGGCACCGCGATCCTCGGCATGGGCAACCTCGGCGCGCTCGCCTCGAAGCCGGTGATGGAAGGCAAGGCGGTGCTGTTCAAGCGCTTCGCCGACGTCGATTCGATCGATATCGAGCTCGCCACCGAGGACGTCGATGCGATCATCGAAGCAGTGGCGCTGATGGAGCCGAGTTTCGGCGGCATCAACCTGGAAGACATCAAGGCGCCCGAGTGCTTCATCATCGAGCAGACCCTGCGCGAGCGGATGAAGATCCCGGTCATGCACGACGATCAGCACGGCACCGCGATCATCGCCGCCGCCGGTCTCGTCAACGCCTGCCTGATCACCGGACGCAAGTTCGAGGACGTGAAGATGGTGGTCAACGGCGCGGGCGCATCGGCGCTCGCCTGCACCGCGCTGATCAAGTCGATGGGCGTGCGGCACGAGAACGTGATCGTCTGCGACACGCGGGGCGTAATCTACAAGGGCCGCGAGAACGTCGACCAGTTCAAGTCCGCCCATGCCGTGGAGACGGACAAGCGCACGCTGACCGAGGCGCTGAAGGGTGCCGACATCTTCCTCGGCCTGTCGGCCAAGGGCGCGGTCACGCCGGACATGGTCAAGGACATGGCCGAGCAGCCGATCATCTTCGCGATGGCCAATCCCGATCCCGAGATCACCCCGCCCGACGCCAAGGCCGTGCGCCCCGACGCGATCGTCGCCACCGGCCGCTCGGACTATCCGAACCAGGTCAACAACGTGCTGGGCTTCCCCTTCATCTTCCGCGGCGCGCTCGACGTGCGGGCAACCGCGATCAACGAGGAGATGAAGATCGCCGCCGCCTTGGCCATCGCCGAACTGGCTCGCCAGCAGGTGCCCGAGGAAGTCGCCGCCGCTTATGGCAAGAACCATCAGTTCGGCCGCGATTACATCATCCCCGCGCCCTTCGACCCGCGCCTGATGGAAGTCGTGCCCTCGGCCGTGGCCAAGGCGGCCATGGATTCGGGCGTCGCGCAGAAGCCGATCGAGGATTTCGACGCCTATCGCCTGAGCCTGAAGGCACGCCTTAACCCGACGACCTCGGTTCTGGCCAATGTCTATGCCGAGGCCAAGGAGAATCCGAAGCGCGTCGTCTTCGCCGAAGCGGAAGAGGAGGTCGTGCTGCGCGCGGCCATCCAGTTCCGCGACTTCGGCTATGGCGCGCCCGTCCTCGTCGGCCGTACCCAGGCGGTACGCGACAAACTGGTCGAACTCGGCATCGGCGATCCCGACAGCTTCGAGATCCAGAACTCGGCAGATTCGACGCATGTGCCGGCGATGGTCGATTACCTTTACCAGCGCCTCCAGCGGCGCGGATTCCTGGAGCGCGACGTGCGCCGAATGGTCAACCAGGACCGCAACGTCTTCGCCTCACTGCTCGTCGCCCTGGGCGTCGGCGACGCGATGATCTCCGGCGTCACCCGGCCCTTCGCGCAGACGGTGAAGGAAGTGCGCCAGGTCCTTGATCCCAAGCCCGGCCACCTGCCCTTCGGCATCCATGCGATGATCGGCAAGAACTCCACCGTGTTCTTGGCCGACACCACGATCAACGAGCGTCCTTCGGCCGAGGACCTCGCGCATATCGCGACCGAGACCGCCGCCGTCGCGCGCCGGCTCGGCCACGAACCGCGCGTCGCCTTCCTGTCCTATTCGACCTTCGGCAATCCGCAGGGCCGCTGGCTGGACCCGATTCGCGAGGCGGTTGCGATCCTCGACGCCAGCAATCCCGGTTTCGAATACGAAGGCGACCTCGCCCCCGATGCCGCACTCAACCCCAACATCATGAAGAACTATCCGTTCAGCCGCCTGTCGGCGCCAGCCAACGTCCTCGTCATGCCTGGGCTGCAATCGGCCAATATCTCGGCCAAGCTGCTGCGCGAACTGGGCGGCAACGCCACGATCGGCCCGATCCTGATCGGTATGGAAAAACCGGTGCAGATCGCACCGATGACGGCGATCGCGCCCGACCTGCTGACGCTGGCGGTGCTCGCGGCGGCTGGGATCACGGGATAAGGAAAGTCCTCCCCGACCCGGGGAGGACCCTTCAGAACCAGGCCTTGTAGACGCCGAACGCGCTCGTCAACGTCAGTACGAAACCGACAAGTATAAGCATTTGCTTGGCGGGCAGGTGTTTGGCGGCCCAGGCGCCGAGCGGCGCAGCGGCGATGCCTCCGACCAGCAGGCCAAGCGTCGCACCGGCAAGATCGGCAATGCCGAGATGATAGAGGAACGCGGCCGAGACGGTCAGCGTCAGGAAGAACTCAACCGAGTTCACCGTACCCACCACCTTGCGCGGGTCTGCGCCCTGGATCAGCAGGTTCGAAGTGACGACCGGACCCCAACCACCGCCGCCGGCGGCATCGAGGAAGCCGCCGAACAGGCCCAGTGGCGCGATAAGCTTGGCCTCCTTGATGCGCGGCGGATACATCAGCCCGCGCCACAGAATGTAAAGGCCGATGCTGGCCAGGTAGAGCAGCACGAAGGGCTTTACGATGCCCGCATCCAGCGACGTCAGCACATAGGCGCCCAGGACTCCGCCGATCATGCCCGGAATCAGCAGGCGGAAGAACAGCCGCTTGTCGATATTGCCGTGCAACAAATGACTGATGCCCGAAGTCGCGGTGGTAAAGCATTCGACAATGTGCACGCGCTGCGAAGCAGCCGCCGGAGGCAACCCGAGCACGCCAACCATCATCGTGCTGGAGATCACCCCGAACGCCATGCCGAGGGCCCCATCGACAAGCTGCGCCGCGAAACCGATCGCAATGAACGGCAGGATTTCGGAAACGTCGATTCCGGCAATAATCATTCGCCGCAATGCCCCTCTCAAATCACGACCGTTCACTAGGGATTTCTTCCCGCGAAGCGACCTATTTCTACTATCCTTCCTGGAAAGCGCCGCTTGCGGCGCCTTGTTCCGTGACGCGCCTGCGAAAGCGGAAATACCAGACTTCATGTCCCTGCACGCGCGCCTTCGCTTCATAACGTGTTTCCGGCCAACCGCCTGGACGGTTCTCGAAATCGGCAGGGGTTTGCGCCAACCAGTCGAAAACGTGGCGGTGACGGCGCATGACCATCAAGGCGTGGCGCAAGTAGACGGGGTGATCGGTGCCGAAGCGGAACTCCCCGCCCGGTTTTAATTTACGCGCAAAGAGCTTGAGCGGCCCGTCGTTCATCATCCGCCGCTTGGCGTGGCGCGCCTTGGGCCATGGGTCCGGATGCAGCAGGTAAAGAAAGGACAGCGCCCCGTCAGGCACGCGCGACAGCACCTCGAGCGCGTCGCCATGATGGATGCGGACATTGCCCAGCGGCGTATGCGCGCCATTGTCGCCCGAGACATGGACCAGCGCCTGAGCCACTCCGTTGAGAAACGGTTCCGCCCCGATGAAGCCGTGGTCGGGCAGCATGTCGGCCCGCGCGGCCATATGCTCGCCGCCGCCGAAGCCGATCTCGAAATGCAGCGGCCGGTCGAAACCGAACAGGCGCTCGGCGGTGACAGGGTCTTCCTCCGGCACGGAGATCCGCGGCAGCAGGTTATCGACCAGCGCCTGCTGGCCGGCACGCAGCGGCTTGCCCTTGGCACGGCCATAGAGACGGTTGAGCGTGGTCGGATCGCCGGGCTTGTTCGCGGTCATGGGCCGCGCGCGTGGCAGCAAAGCGCGCGCGGGTCAACGCAGAGGGCGGGAACAGAAGGCCCAGACAGTCCGAATATTTCGAATCGTTGCGGGATCCTTGCCGGCAATTGACTGTCCTTGCTGCTGATGAGAGCCATCCGAGGCTGGCCCCGCCAGCAACAAAGCCGGGGAGAGGATTTGACCGGGATCAATTCGCCGCGCCTGTCGGCCTATACCGCATTGCTCGTCGTCGCAGTCGCAGTCGTCCAGCTCATCGCGAGCCTGATGTTCTATCGCGCCATCGACGAACAGACCCTGCGCGAAGATCATGCACGCCGCGTCGCGGAACTGCTGGTGGTGGGCGACCGGGTCTTTCGGCTCGAAGGCGAACTGACATCCAGCGTCATGACCTCGCGGCACTTGCGCGTTTCGATCGCCGCCGATCCCGCAGTCAGCCAGCCGTCACGGAACGACGAACTGGGCAGGATGCACGAGCAGATTCTGCGCTGGGAACCGGGGCTCTCCGGCAAGCCGCTGCATCTTGCAATCAAATCGACAGGGGCCGGACGGCGGGATCTGGTCGGATCGATGCAGCTTGCGGAGAGCAACTGGCTGAACTTCGAATCCAGGGACATCTCCTCGATGTGGCCCATCGCCCTGCGCGCCACATGGATGACGCTTGTCGCAACCGCGATCTGCCTGGGCCTGGGCCTGGTGGCGATCCGCCTGCTGACCCAGCCGCTCCGCCGCTTGTCCGAAGCCGCGACCGCCATCGGACAGGGACGCCGCGTCGAGATACGCGAGAATGGGCCCACCGACTTGCGCAACCTGGCGCATGCGATGAACGAGATGCAGGGCCGCATCGCCCTGCTCCTTGAAGACCAGGCTAAATCGTTCGAAGCGATAAGCCACGATCTGCGCACTCCGCTGGCCCGCCAGAAGCTTGCCGCCGAGCTAATAGAAACGCCCGATATCCGCGAGTTCATGGAATCGAGCACGGATGAAATGGAGGCGATGCTGCAATCACTCCAGCAGTTCCTTCGCGCGCAGCACCTTTCGGCCGAACTGGAGTCGGTCGACCTCGACACGCTGCTGCGAACCGCGATCGCGCCTTGCGCGGACAAGGTGCGCCTTGCCACCGTCCAGGGCGCGCAAGCCGAGACTTATCGCGAACCGCTGACGCTGGCGCTTCGAGCCCTGATCGAGAATGCGTGCCATTTCGGCAAGAAAGTCGATGTGCGCATCCGGAGGGTGGCGGAAAACTGGATGATCGAGATCGAGGACGATGGACCAGGCATCCCCCCCGAACACCTTGAGGATGTGCTGGCGCCATTCTTCCGATTGGACGCTGCCCGCGGCCGCACCACCAAGGGGTTCGGCCTCGGCATCCCGACAGCGCATCGGCTGCTGACACGCTTCGGGGGAGGGCTGTCTTTCTCCAACGCGCCGGAAGGCGGGCTGATAGTTCATGTCCGGATCCCCCACCCAACATGAACGCAGGCGACCGCTCGGTCCCCTCACAAGGCAAAACGGCCCACCACTGAAGTGGCGAGCCGCATTACCGGGGTATCGATATGGAAATCAGGCTGCTTCGGCGCGCTCGTCAGGATCGCGCAAGACATAGCCGCGGCCCCATACGGTCTCGATGTAGTTGGCGCCGCCGCAGGCGTGGGCCAGCTTCTTACGCAGCTTGCAGATGAACACGTCGATGATCTTGAGCTCGGGTTCGTCCATGCCGCCATAGAGGTGGTTGAGGAACATTTCCTTGGTAAGCGTCGTGCCCTTGCGCAGTGAAAGCAGCTCGAGCATCGCGTATTCCTTACCGGTCAGGTGCACGCGGGCGTTATCGACCTCAACCGTCTTGGCGTCGAGGTTGACCACCAGCTTGCCGGTGCGAATGACCGACTGCGAATGGCCCTTCGAACGGCGGACAACCGCATGGATGCGGGCGACCAGTTCCTCGCGGTGGAACGGCTTGGTGACGTAATCGTCGGCGCCGAAGCCGAAGCTGCGCACCTTCGAATCCATTTCGGCAACACCCGACAGGATAAGCACCGGCGTCTGCACCTTGGCGACGCGCAGCTTCTTCAGCACATCGTAGCCGTGCATGTCCGGCAGGTTCAGGTCGAGCAGGATGATATCGTAGTCGTAGAGCTTGCCGAGATCCAAACCTTCTTCACCGAGATCGGTGGAGTAGACGTTGAAACCTTCGGCCGACAGCATGAGCTCAATGGCTCGCGCCGTGGTCGGCTCATCCTCGATCAGCAGCACGCGCATGGGAATCCCCCTGTTTTCGCCCCGAATTTCCGGCGCCGACCCTTGTCCCAAGGACCATGGCCAGACATTAACCATAGCACCTATGAAGATTAAAGGTTAATTTGTCGTAAATACGATCGAGAGATTCCGCGTGTGGCGGATGAGTTTCAGTCGCTTGCGGTCACAGCACCTCGAAAAGGCCCGCCGCGCCCATTCCGCCGCCGATGCACATCGTCACCACCACATGCTTCGCGCCCCGCCGCTTGCCTTCGATCAATGCGTGCATGGTCGAGCGCGCGCCGGTCATCCCGTAAGGATGGCCGATCGAGATGGCACCGCCATTGACGTTCATCAGTTCGTTCGGGATGCCCAGCCTGTCGCGGCAATAGATTACCTGCACGGCGAAGGCCTCGTTCAGTTCCCAAAGACCGATATCCTCCATCTTCAGATCGAAGCGCCGGAGGAGCTTGGGAACCGCGAAGACCGGGCCGATGCCCATCTCATCAGGCTCGGTGCCGGCCACGGCCATGCTGATGAAACGGCCGAGCGGGGCAAGGCCCTTTTTCGCCGCCAGCGCGGCTTCCATGACGACAACCGCCGCAGAACCATCGGAAAGCTGGCTCGCGTTGCCCGCAGTAATCGTTCCACCCGGCACCACCGGCTGCAGCGAGCGCAAGCCTTCCAGCGTGGTGTCGGCGCGGTTTCCTTCGTCCCTGGCGAGCGTGACCTCCTTCTTCGCGGTCTCGCCCGTAGCCTTGTCGGTGACGTTCATGGTCGTCTTCACCTCGACGATCTCGTCGTCGAACTTGCCGGCGGCTTGCGCAGCGGCAGTCCGCTGCTGCGACTGGAGCGCATATTCGTCCATCGCCTCGCGGCCGATGCCATAGCGCTGCGCGACAACCTCCGCCGTCTGAAGCATCGGCATATAGGCAGCGTTATGCATGGCGATCAGTTCGCGGTCGAAGTCGATCCGCATGTCCTTGGTCTGCACCGTACTGATCGATTCCTGGCCGCCCGCGATCACCACGTCCATCCGGTCTAGCACCACCTGACGCGATGCGGCGGCGACGCTCATCAGACCGGAAGAACACTGACGGTCGATGCTCATGGCAGCGACCGTGACCGGCAGCCCGGCGCGCAGCGAAGCCAGACGGCCGATATTGAGTGCCTGTCCGCCCTGCGGGAGCGCCGAGCCCCAGAGCACGTCCTCCACCTCGCCGCCATCGATCCCGGCCCGCGCGACAGCAGCGCGGATCGCCAGAGCGCCCAGCGTCGGCGCGGCGGTGGCGTTGAACGCACCCTTGTAGGCGCGGCCGATGGGGGTGCGGGCGGCGGCAACGATCACGGCGTCACGCATAACAGGCTCCTCTTCCAGAATAGAGCAAAGGTAGACGCAGTCTTGCAGCTATCAAGTCCGCAGAGCCATGGCATCCTGCGGCGCTGCCGCCGGAACCTTCCCAAAGGGACGCGGAGCCGGAGCGTCGATGCGTTTGAGATAGCTCCACAAGGCGCATTGCAGGCCGATCAGCATCAGCACGAAAGGCTGATAGGCTATGCCGACGAAAACCGATCCGACCAGATAGATGACCTGGGCCTGCTGCAAGGCGTTGGCGAGCGGCGCCTGCCATTGCTGGCCTTCTCCCGAACGATCCTTCCAGCGGCGACGCAGGCGCTCCATCTGCCAAAGGCCAAGCGTATGCAGCCATAGCCACAGCGACAGGCCCGGCCAGCCCTGCTCGCCGAGCATCTCGAAATAGCTCGAATGATAGGCCCGAGATTCGTCCTCGATATATTCGGCCGCGACTTCGGTAGTGCTGCCGGCGGTGTCGGCGGAGACCTTGCGATAGCGGATTTTGTTGCCGCGATAGGCGTCGAAGCCGCCGCCGAACGGGTGATCCTGCACATAATCCCAGGTCCATCCCCACACGGCGAGGCGGGTGGAGGCGGATTCGTCAGCCTGATGATTCTCGATCGTGCTCATCCGTTCGGTGAAGCTGGCCGGCAGGAACGGTATCGCCATGAGCCCCGCCACGCCGCTGAGCGCGATGTAGAGGAAACGCCGCTTGGCAGTGCGCAGCGACAGCACGGCCAGCACGCCGATGCAGATCAGGCCGGTGCGCGCCTGGGTGCCTACGGGGATGAGCATGCACGCGAATATCAGCGCGGCCGCGAAAAGCTTCACCCGCCAATCGGGACGATAGATCGTGCCATGCTTCGCCAGCCACAGGATCAACGGGATGATGGCGATGGCGACGCACGAGATGATCGAGCTTTCGTAAAGTCCGGTGTTGTCATTGACGAAGAAATAGAGCGCGCCATAGCCGCCGCCGCCCAGCGCCGTCTTGATGCCGCCGGTGATGATGATCGATCCGGCGGCGAGCACCATGAACAGGGCAGTCGCCTCGATACGCAGACGGGTCCGCAAGGTCAGCGGCAGGAAGATGGCGAAGACCATCGCCTTCCATACCCAGGACCACTTGTCGGCCGCCTCGACCGGGAAGTCAGCGGTCATCGTGGTATAACCGCAGTAGGCCAGCAGGACGAGCATCAGCCCCTGCCGCAAGGTGAAACGGCTGCCCTGCTTGCTGTCGGCCACCAGCCAGCCGCCGAAGGCGAGGACGAAGACAATCAGCGAGATGGGGATCGAGGCGAGCAGGAACCAGGATATCTTCTGCGGCGCGACGACATCGATATAGAGATAGGCCAGCACCCACAGGAAAGGCCGCTTCAGCCCCAAGGCCAGCAGACCAAAGACGAACGCGGCGAGAGCGAGATCAAGCACGCGGGCGGTTCCGCCGGCTGGCTTGCTCCCGCGCGGCTTCTTCCGGATCGCGATCGAGATCGACGCGCATCGCCAGCCGCCAGGCGGCAAGCGCCAGCAGGCCGTGCGTGAGCGCGAGCGAGAAATAATCGATCATCGGTGTCGCCCTAGCAGCCGCCGGTTGACGCCACGTTAAGCCTTCCCGGCCTAGGAAAGCGCCATGACACGGGTGCTCCACGTCCTCGACCATTCGCTGCCGATGCACAGCGGCTATACCTTTCGCACACGCGCGATCCTGAAGGCGCAGGAACGTGCGGGAATCGATGTGCGCGGCGTCACCGGCCTGCGTCATACCGCCGATGGACCGCCCATCGAAGAGGTCGACGGCCTCGTATTCCACCGCGCCGCCAGCGGCGCGGGCGGTCCCGTCGGCGTTCGGGAAATACGGGAGATCGGCAGACTCATCGATGTGATAGAGATGGTCTGCCGCGATTGGCGTCCGGACGTTCTGCACGCACATTCCCCCGCTTTGTGCGGTATCGCCGCGCTCAATGTCGGCCGCCGGCTGGGCATACCCGTCGTATACGAAATTCGCGCCTTCTGGGAGGATGCGGCCGTCGGCAATGGCACCACTCACCACGGCTCCATCAAGTATCGCCTGACCCGACTGCTGGAAGGCTTCGTCGTGCGCCGCGCCGATGCGCTGGTCACGATCTGCCAGGGGCTTAAGGATGACCTGGCGGCACGCGGCATCCCCCCGACGCGCGTGACGATCATGCCGAACGGCGTCGATCTTTCGCTGTTCGGAACGCCATCGCCCCGCGACGCCGCGCTGGCCGACGAACTGAACCTGGGATCGGGTCCGGTGATCGGCTTCATCGGCAGCTTCTATGATTATGAAGGCATCGACGACCTGATCGCCGCGATGCCCGCACTGACCGCGCGTCACCCCGACGCGCGGCTGCTGCTCGTGGGCGGCGGTCCGCGCGAAGAGGTCCTGAAGGCGCAGGCGGCGGCATCCCCGGCCTCTGCCGCGATCCGCTTCGTCGGCCGTGTCCCGCACCATCATGTGGAGCGCTACTACGCGCTCGCCGATGTCATGGCCTATCCCCGCAAGCACAGCAGGCTGACCGATCTCGTCACACCGCTTAAGCCGCTGGAAGCAATGGCGCAGGGAAAGATCATCGCAGCCTCCGATGTGGGCGGTCATCGCGAACTGATCGAAAACGGTGTAACCGGCAGGCTCTTTGCGCCAGACGATCCGGCCGCATGCGCCAAGGCTCTGATCGAACTGCTCGACACCCGTGAAAGCTGGAACGCCTCCCGCAATGCGAGCCGGCACCATATCGAGCGCCACCATGACTGGCAGCGCAATGCACAGCGTTATCAGGACGTTTACCAAGCCCTGTTAGGCACGGAACCGTACACCGGGCGTCGCGCGGCCTGACCATGGCTGCGGCAGCCGCCGCCCAGGCAACGGGGAAAGACAACTTTGGCCGCAACCATTCGCTCGAAACCGCGTAGCAACCAGCCAATCACGCGGCATCCCCTGTTCCCGGCGATCGTCGCCCTGTGGTTCGGCGCGTTGTTCGGAATGGGTGCGATAGCGATTCGGCCGACCACCCTCGAATCGCTGGTAAGCGCGCTGCATCTCGATCGTCTGATCCCGGCCGCGGCCGCGCCGCTGGGCAGCACGGCGCAGTTGGCGTTCGCGCTCTCGTTCACCGTGACGGGTGCCGTGATCGGCTTCATTCTCGCACGCCGTCTCGGCCGCGATCCGGCTCCGTCCATACAGCGCAGTTCCACTGTTCCCGCCCCCGAGTGGCCGGGAGTGGCGCTGACCGATGCCGGAGCCGAGCCCTTCGGCCCCGTAGCTTTCGTGGAGCCGGCAACTTCCTTCGAAAAAGTCCGGCCCAACGATACGGCAGACGAATCACCCGATGGTCCGCTGGCCACCCTCGATATCGCTTCCCTGGACGTCACCGGTTCCAACGCGCGGGAAGCCAGCCTGGAAAGCGCACCGCCGGCTTCACAGCAGACCGCGGCGCAGCGCATTGCATCCGCCGACATTCAGACCCTGTCGCACGTCGAGCTGATCGAACGCCTCGCCATCGCCATCGATCGCCGCCGCCAGCGCATTGCGACGGAAGCAGAATCCGTCGTCAGCTTCCCCACGAAAGCCGCAAGGCGGACGACCGGCGAAGCGCCCGATGTCCAGCAGACCGAAGCGGCCCTGCGCGAGGCGCTCGATACCCTGCAGCGGATGAGTCGCGGCTAACGCTGCGCTCCCCAGATTAACCGCGCCTTTCTTCGCGGTTGCAAAAATTGCTTCCTGTCGCCATGGAAAAAGTTCGCGCCATTTCGTCATGATTGCGCACGAGGTGAGTCGCGACTAATGGCGCTTCGCCCGCTCTGCGGGCTCGCGCACTCGACAGGATGGATTTATCGATGGGATTCCCTCAGCCCCAGGGGCTTTACGATGCACGCAACGAGCATGACGCATGCGGTGTGGGCTTTGTCGCCCATATCAAGGGCGCCAAAAGCCACGCGATCGTTACCCAGGCGCTGGAGATTCTGAAAAACCTCGACCATCGCGGTGCGGTGGGCGCCGACCCGCTGCTGGGCGACGGTGCGGGCATCCTGATCCAGATGCCGGACCAGCTGTTCCGCAAGTGGGCTGCAGCCGAGCAGCTCTCATTGCCGCAGCCCGGCGATTATGCCGTGGCGATGTGCTTCCTGCCGCAGGACGAAGCCTCGCGGAACTTCGCTATCGCCCATTTCGAGGAATTCATCGCCAAGGAAGGCCAGCACCTGATCGGTTGGCGCGACGTGCCGACCACGCTCGACGGCCTGGGCAAGACCGTGATCGCCGAGATGCCGGTGATCCGCCAATGCTTCGTCGGCCGCGGCGAGAACTGCGCCGATCAGGACGCCTTCGAGCGCAAGATCCTGGCGATCCGCAAGCAAGCGCAGAACCCGCTCGAGGCGCTGGCCGTCAAGCATGACCTGCCTGGCCTGTCCGAACTCTACATGCCGAGCTTCTCCAGCCGCACTATCGTCTACAAGGGGCTGCTGCTGGCGACCCAGGTCGGCAGCTTCTACGACGACCTGCGCGATCCCGATTGCGTCTCGGCGCTCGGCCTCGTGCACCAGCGTTTCTCGACCAACACCTTCCCCAGCTGGAAGCTGGCGCACCCGTACCGCTTCATCGCCCACAACGGCGAGATCAACACGGTGCGCGGCAACGTCAACTGGATGAACGCGCGCCGCCGCACCATGGAATCGGAGCTGCTGGGCCCCGATCTCGACAAGATGTGGCCGCTGATCCCGCATGGCCAGTCCGATACCGCCTGCCTCGACAACGCACTCGAGCTGCTGGTGGCCGGCGGTTACAGCCTCGTCCACGCGATGATGATGCTGATCCCGGAAGCCTGGGCCGGCAATCCTCTGATGGATTCGAAGCGCCGTGCGTTCTACGAATACCATGCCGCGCTGATGGAACCGTGGGATGGCCCCGCCGCCGTCGCCTTCACCGACGGCCGCCAGATCGGCGCGACGCTCGACCGCAATGGCCTGCGTCCCGCACGCTTCCTCGTCACCGACGACGATCTCGTCGTAATGGCCTCGGAATCGGGCGTACTGCCGATCAAGGAAGACAACATCACGCGCAAGTGGCGCCTCCAGCCCGGCAAGATGCTGCTGATCGATTTCGAACAGGGCCGCATCATCGAGGACGAGGAAATCAAGGCGCAGCTCGCCAGCGCGGAGCCTTACGAGGAATGGCTGGAGTCGGCGCAGTACAAGCTGAAGGATCTCGACGTGGTCGAGCCCGAACTCGCGCAGCTTCCGGTCGACCAGACCAGCCTGCTCGATCGCCAGCAGGCTTTCGGCTACACGCAGGAAGACGTCACCAAGTTCCTTGAACCGATGGCCCAGCTCGGAGACGATCCGATCGGGTCGATGGGCACCGATACGCCTATCGCCGTGCTGTCCAGTCGTTCGCGCCTGCTCTACGACTATTTCAAGCAGAACTTCGCCCAAGTCACCAACCCGCCGATCGATCCGATCCGCGAGGAGCTGGTGATGAGCCTTGTGTCGATGATCGGCCCAAGGCCGAACCTGCTGGGCCACGACGCCGGCAGCCACAAGCGGCTTGAAGTCGATCAGCCGATTCTGACCAATGGCGACATCGCCAAGATCCGGTCGGTCGAGGCCGCGCTCGACGGTGCGTTCCGCACGCAGACGATCGACATGACCTGGGACGCGGCGACCGGCGCCGCCGGTCTCGAAGCGGCGATCAAGGAAATGTGCTGGACCGCCACCGAGGCGGTGCTGGCGGACAAGAACATCCTGATCCTGTCCGACCGTGCGCAGGGCCCCGACCGCATCCCGATGCCGGCGCTGCTGGCGACCGCCGCCGTCCATCACCACCTCGTCCGCCAGGGCCTGCGCATGCAGACGGGTCTGGTAGTCGAGACCGGCGAAGCGCGCGAAGTACACCACTTCTGCGTGCTCGCGGGCTATGGCGCCGAAGCGATCAACCCATACGTCGCGCTGGAGACGCTGGAAGACATCCGCGTCCGCAAGGAACTGCCGCTCACCGCGTATGAAGTTCAGAAGAACTACATCAAGGCGATCGGCAAGGGCGTGCTGAAGGTGATGTCCAAGATGGGCATCTCCACCTACCAGTCCTATTGCGGCGCGCAGATCTTCGACGCGGTGGGCCTGTCGACCGCCTTCGTCGATCAGTACTTCACCGGCACCGCGACGACGATCGAGGGCGCCGGCCTGTCGCAGATCGCCGAGGAGGCGGTGCGCCGTCACGTCGCCGCCTATGGCGACAATCCGATCTACAAGAACATGCTCGACGTCGGCGGCATGTACCAGCTGCGTCTGCGCGGCGAGGAACACGCCTGGACGTCCGGCAACATCGCCAACCTGCAGCACGCGGTGCGCGGCAACATTCCTGAAAAATACAAGGAATTCGCCCAGTCGATCAACGATCAATCCGAACGGATGCTGACCATCCGCGGCCTGATGGAGCTGAAGAAGGCCGACCGGCCCGTGCCGTTGGACGAGGTCGAGCCGGCGAGCGAGATCGTCAAGCGCTTCGCCACCGGCGCGATGAGCTATGGCTCGATCAGCTGGGAAGCGCACACCACGCTGGCGCTCGCCATGAACCGCATCGGCGGCAAGTCGAACACCGGCGAAGGCGGCGAGGATCCGGCCCGCTTCCGGCCGCTGGCAAACGGCGATACGATGCGCTCGGCGATCAAGCAGGTCGCCTCAGGCCGCTTCGGCGTCACCGCCGAATACCTAGTCAACGCCGACGACATCCAGATCAAGATGGCGCAGGGCGCGAAGCCCGGCGAAGGCGGCCAGCTTCCCGGCCACAAGGTGGACAAGATCATCGGCAAGACCCGGCACTCGACGCCGGGCGTCGGCCTGATCTCCCCGCCGCCGCACCATGACATCTACTCGATCGAGGATCTGGCGCAGCTGATCCACGACCTGAAGAACGTCAACCCGGTCGCGCGCATCTCGGTCAAGCTCGTCTCCGAAGTCGGCGTCGGCACCGTCGCCGCCGGCGTGTCGAAGGCCCGCGCCGATCACGTGACGATCTCGGGCTACGAGGGCGGCACCGGCGCCTCCCCGCTGACCTCGCTGACCCACGCTGGTTCGCCCTGGGAGATCGGCCTGGCCGAAACCCAGCAAACGTTGCTGCTCAACAACCTGCGCAGCCGCATCGCGGTGCAGGCCGACGGCGGCATCCGCACCGGGCGCGACGTAGCCGTGGCGGCGCTGCTCGGCGCGGACGAATTCGGCTTCGCTACCGCGCCGCTGATCGCCGCGGGCTGCATCATGATGCGCAAGTGCCACCTGAACACCTGCCCGGTCGGCGTCGCCACGCAGGATCCGGTGCTGCGCGCCCGCTTCACCGGCCAGCCCGAGCATGTGGTCAACTACTTCTTCTTCGTCGCCGAGGAACTGCGCGCGATCATGGCGGAGATGGGCTTCCGCACCATCGCCGAGATGACCGGCCGCGTCGACAGGCTCGATACGAAGAAGGCGGTCACGCACTGGAAGGCGCAAGGCGTCGACCTGTCGAAGCTACTCTATCAGGCACCACTGGGTGACGGGCCATCGCTCAACTGGACCGGCACGCAGGATCACGGGCTCGAGAACGCGCTCGACAACGATCTGATCGCCGCTTCCGCCGACGCCATCGCCAAGCGGGAACCGGTGCGGATCGAGCGCAACGTGATCAACGTCAACCGCACCGTCGGCGCAATGCTCTCGGGCGAGGTCGCCAAGGCGCATGGCCATGCCGGCCTGCCCGACAACACGATCAACGTGCGGCTTACCGGCGTTGCGGGGCAGAGCTTCGGGGCGTTCCTTGCGCACGGCGTGACGCTCGACCTTACCGGCGACGCCAACGACTACGTTGGCAAGGGCCTGTCGGGCGGCCGCGTGATCGTGCGCCAGCCGGGCCATGTAACACGCGAGCCGACGGAGAACATCATCGTCGGCAACACCGTGCTCTACGGCGCGATCGCGGGCGAGGCATTCTTCAACGGCGTCGGGGGCGAGCGCTTCGCGGTACGCAATTCGGGCGCCATCGCAGTGGTCGAGGGCTGCGGCGATCACGGCTGCGAATACATGACCGGCGGCACCGTCGTCGTGCTCGGCAAGACCGGCCGCAACTTCGCGGCGGGCATGTCGGGCGGGATCGCCTACGTCTACGACCCCGACGCGGGGTTCAAGGACCTGTGCAACGCCTCGATGGTCGACATCCTCCCCATCTCGTCCGAGCGCGACGACGAGGATGGTGCGGGCCGGCCCCAGCAGCGGACCAGCAGCGTCTACGACAACGGCATGGGCGACATGCTGCGCCATGACGCGGAACGCCTGCGCATCCTGCTGGAGCGCCACCATCTCCACACCGGCAGCAAGCGCGCCCGCGCGCTGCTCGACGATTGGGGTAACGCGCTCAAGCACTTCGTCAAGGTCATGCCGCGCGACTATGCGCGCGCGCTCAAGCAACTCGAGGCCGAGCGGCTGGAAGCCGCTTCGGTTGCCGCGGAATAATAGGGGTCACAGGTTAGAAAATGGGCAAGGAAACCGGCTTTCTCGAGCTTGACCGGCACGATCGCGGCTATGGCCCCGTCGAAGAGCGGGTGAAGAACTACAAGGAGTTCATCGTCCCGCTGCCGGAAAGCGACCTGCGTGCGCAGGCTTCGCGCTGCATGAACTGCGGCATTCCCTATTGTCACAACGGTTGTCCGGTGAACAACATCATCCCGGACTGGAACCATCTGACATACGAAGGCGACTGGAAGAATGCGCTGGAAGTGCTGCATTCGACCAACAATTTCCCCGAGTTCACCGGCCGCATCTGCCCCGCGCCCTGCGAGGCGGCCTGCACGCTGAACATCCAGGACCAGCCCGTCACGATCAAGTCGATCGAATGCGCGATCGTCGATCGCGGCTGGCAGGAAGGCTGGATCGCGCCGCAAGTCCCCGAAAAGCGCACGGGCAAGACCGTCGCCGTCGTCGGCTCCGGCCCGGCGGGCCTCGCCGCCGCGCAGCAACTGGCGCGCGCCGGCCATTCCGTCACCGTATTCGAGAAGAACGACCGCGTCGGTGGGCTGCTGCGCTACGGCATTCCCGACTTCAAGATGGAAAAGCACCTCATCAACCGCCGCGCAGCGCAGATGGAGGCCGAAGGCGTCCAGTTCCGCACCGGCGCCGAGGTTGGCGTGACCGTCTCGGTCTCCTCGCTGAAGGAGAACTTCGACGCCATCGTGCTGTCAGGCGGGTCCGAGGATGCGCGCAAGCTCGACATTCCGGGCGCGGAGCTGCCCGGCGTGCGCCTGGCGATGGAATTCCTGACCCAGCAGAACAAGCGCAACGCCGGCGACGACGAACTGCGCGCCGCGCCGCGCGGCTCGATCACCGCGACCGGCAAGCACGTGATCGTGATCGGCGGCGGCGACACCGGTTCGGACTGCGTCGGCACCTCGATCCGCCAGGGCGCGGCCTCGGTCACCCAGATCGAGATCATGCCCAAGCCGCCCGAGAAGGAAGACAAGGCGCTGTCATGGCCGAACTGGCCGCTCAGGCTGCGCACCTCGTCCAGCCACGAGGAAGGCGTGACCCGCGACTGGGCGATCCTGACCAAGCGCGTGACCGGCGGCAACGACGTGACCGGCCTCGAATGCGTCCGCGTCGAATGGGTCGGCGGTGCGATGAAGGAGATCGAAGGCAGCGAATTCACGCTGCCGGCGGACCTCATCCTGCTCGCCATGGGCTTCGTCGGCCCGAAGAAGCAGGGCCTGCTCGATCAGGCCGGGGTCGATCTTGACGGACGCGGCAACGTCGCCGCGAACGTGATCGACTATCGCACCAGCGACTCCAAGATCTTCGCCTGCGGTGACATGCGCCGTGGCCAGTCCCTCGTCGTCTGGGCGATCCGCGAAGGCCGGCAGGCCGCCCGCGCGGTCGATGAGATGTTGATGGGCAAGACCGAACTGCCGCGCTGATCGATCGGCGCCGGCTGGCGAAAGGGCGTGCCGCAAGGCGCGCCCTTTTTCTTTTTGCGTCGATTGGTTGAACGACGCCAGTCCGGAACGCAGGCGCGTTTGTGCTTTAGTTGAAACGGCACCAGCCCGCACTTGGACAAGCGTCATGGCCCGCTGGCGAGGCCGGGTATTTGCCGGGAGGTAGAGAGCAGCGAACGGGCTGTGCGGCCGGCGCTTGTGGTATGTGCCCGGCAGTACGGGCGTGGATGCGTGTGAGTTGTTATGCGAACGGCCGGCAGCATCACGCATGGCTGTCCGGCACGACCCTGAGGT
>DASWWL010000120.1:0-10019 GCA_036400975.1 Novosphingobium sp. | reverse complement strand
ACGCTTTCGGGCGGCGAGGCGCAGCGCGTGAAGCTGGCCAAGGAACTGTCGCGCCGCTCCACCGGGCAGACGCTCTACATCCTCGACGAGCCGACCACCGGCCTCCACTTCGAGGACGTGAGGAAGCTTCTGGAAGTGCTCCAGCGTCTGGTCGACCAGGGCAATTCGGTGGTGGTGATCGAACACAACCTCGACGTCATCAAGACCGCCGACTGGATCATCGACCTCGGTCCGGAAGGCGGCGTACGCGGGGGTGAGATCGTGGCCGAGGGCACGCCGGAACAAGTCGCCGCCAACGCGCGCAGCTTCACCGGCGGCTACCTCGGTCCGCTGCTCGAACGCGCGAAGGCGGCGGCGGAGTAGCGCCTCCCGATACACGCGTCGCACCGGGCGCGATTGCGCTTCCGGCTTCCGCCGTGCCTAATGCCGGAAAGAGGCGAGAGGAGGCGGAATGGCGACGCCCGACGAGGTGCTGCTGGCGGCGGCGGACGATATCGGCATCGATCAGGTCGGCGACCTGCCGGTGGAGCGCGCGGAGATCACGCGCGAATTCATGGAGGCGGCGCTGTCCGAGGCGTTCCCCGGCGTGCGGCTGGACGGCGTGACGGTGGACGACGCCCACCACGGCTTCAGCACCGTCTGGCGCGTGCATCTGGATGCGGACGAGGCGCAATACGCCGCCGGCCTGCCGCGCCGCGTGATGCTGAAGGGCCAGTTCGAGGCGGCCACCCGCGCGCGCAAGAAGAACACCACCAACGTCTCGCTGTGGATGGAATACCACGGCTATCAGTTCCTGCCGGAGCTGGGACTCAACATCCCGCGGGTGTTCTTCAAGGCGCTGCAGCAGAAGCGCCAGCAGGTCTGCATCGTAATGGAGGACCTGACGCTGCGCGGCGCGCGCCTGTGCCGCGGGCTTTCGCCCAACAGCCCCGAGCAGGTGCGCCGCCGCCTGACCGCGCTGGCCGATCTCCACGCCCGCACCTGGGGCGGCGCGGAAGTGGAGGACGGCGGGCGCTATGGCGGGTTGCCGATCAACGGCGCGCGGATCATGGACGATTTCCTCGACGACGCGGGCTATCACCGCGAGGGCTGGTACGAATACGCCGCCCTGCCGCGCGGGCAGGCTTGCCCGGTGCGCTTCCAGGACTACGACTGGGCGCGCCGTGCGATGCAATATGCCGCGCGCCTGTCCGACAGCCTGCCGCAATGCGTGATCCACGGCGATACCCACCTCGGCAACTGCTATGAGGATGCCGACGGCGCGCCCGGCTTCTTCGACAGCCTGCTGCGGCGCGAGCCGGGGATTTCGGAGGCCTGCTACCACATCGTCAACGCGCTCGATCCGATCGACCGCCGCGCGCACGACCGCGACCTGATCGCCCACTACCGCGCCGAACTGGCCGCACGCGGCGTCGCCGTGCCGCCGCTGGCCGAGATGATGGAGCAATACGCGGGCTTCATCATCGTCAATTTCGTGACCTTCATCGTCAACGAGGCGTTCTATCACTCCGAAGCGTTCAACACCGCCCACGCCGTGCGCGCGGCGGTGGCGATGATGGACCACGACGTCTGGGGGATGGTGGGGTAGAAAGTCAGCGAACTTCGACGAAACGTTCGCCGCGCGACAACCAGCTTTCGATCTCCGTCCATCGCGGCTCAAGCCATGCGGCGAGTGCGCGATTGGTCGCGTTGCCGCAGCGCAGCCATACGAACGCGAAGCGATCCGGCAGACGCAGCGTTACGAAATCCTCGTCCTTGCTAACGAGGATCGCGGTATCGAGCGAAGCGCGGAGGGCGATCTCCTCGTCGCTCGCCGCGATCATTCCGATCTCGGATACGTGGATCGCCTCGTGCCCGCGTGCGCGCAGCCAGCCGCAAAGCGCGGGCGGCAACTGAGCATCGACAAGGAAGTTCATTCCGCCGCGTGGACGATCGGGTGGTCCGCCTGCGCGGCGGCATAAGCGAGGGCGGCGCGCACGTCGGCCTCGGTCAGATAAGGGAAATCGCCCGCGATTTCCGTAGCGCTCGCGCCGCCGGCCAGCATTTCCAGCACGTCGGTAACGCGCACCCGCGTGCCGGCGATCACCGCCCGCCCGCCGCAGACGGCGGGATCGACCGAAATACGGGGAAATCCTGCCAGCGTCATTTTGCGAATGTGGATCATGGGGCGATGACCGTCAACCATACCGCCTTCATCTGTAACACCGCCCATGCCGTGCGCGCGGTATTTTCCCGAACCGCAAGCGATGGGGTGGTTATCCGACGCGAAAAAGCAACCGTTGGGCGCATTTGGACCGTTGTGTATCCTAAGATGCATACCGCGATTTACCGGTATGATAACAATGAAGCATCGCCGGTCCTGATTTGGCAAGCCGGCGGCTGAGAGACCGCTTATTGCGATGGTGCTCCCGCCCGGAGATGGGAAAACACCATGCATCATTATCAGATACTTCCGCTCGCCCAGCCGAGCAATCCAACCGACGTCGCCGCCGGAGACGCCTCTGCCGTGCTCAACATGGTCCAGCGACTCGGTTGCCGCGAGGCGGACGTCCTCAAGGACGGAGCCTACAGCTTCTCCGTCCGGCTCGACAGCAACGGGTTGTGGTGCATCTTCGGCCGCGAGGACGAAGGCGCCGAAGTGGTGCCGCTATTCGGGTGAGGGCATAGTTCCGGACTGTATTGCTCGAGACTTTACCAATGCGGTCTAAAGAGTCTGGTCCGAGGCGTTCCTGTTCTGCGCAGCTGCTTCGATTGGAGAAGCCGCTACCATATTGCGGCTCGCTGTGGAGATCGTCGTCCGACGTCGCCTGCTGGCGGCCCGCTCGATTGCCGCTATGCCGACAGCGATGACGATCGCGAAGACCAGTCCGGTCAATGGATGCAGTCCTGATCGTATGGCCAGCTTTTCGATCGGATAATGAATCGCGTAGAGTGGAAATGAAAGTGCGCCAAACGCTGCCAGCCAGCGGGGGGCAGGGGACAAGGCGCTCGCGACGATCAGCGGGCATAGCGCGATAACCGCGAAATCGGCTCTGTCGTCAAGCATCGTGACGCCGATGGCCAGTGCCGGAAACGCTGCCAGCCCCAGCCACCATGGCAATACTGCGCGATTGCCCAATGTGCGCCAAAGAATGAGGCCGGCGCAGTAAGAGAACAGGAGCCGGGGAAGGGTGATGAGGAAGGTATCGCTATCCGGGCCGGTCCTCGCACCCGTGGAATACGTGACGAGTAATGCCGCGCTGATGCCGCATATTATCGCCAAGGCGCGGGCGGATAGACGATGCAAGACGAGCGCGTGCGCGAAATTGCCGATCAACTCATAAAGGATCGACCATGCCGGACCATTTATGGGGTACAGGGCCACACCCGGCGACAAGACCGGTATGAGCGTAAGGCCATAGAAGAAGAACATGGCGGTCGTGACGGGAGGCCATTCTCCCCAGGTGAGCATAAGTCCGAATACAGCGCCGACGCTCATTATCGGTGCGAGCCGCAGCCATCGCAATTTGAGGAATTGTGGTGGCGTGAGGTCCGGGAAGCGCCCTTCATAGGTCCGCGCCATGACATAGCCGCTGATGACGAAGAACAGATCCACCGCAAGGTAGCTTCGATCGAACCAGCGCAATGCAGGGAATTCCAGCTGGGTTTCCTGGGCGATGCTCGATGCATGGCAGAGCGCTACCAACAATGCCGCGATGCCACGAAGTGCATCAAGTCCGGAAAGCCGCCCCATAGGCGCATGAAAACGTGACAAGCTGCCGAAAGGCAAGAGGATTAACTGTTACGGCCATGTCGATGGCACCCCCGCCGTCGCCGCTATTCCCGCTGTCCTACACGACACCGCATGCATAATGTTCCCGATCCCTTTTCTCCACAGGAGTGCGGATCATGGATCTTTGGCATGGCGATACTTTCAAACCTTCCGGCTTCGGGCGCGGATGGATTCCGGCCGGGCGCAATATCGGGTTGCCCGGCGATGGCGCGGCGGCGGAAACCGGCGCGGACTGGACGCCGCCGCCCGGCTGGCATCGCAATCACTGGACGCCGGCACTGAAGGCGCGATTCCTCGATCATCTTTCGCACAGCGGCAACGTGCGCGCGGCCTGCGCCGAAGTCGGCTTTTCGCCCGAGGCGGCCTATCGCCTGCGGCGGCGCGATCCGCTGTTCGCCGCTAGCTGGGCGGCGGCGCTGGTGCTGGGCCGCGAGGCGAGCGAGCAGGTGCTGGCCGACCGCGCGCTCAACGGCGTGACCGAGCCGATCTTCTATCGCGGCGAGCAGGTCGGCGAGCGGGTGCGCTTCGACAACCGGCTGCTGCTGGCCCACCTCGCGCGGCTCGACCGTCTGGCCGACGACACGCGCGCCGGGCGGCATGCCCGCCGCTTCGACGAATTGCTGGCGCTGGTCGCCGGGGCCGCCGTGCCCGAAGGCATGGCCGACGCGCCGGGGGAAGAGGGCGACTACGGAGAGCAGGGCGAGCCGGCCGACGCCTTCCTGCCGATGGCGCGCGAGCGCTTCGTGGCCGAAACCGGGGTTGCCGCTCTGCACGACGCGCGCCGGGCCGCTTACGAGGCGAAGCAGGCGGCGCTGCTGCGCGAGATGGCGGCCGAAGGCGAAGAGGAGGAGCTTGACGCCTATCTGGCCGAGGAGCGCGCCGAGGAAGAGCGCAAGGCGGCAGCCTCGGCGGCGGTGGCCGATGCCGCCGAAGCGGGACGATGCGCGGCGGCGTCGGCCTGGGACGAATGGCACGCGGACGCCTGCGCGCTGGTCGACGGCATGATCGCCGAGGCTCCGGCGCATGTCGCGGCGCGGGCGGAGGCGAAGCGGCGGGAGGCGACGGCGGTGTTGACGCGCACTGCCCCGGCCTTCGCGGAATTCCTTGCTCCGGACCCCGTCAACACCGTCAACTTGAGCTCGGGCCACGCGCTCGCCTGGTGCCTGCGCGATCCTGTGGCCGGGGTTCGGCAAGGGCGCGCAGGCGGTGGAGAGTCGCCGCCGTGCACGGGTGCCCCGCTTGCGTCCCGCGCCCTCCGCCGCCGCACCGGGCGCAAGCGGTAAACCGCCGCTGGCGCAGGGCGCGGCGTAGCTGTAGCATCGCTTCAGACGATCGAGAGGAGAGTTGCCATGAGGATTCCCACCGCTGCCCTGCTCGCCGGCGCGCTCGCGCTGCCGCTGTCTCCCGCCATGGCCGCCAGCGTGAAGCTCGCCGCGACGCTGACCGGGGCCAACGAACCGGCCGGCGGCGACGCCGACGCGACCGGCACTTTCGCCGCGGAGGCCGACGCCGATGCGGGCGACCTGTGCTACACGCTCACCGCGGGCAAGATGGCCAAGCCGACCGCCGCCCATATCCACACCGGCGCCGCGGGCGTGAACGGCCCGCCGGTCGTGACCATCGACGTGACGGGAGCCTCGGGCGACGAATGCGTCGCGGTGGAACCCGAAGTGCTGAAGCCGATCGTCGCCAATCCGGCGGGCTACTACGTCAACGTCCACAACGCCGAATTCCCAGCCGGCGCGATCCGGGGACAGTTGATCGCGAAGTAGGACGGGGCGTTCTTGGGGAACGCGTGGTCTTTCAGGACTGGTGACGGCGCGCGGTCCGCGAGGGGATCAGGCTGGGTGGGGATGGTATAATTTTAATTATATTTCAGGAAATTGTATGCGCTCTTTGACATTGTTATGAAATAGCATTGGCCGCGTAAGCATGTTTGAGATTGTTGCCATCGCTTAACGTCTCGGTCGACCGAGACCTGTCGACGACCGCCGAGTGTGCCTTTGCACGGGTCGGTGATCGTTATGTGCGGCTTCCAATCTCGAGTAACCCATGGACATTTCACGAAATGAGCAGCGTGTCTTGCACGCGCAGGCTCAAGGCGGCCTCATCAGGCATCGCCATGAAGAGCGGGGACGGATAGTGAATGTCCCCTGTTTTACCCGCGAAAGCCATGTCTTGTTAGACTGCGCGCTGGCTGTCTTCCCCAGGCTAAGATGCAGGCGCCTGAACCTCTCAGCCCTACCGCATTTCGTATCTCGGACGGCGCTCCTGCGCGCGCAGCCAGACAATCGATAAGGGAATTCATCATGATAATACGACAAGAGCAAGAGCCGGATTATGGCGCGATTGAGCAGGTGACCGCCGATGCTTTTGCATTGGTGGAACACAGCGACCAAACGGAACCGGCGATCATTGCCGCCTTACGTGATGCCGGGGCGTTGACGATTTCACTGGTTGCCACGGATGGAGATGAAGTCATCGGTCACGTCGCATTTTCAGCGGTCACGATCGATGGCGAAGATCACAGATGGTTCGGGCTGGGACCGGTATCGGTCCGGCCCGACCGGCAGGGCCGTGGCATTGGAGGCGCCTTGATTCGGCAAGGTCTCCACGAATTGCGCGCGCAAGGTGCGGCCGGGTGCGTACTCCTCGGAAATCCCGGCTATTACGGGCGCTTCGGATTCGTGAATGATCCCGATCTGCGATACCCGGGGGCACCACCAGAATATTTCATGCGACTGACTTTTGATGGCAGTGATCCAGCAGGCCAGGTTGAATACCACGCAGCGTTTGGCGCTCAATAAATGGGAACACATTGATGCCTGGTTTGCCGCTTCGTCGTTCGGAAGCGACTGTCTTCAAACCCCTAAAGCCCGTGCCCGGACGCAATAAAACCCGCCGATTGCTGGTTTCCCCGAATCCGGCTCAGTCTGACGAGACTGAGAGACCACGCAAGGACGCAGGCGATGCCCGTCTTACTGTCAACAGGGCTGCTTGGGCTTGCAGTTCGTAGTTACAATCCCAGTCGACCAAACGCGAATCGGGGCCGGCATTGCTGCCGGCCCCGTTGTCGCCGCCCCGTCGCGTGGCAGGATCGCTGCGCGCCCGCAGGCGTCGCTATCCGTTCCGCAATGCCCCTAGCCGCTGTGATGCCTGCCGAACACCTCCATGCTGTCGCAACGGGTGCTACCGCATCGTGATGCTCGTCGCATCGGGCCAAGACACGGCAGGCGGGGAAGCCCGACGCATCCTGGGCATTGGGCCGGTACAGTTTCCTCGCACCCTTGCGGCGTGAGAGGGAGCCGGCGATCATGCCGGCGCTGCCGCACCGGCGGGTGGTCCCGTCAGGCGGCGGGTCTGCCCCAAGGGGCTTTCCCTCCACCTGGCGGTTCCTGAGCCGACTTGCCGCGAACTCGGCGGGTGCTGGCGCCTCCTTGCGGAAGACCGCATCCGTCGCGCCTTCCGAAGACCTTCACATCTGCCGAGGCAGACCTGCCGATGCTTCTTCCGATTCGCCACACTTCGACTTTCGGCCGCGCGCCACTCGCTGCATCTGCGGTTCGCCAGGTCCATTCTTGCGAATTTTCGAGGCGTGTTTTCCGACGCTGCTGCGGGCATCGCAACCGTGTCTCAAGCTTGAAATTTCCTATTCTCTTCCAAGTTGTTAGACCTGAAAAAGGAGGGAGTTTCTTCGCTTTCGACACAGGAAAGCTGCGCCTCAAAAGTGAGTCGTGCAAGCGGAATCTGTGGATGTTATCCACAGGCCGCGCGATTTGCGGTGGACAAGTTGGAATTACCCCGTCAGAGGGTCTGATTCCGCGTCGAAAGCGTCATTCGCCCTGGCGGGCCAGCAGCTTCAGGCGCAGCGCGTTCAGCTTGATGAAGCCGGCGGCGTCCTTCTGGTCGTAAGCGCCGGCGTCGTCCTCGAAGGTGACGTGGCGTTCCGAATAGAGGCTGTCGGGCGACTTGCGGCCGACCACCGAGGCGAGGCCCTTGTAGAGTTTCAGGCGCACGGTGCCGTTGACGCGTTCCTGGCTGTGGTCGATCGCCGCCTGCAGCATCTCGCGCTCCGGCGCGAACCAGAAGCCGTTGTAGATCAGCTCGGCATAGCGCGGCATCAGTTCGTCCTTGAGATGCGCGGCGCCGCGATCGAGCGTGATCTGCTCGATGCCGCGATGGGCCCGGGCATAGATTTCGCCGCCCGGCGTCTCGTACATGCCGCGGCTCTTCATGCCGACGAAGCGGTTCTCGACGAGGTCGAGCCGGCCGATGCCGTGCTTGCGGCCCAGCTCGTTGAGCGCGGCGAGCAGCGTGGCCGGGCTCATCGCCTCACCATTGAGTGCGACGCCGTCGCCGCGCTCGAAATCGATGGTGATGTATTCGGGCTGGTCCGGCGCGTCCTCGGGGTTGACGGTGCGCGAATAGACGTAGTCGGGCACTTCCTCCCACGGGTCTTCCAGCACCTTGCCCTCGGACGAGGTGTGCAGCAGGTTCGCGTCGGTGGAGAAGGGACTCTCGCCCCGCTTGTCCTTCGGCACCGGGATCTGGTGGCTCTCGGCCCAGGCGATCAGCGCGGTGCGGCTGGTGAGGTCCCACTCGCGCCACGGCGCGATGACCTTGATGCCGGGCTCCAGCGCATAGGCGGACAGCTCGAAGCGGACCTGGTCGTTGCCCTTGCCGGTGGCGCCGTGCGCGATGGCGTCGGCCCCGGTTTCGCGCGCGATCTCGATCAGGCGCTTCGAGATCAGCGGGCGCGCGATCGAAGTGCCGAGCAGGTAGTCGCCCTCGTAGCGGGCGTTGGCGCGCATCATCGGGAACACGAAGTCGCGCACGAATTCCTCGCGCAGGTCGTCGATGTAGATGTTCGCGTCGGGCAGGCCCATCAGCTTGGCCTTGGCGCGCGCCGGCTCCAGCTCCTCGCCCTGGCCGAGATCGGCGGTGAAGGTGACGACCTCGCAGTTATAGGTGACCTGCAGCCACTTGAGGATGACGCTGGTGTCGAGGCCGCCCGAATAGGCGAGAACCACCTTCTTGATGTCCGACATGTCTGCAGGCTCCGCTGGATTTGCGGGGCGCGCCTAACAGGCCGGGCCGGGACAAGCAACCGCTACTCGGCGGCGTCCTTCGCCCCGGCAGCCAGATGCCAGGCCGGGGCCTCGTCCAGCGCGGAAAGCCGGGCGGCCTCGTGGACGATGTAGTCGCGCGTCATCGGCACCGCGTCGCGGCGGCGGATCGACTGGATGTGGAAGTTGACCATGCCGCCATGGCGGAAGCTCTGCTCCGCGCCGGCAAGATAGAACTGCCACATGCGGAACAGCCGCGCGTCATAGAGCGCGGTGATCTCCGCCTCGTGCATCGCGGCGCGGCGATACCATTCGGCGATCGTCTCGGCGTAGTGATAGCGCAGCACCTCGACGTCGGCGACTTCCCAGCCGGTGCGTTCCATCGCGGCGACAAGCTCGCTCATCGCCGGGATGTAGCCGCCGGGGAACACGTACTTGCGCGTCCACTTGTCGGTCGTGCCCGGCGGGCTGCGGCGGCCGATCGTGTGGGTTAGCATGATCCCGTCCTCGGCCAGGAGGTCGCGGGTCTTGCCGAAATACTCGTCGAAGTTGCCGCGCCCGACATGCTCGATCATGCCGACGCTGGTGATGCGGTCGAAGCTGCCTTTCACGTCGCGGTAGTCGATGAGCTGGAAGCGGACCTTGTCCGCGACTCCCGCCGCCTCGGCCCGCTCGTTGGCGAAGCGGACCTGGTCGGGAGCCAGACTGACGCCCGTGACCTCGCAGCCGAAGTGCCGGTTGAGATAGAGGGCAAGGCCGCCCCAGCCGCCCCCGATGTCGAGCACGCGCATTCCGGGCTCGAGCCGCAGCTTGGCGGCGATCAGCGCCTTCTTGTCGATCTGCGCGCGCTCCAGGCTGCTGGCGGGATCGCGGAAATAGGCCATCGAATATTGCCGGTCCTCGTCGAGGAACAGCTCGTAGAACTGGCGGGTAAGGTCGTAATGATGGACGACGTTCCTGCTGGCCCGTGCGCGGTCGTTGATCTGGTCGAGACGGGACAGGATCTTTTCCGCGAAGCGCTGGATACCGCTGGGCGGCGCGATCTTGCCGCCGGCCTTCTGGCCCATGACGAAAAGCACGAAGTCGCGGATGTCGTGCGGCGGTTCGATGACGAGGCGGCCGTCCATATAGGCCTCGCCCGCGCCGACGCGCGGATCCCTGGCGATGTGGAAGGCGGCGCC
>DASWWL010000119.1:0-10819 GCA_036400975.1 Novosphingobium sp. | reverse complement strand
CGTGCGTAGTGCCGTCGTGATCGATATAGGTAACCTTCGGCATTTCGCCTTTCCCTCCGGAATCAAAATATCTTGAGAACGTTGTTCTCATACAAATATTCCGAGGGACGCTATAAGTCAACCGGCCTTCTGGACCGATCGTGTGCGAAAGCGTAACGCAGGCGCCGATGGCAACAGTGAATTCAGACCTGACGACCCGGCCTGCGGAAGCAAATGGCTCCGATTTGGGGCGAACCCTGCAGATCAAGAGCGCCGCATTCGATTTGCTGGCGGAAGAGGGGCTGGAAGGGCTGACCATCCGTGCCGTGCTCAAGCGCACGGGGCTGGCTCGCCGAGCCTTCTACGAACGCTTCGCCGGCAAGGACGACCTCGTGCTCGCGGTGTTCGAGGATACGCTGCGTAGGTTGGCGGATATTCTGGCGGAGAAAGCCAAGGCTGATGCGAACCCGAGCGAGACCATACGCAATTTCGTTTTCGATGTTGTGATGGGCGAGCTTCGGCACGGGGAGCGTGGCATTGACCGACGCGGCGCGGCGTTCAGTCGTGAGCACTTGCGGCTCGCCGAATCCCGGCCGGCGGAACTTCAGGCTGCCTTGCATCCGGTACTGACGCTTCTGGCGGAGCAGGTCGCTGCGGGCATCCGCTCGGGCGAGTTCCGCGATAGCGATCCGCAACTTCAGGCCGCCTTGCTCTACAATGTCGTTTCAACGACCGCGCATGTGGAGATGCTGGCTGACGAGGGGCGCCCCGATGACGGCAGGCGCCAGCGGTTGGCCGAGGAAGTGTGGGAGTTCTGCCGCCGCGCCATCACTGTGTGAGCGGCGGCATCGCGGTGCGAAACCGTTCGATGTCGGCTGGATGGGCAAGATCGTGGCCCGGCGCCATCACCGCTGCGGTGCCGGCAGCAATGCCATAGGCGAAGGCATCCACGGGATCCTGCCTGTTCCCCAGCGCATGGAGCATTCCGGCGACGAAGCTATCGCCGGCGCCTACGGCGCTGCGCGCTTCGATCTCGATCGCAGGAAGAAAGGAAGGGCCCCTGGCGCTGGCCAGAAGCGCGCCTTGATGTCCCATCGTGACGGCTACGAGTTCGGCTTTGCCGTCATTCACCAATCTCATGGCGGCGGTGCCGATTTCCTCATTGGAAGCGAGGGGGAGTCCGGTGAGGGCGCGCATTTCGCCCAGGCTGGGTTTCACCAGGTGGATGCCGCCAGCGGCGATCGTCGCGCCGAGCGGTTCGCCGGATGTGTCGAGTACGAACTTGATGTCGCGCTGGCGGATGATCGCTCCGGCGCGTGCATAGAAATTGGCCGGGACCCCGGGGGGAAGCGAGCCGCTGGCAACGAAGTATTCGCATTCAAGTGTCGCGAGGCAATCGAGTACGCCTTGCCATTCGGCCTCGGTCACGTCGGGGCCGGGCGGAGTGAAACGGAATTCCTTGCCGCTTTCGCATTCGAGCACGGCTGCGGCGATCCGGGTTT
Source organism: Novosphingobium sp. (assembly GCA_036400975.1). Classification (GTDB taxonomy): domain Bacteria; phylum Pseudomonadota; class Alphaproteobacteria; order Sphingomonadales; family Sphingomonadaceae; genus Novosphingobium. The sequence continues at coordinate 9,338 of DASWWL010000119.1, read as the reverse complement.
CATCCGCGATGGGAATGCGGAATCTTTCGAGTTTCTGGCGGTCGAGCAGTCCGTCCAGCGCCACACCCGTCGCGCCGCCCGAAAGATAGGCGCAAGTCGCCTCGCCGCCCAGCCGGGTGAACACGCGCGCGACATTGATGCCGCCTCCGCCCGGTTCGTAGCGTTCGTTGCGAGTGCGCATCTTGTGGGTATGAAACATCTTGTCGACTTCATAGGAGACGTCGATCGTCGGGTTCATTGTCAGAGTGGCGATGCGCGTCATTACCTACCTTTTAGGAGCTTGTGCGGCGTGGGAGATTGAGACACCATCCGCTGCAAATAAGAGAAACGGGAGAATGAGCCATGCGGTTTCGCCCATTGCATGCGGACCTGGGCGCGGAAGTGCTGGATTTCGATATTCAGCAAGGCGGCAGCGCCGAAGAGATCGCGAAATTGCGGCAAGCGTACGACGAGTATGGAATGCTGCTGTTCCGTGGCGGCGGACGCATCACGCCGGAGCGGCATGTCGAGGTAATAAGCTGGTTCGGTCCGCCGGGGCCGATCTCGAACAACGAAGATGGCGACATTGTGACCGTGCTGGACAATGAGGTCAGCGCCGGAAGTTTCCGGCTGCCGTTCCATTCGGACAATACTTATACCGAAGTGCCGATGAAAGGGCTGTGCCTGCACCCTATCGCTCTGCCGACGGGGGGAAGCTCGACGAGCTTCGTCAGCAGCAGTGCGGCTTGGTTGAAGCTGTCGCCGGAAATGCGGGAGCGTCTTGCGGTGCTTACGCTGCGCCATGTGCTCGTGATCGACATGCCGGGATTCGACTGGCCGGATTTCGCTGCCGATCATCCTGTGCGATTGCTCCATCCACGCACAGGCGAGCCGCTGCTGCTCGTTACCGAATACCATGCCGACCGCATTCTGGAACTGGATGAAAGCGAAAGCTCCATGCTGCTGCAGGAACTGTTCGCGCATCTCTATGCGCCGGAGTGCATCTACGAACACCAGTGGCAACTCCATGATGTGCTGGTGTGGGACAATCTGATGATCCAGCATTCGCGCAAGGCCACTGCCGATCCCGCGGCCGGTCGCCGCATTATCCAGCGCTGCGCGCTCGGTGAAATGGGAATGCCTGAATTGTTGCGCCGTAGAAGAGCACAGCTCGCCGCGTGACTGAATTGGCCCGCCGTCCAGGCACACTGGACGACGGGCCGGCTTTCCTCCCCAGGAAAGTCTTTGTGCGGTGTTATGCCGCGAACTGGTTCATTGTGTTGTCCTTGCCGGCTGCCTTCAGCGCCGCCTCTCCGGAGAAGTATTCCTTGTGGTCGTCGCCGATGTCTGAGCCAGACATGTTCTGGTGCTTGACGCAGGCGATCCCCTGGCGGATTTCCTGGCGTTGGACGTTGCGGACATAGCCCAGCATGCCCTGTTCGCCGAAATATTCCTTCGCCAGATTGTCGGTGCTGAGCGCGGCCGTGTGATAAGTCGGCAGCGTGATCAGGTGATGGAAGATGCCGGCGCGCGCGGAGGCATCACGTTGGAAAGTGCGAATCCTTTCGTCCGCCTCGTCAGCCAATTCCGAACCGTCGTAGTCGATGCTCATCAGCTTCGCACGATCGTAGCCTGACAAGTCGCGGCCTTCGGCTTTCCAGCAATCATAGACTTGCTGACGGAAGTTCAGCGTCCAGTTGAAGCTCGGTGAGTTGTTGTAGACGAGCTTGGCGTTGGGAACGACCTCGCGAATGCGATCGACCATGCCGGCGATCTGTTCGATATGTGGCTTCTCGGTTTCGATCCACAACAGGTCCGCGCCGTTCTGCAGCGAGGTGATGCAGTCCAGAACGCAGCGGTCTTCGCCGGTGCCGGGGCGGAACTGGTAAAGGTTGGACGGCAGCCGCTTCGGCCGCATCAGCCGGCCTTCGCGGTTGATCAGGACATCGCCTGGCCTGCCGACGCCTTCGATAGCCTCGCAATCGAGAAAGGCGTTGTACTGGTCGCCCAGATCGCCGGCTTCGCGAACGAAGGCGATCTGCTTGGTAAGGCCCGCGCCGAGCGAGTCCGTACGCGCGACTATGATGCCGTCATCGACACCCATCTCCATGAAGGCGTACCGGCAGGCGCGGATCTTGGCGAGAAAGTCCTCGTGGGGGACCGTGACCTTGCCGTCCTGGTGGCCGCACTGCTTTTCGTCGGAAACCTGGTTTTCGATCTGCAGTGCGCAGGCGCCGGCCTCGATCATCTTCTTGGCCAGCAGATAGGTTGCCTCGGCATTGCCGAACCCGGCGTCGATATCCGCGATGATCGGAACGATGTGGGTTTCGTGGTGGTCGATCGCATGCTGGATGCGTTGCGCCTCGACCGCATTGCCTGCTTCGCGCGTCTTGTCGAGTTCGCGGAACAGAAGGCCGAGCTCACGGGCGTCGGCCTGCTTGAGGAAAGTGTAGAGTTCCTCGATCAGGGCCGGAACGCTCGTTTTCTCGTGCATCGACTGGTCGGGCAGGGGGCCGAACTCGCTCCGCAATGCGGCGACCATCCAGCCTGAAAGATAAAGGTAGCGGCCCTTGGTGGTGCCGAAATGCTTCTTGATCGAGATCAGCTTCTGCTGCCCGATGAAGCCGTGCCAGCAGCCTAGCGATTGCGTGTAAGCGGTGGGGTTCGCGTCATAGGCGGCCATGTCCGCACGCATGATCCTGGCCGTGTGCCGGGCTATGTCGAGACCTGTGCGGAAGCGGTTCTGAAGCCGCATCCGCGCGACCGATTCCGCCTCGATGCCGCTCCAGCCCTGCTGGGCGCCGATGGTCTCGCCGGCTTCGATGATGCGCTGCTGATAGGTCACGGAAAAGTCCTTTGGCAATGGCTGCTCATGGGGACTGAATAAGCGCTCTTGTTGCAGTGCATAATGGGCGCCGGAGTCGGGTTGTCGATCCTTACATGCGAAACTTGTAAAATTGTCGAAACATGACAAAATGACCTTGTATGGTTGATGCTAGACCGCTTTATCTTGGGCCGCGCCTGAAGCGACTGCGCCGCGAACTGGGTCTGACCCAACAGGCTATGGCGGAGGACCTTGGTATTTCCCCGTCCTATGTCGCGCTGCTGGAACGCAATCAGCGGCCGATGACGGCCGATCTGCTGTTGCGCCTTGCGCGAGGCTACAAGCTTGACGTTGCCGATCTGTCGGCCGATGACGGAGAAGATTACGCGCGCCGTATTGGTGATGCGCTGCGCGATCCGATCTTTGCGGATATCGATCTTCCCTCCTTGGAAGTCGCCGATCTCGCCACGAATTTTCCAGGTGTCAGCGAAGCGTTGCTGCGCTTGCATGGCGCCTATTTGCGCGAGCAACAGGCGCTGGCTGCCCAGCGTGTCGCCGGCGAGGGCGAAGTCGCCGATCCGGTGACCGAGGCGCGCGCCTTCGTAGCGGCGCAACGAAACTATTTTCATGCACTCGATATTCGCGCCGAAGCGCTTGCGGGTGAGATCGTGGATGCGGGCGGCGCAGCCGAATGGCTGCGCAAACGTGGCGTGCGTGTGCGTTTTCTGCCGCCGGAAGTGCTGGTTGATTCGATCCGGCGTTATGATCGTCACAATGAGCAATTGCTGATCGACGAGACGCTGGGTGCGGAAAGCAAGGCGTTTCAGCTTGCCCTCCACATCGCCTATACGGCGATGCGCGGCGAGATCGTTGGCATCCTGCGCGGTGCTACTTTTGCGAGTCAGACCGCCAGCAATCTCGTGCGACGTGCGCTTGCCGGCTACGCCGCCGCCGCATTGCTGATGCCTTACGAGCGTTTCGCCCGCGCTGTTGAAACCAGGCGCTACGATGTGGAGGCGCTGGCGAGGCAGTTCGGCGCCAGCTTCGAGCAGGCTGCGCATCGTCTGACCACGCTCCACCGTCCGGGCATGGAGCGTGTGCCGTTCTTCTTCCTGCGTGTCGATGAAGCGGGCAATGTATCGAAGCGTCTGGATGGAGCGGGATTCCCCTTCGCCGCGCATGGGGGCGGCTGCCCCTTGTGGACAGTCCATCAGGTGTTTCGCACGCCTGGAGAGATCGTTACCCAGTGGCTGGAACTGCCTGACGGCCAGCGCTTCTTTTCCCTTGCCCGGACAGTGGTCGCGGGCGGCGGACATTATGGCCGTCCACGCGTCTTGCGTGCCATCGCGCTTGCATGCGCTGCCGAGCATGCGCCGCGTCTTGTCTATGCGCAGGGCGTCGATGCGGATGCCGCGCGCATGACGCCGATCGGCATTACCTGCCGTCTTTGCAACCGTGCCGCCTGCCGGGCTCGCGCCGTGCCGCCGATCGGACGGGAGATCCTGCCCGACGATTATCGCCGTGCGGCCGAACCATTCACTTTCGCCGAGAACTGACCTCTTCATCTGGACATCGATGGGCACGCGCTACATCCGTACCGTAACAGCCGAGACTCGATCGGCGTGGGAGAGCAGGTCGTGAAGGAATTCACCATTCTGGCGCGAGGCCTCTATCTGGAGGGCCTTGCCGTCGATCATGCGACCGGCACCGTATGGTACAGTGATGTGATCGGGGGAGGCATTCATGCGGTCGCACCGGACGGAAGCGCCGCCAACTACAACCGGGCGCGCCTGTGGACTGGCGGGGTGCTGGTGAATGCAGACGGCAGGATTCTTTCGACCGGGCAGGGCGGCATCCAATGGACTGATCCCGCCAATGGGCGGTCCGGGTGGCTGATCAATGGACTCAGCGGAGTCAACGAGATGGTGCCGGATGGGCGAGGCGGTATCCTGTTCGGGTCCGTCGATCTCGATCGCGTGATCGCCGGCGAAACCCCGCGTCCCGCGGGTATCTATCGCCTCAATCCGAACCGCAGTGTGACACCGCTTGCCGAGGAGGTGGGCTTCGTCAACGGCATGATGCTGAGCGCTGACGGTACGCGCTTGTTCTTCAATGAAAGCTTCAACGGTACATTCGTGGCGGACGTACGGCCTGATGGCTCGCTGGGTGAACGCACGATGTTGCTTGCGAAATACGATTGCGATGGAATGGCGCGCGATGCCGAAGGCAATCTCTGGATCACGGGATTCGAATCCAGCGCCATCACACGTATCCGGCCGGATGGTTCGGTGTTGCCTCCGTTTGAAACGCCGGCGGGCGCGATCACGCAGCTCCGTTTCGGAGGGCCTGACGGGAGGGATGTCTGGTTTACCGCTGTCCCGGCCGACGCCGGGCAGAATCTGAAGGCTGGGCGCCTGCCCAAGAAGCCTAATTCGCTGCTTTATCATGTGCGTGGCGATATTGCGGGCGCGTTGATCCCACCGGCCGAAATGAACATGGAATAGTGTATTGTTCGTCTGTAATTGCGACCAACTATTTGCAATGTCGAACCATGAGGCTACTGCTCGCCACGAGTGAAGCGCCGAGCCTGCCCGTTGGTGCATGCCGGAAACGCGACAGGGAAAACGGAGACGATGCCGATGACCGATCTGGCCCAACATTGCTTGAAAGTGCTGGCGCTCGACCCGGGCGGGGAAGCGGTCGAGTTCAATGATCGCTGGTACACCTGGGGTGAAATGCGCCAGCAGGCTGAAGCGCTTTGGCGGGCAATCGACGCCGCAGGCATTCCGAAGGATGAACCGATCACGTTCGTCCCGCGCAACCGGCCTTCTGCGCTTTCCTCCCTGATCGGCTTGCTTGCGCAGGACCGGACGATCCGCATGATCTACGCCTTCCAGTCGCCGGCGGCAGTCGCGAAGTCGGTCGAGAAGCTCGATGCGGCGGCGATCATCATGTACGAGCAGGATTTCAGTCCCGAAGTCCGTGAAGTCATGGCGGCGAAGGGTATGGCCGGCATCGTCATCGAGGATATGGGCGCGCGGTTGCTGGAAGGCTTCGGCAAGGGCACGCCCCGGCCGAAGAACGATGCCGCGCCGGAACCTAGCGTGGAGATCCTGACGAGCGGCACGACAGGTCCGCCCAAGCAGTTTCCGCTGCCGCACTCGGTCATCTCCAAATTCCTTTCCGGCAGCGGCATGACGCGCAAGGACGATCCGAACGAGGCACCGATGCTCTACAGCTTTCCGGTCGGCAACATCTCGGGCATCCACAGCGCCGCCGCTTCTGTGCTGGCGGGCAAGCGCGCGGTGCTGCTCGACCGTTTCACGCTGGAGGCCTGGCACAAGTTCGTGCTCAAGTATCGTCCGCGCATCGGTGGGGCGCCGACCGCGGCGATCAACATGATCCTCGATGCAAAGATACCCAAGGAGGATCTTGCCTCGTTCGAATATTTCGGCACTGGCGCCGCGCCGCTCGACATCACGGTGCACCGCGCGTTCGAGGAGCACTACGGCATCCCGATCCTGCTTTCCTATGGGGCGACCGAGTTCGGCGGCCCCGTCACGATGATGACGGCGGAACTGCACAAGGCGTTCGGCAAGGCCAAGCTCGGCAGCGTGGGCCGACCGTTGCATGGAGCGAAGCTGCGGGTGGTTGCCCCGGAAACCCGCGAGGAGCTGCCTGCGGGAGAAGAGGGCATGCTCGAGGTGGTCAGCCCGCGCATGGGACTCGAGTGGATACGAACTTCGGATCTTGGCGTCATCGATGAAGACGGTTTCATCTGGCTGCGGGGCCGGGCGGACGGCGCGATCATGCGCGGGGGATTCAAGGTTTTGCCCGAGACGATCGAGCGCGCCATGCTGCTGCATCCGGCGATCTCGGCGGTGGGGGTGGTCGGCGTGGCCGACGAGCGGCTTTACCAGGTCCCGGCCGCCGCGATCCAACTCAAGCCCGATGTAGTGGCGCCGACCGTCGAGGAACTGAAGCTGCACTTGCGTCAGCATGTGCTGGCGACCCACATTCCGGTGCATTGGAAATTCGTGGATGCGCTTCCCAAGAATCGTTCCTTCAAGATCGATCGCCCCGGCGTGCGGGCGTTGTTCGAGGAAGAAGCGGTGGCTTGAGAACAGTGTTCACAGTTAGGCTCGCTGGTATTGACGATTGGCGCGCTTGGCCGTACCTCCCGTCTTGTTCGAAATAGCGAAAGAGATTGACGGCGGAATGTCACGATCTTCCCCCGGCGTAGGGCGCGTCGCGGCCATCCTGAACTTCATCGCCGATCATCCCGGCCAGGCCTTTGCGTTGACGGACCTCGTCCGCGCATTGAAGCTCAGCCGCGCGACTTGCCATGCCTTGCTGACCGGGTTGGTCGATGTCGGCTATCTCTATCGCACCAGCGACAAGACTTATGTTCTGGGACCGGCGCTGGCCGCGATCGGGCGCACCGCGGCGGAGCATTTTTCGCCGCTGCAAGTGGCGCAGCCCGAGATGCGGACGCTGGCCGACGAATTCGACGTCGTCGTGGGCGCCTATTTCCTGGAAGGCGACATGCTGCATCTGCGCGATCGCGCGGCCTCGGTCAGCCATGTCGGCTATCCGATCCCGCTCGGGACGCGGATGAAGCTGCGCTCGGTACAGGCTGTAGTGTTCTTCGCATGGGCCCAGAAGGATGCCGAAGCCTGGCTGCAGAATGCGAATCCCAGACCTACCGAGGAACGGCAGAAGCTGATGTTCGAGGCGATGGGCTTCGCCCGGGAGCACGGTTTCGTGGCGCTTAACCGCAAACCGGGCGATGTCGTGCGTCCTATCGCGGACCAGATTTCGGGCACCGAAAGCGATGAATTGCCGGTCATTCCGGTGGCGGCGATCGATCCTGACACGATCTATCCGATCGGCGGCATCATGGCGCCGATCTTCGATGCGAAGGGCCGCGTCAGCTTCGCGCTGGTCATGGCCGGTTTTCACAACGTGATGACCGGCTCCCAGGTGATGGAAACGGGCCTGCGGCTGAAAGAAGCGTGCGAGCGCATTTCCAGCTTCGTCGCCGGACGTAACGTTTCCGCCAGGTAGCGCTTCGCTGGCGCTTCCCGTTTTATCCGTTTCTCTCGAACGATGCCTTCGGCTTGACCTTCGAATGGCGTTTGCCTAAATAAATTATCGGAAAATTTATTCGAAATTACGAATTTTCAGGGTCCGGCAAGGGCCTTGTATCCGATAGGGAGAGCGGGATTTGTCGGACGTAATCGTTGCACCCAATACGCGTGATCTGAACGATCTGGCGCGGGACCTGACAAAGTGGCTGGCTAACAAGCTCCCGGATTCTGCGGCGGTGCATATCGACAATCTCGATTATCCGCGCGGGGCCGGGCAATCGCATGAAACCGTGCTGTTCGACGCTCATTGGAAGGAAGGCGGGGCGCAGCGGTCGCAAGGCTGCGTCTTGCGGATCAAGCCCTCCAGCTTCACCGTGTTTCCTGACGATTTGTTCGAAGAACAGTACCAGGTCATGCGGGTGATTCATGAAGGCGGTTACGTGCCGATCGCCAGGCCGCTCTGGTTCGAGGAGGATCCTTCGCTTCTGGGGCAGCCCTTCTTCGTGATGGAGAAGAAGTACGGGCGGGTGCCGGTGACGGTGCCGGTCTATTCGACGAGCGGCTGGCTGTTCGATGCGACGCCGGCGCAGCGCCGCAAGGTCTGGGAGAACTCGGTCCGTCGTCTTGCCGAAATCCAGGCCGTGCCGCTCGACAAGGTGCGGTTCCTCGCCGGTCCGGCGCATGCACGCGATGGCCTCGCGCAGGAGTGGGACAAGTACGAACGTTTCGTCGCCTGGGTGCAGCAGGACACGCCGATCCCCGTGCTCGACCAGGGGCTCGCCCGGCTCAAGTCCCTGTGGCCGAAGAACCAGCCCGAAGGCATCGTCTGGGGCGACGCCCGCATGGGGAACATGATGTTTGACGACGATTTCGATGTCGTTGCGGTGATGGACTGGGAGCAGCCTTCGCTGGGTGGCGCGCTGCAGGATCTTGCCTGGTTCATCTCCATCGCCGAGACGCTGCACGGGCCGAATACGCAAGTCGGTACATATCTCGAAGGCATGGGTTCGCGCGAGGAAACGATCGCCCTTTGGGAGGAGGTTTCCGGAAAGTCGGCAGCCGACCTGGAATGGTACGAGGATTTCACGCTGTTGAAGATGGCCCTGATGGGCACGCGCATGAATATGATGCGCGGCGAGCCGATCGACTACGATCGCATTACCAGACGTATGAAGCTCGATCAGTAGCAAGTTGGTAGAGGGCATAAAGTCGTTCCAGTCGGGACAACGCCTGACGCAGGCGCGTTTGATCGCCCGCTGGCGAGGCCGGGTGTGCGCCTGGAGGTAGAGAGCAGCGAACGGGCTGTGCGGCCGGCGCTTGTGGTATGTGCCCGGCAGTACGGGCGTGGATGCGTGTGAGTTGTTATGCGAACGGCCGGGCAGCATCACGCATGGCTGTCCGGCACGACCCTGAGGTGCGGGGCGCTGGCGGGACGGGCTCGCTGC